>JAJQAL010000050.1:0-29153 GCA_021203815.1 Coprobacillus sp. | reverse complement strand
ATATCTTCACTTATTCCCCTAGAGGCGAGATAGTTAGTGGCCTCTATCCCTTCTTCACTTTGAAGAGCGAGCTGATAGTAGAGCGTGAGGTCTTCTAGGCACTTATATAGGGCCTCTTTCGATTCATCTATAGGCTTTGAATAAGTCTTTTTCTCGAGGCGCGGGTCATAGTAGCCAGATAGCTCCGCGACCTTTCTAACCGCTTCCATAAAGGGGATCTTTTCATACTTCATCACAAATGTGATGGCGTTACCGCCTTCCCCGCAGACAAAGCATTTATAGATCTGTTTTTCCTCGGATATAGTAAGGGAAGGGGCGTTATCGTCATGGAAAGGGCAAAGGGCCAAATGGTTTTTCCCTCTTTTTTCAACGTTAATATAGCTAGAGATCACGTTTTCGATATCAGCGTGCGCTAAAACGTCTTTAACTAAACTCTCGTCGTATGAATTACCACTACTTTCTGCCATATTTATTTTCCTACTATAAATCTACTAATTAATTACTATATTAGAAGAATATCTTAACTTTTAGGTATTCCACTAATTCATTGATGTTTAGACGGATTTGATTCATACTGTCTCGGTCACGGACTGTTACCGTATTATCTTCAATGGAATCAAAATCGATGGTGACGCAGTATGGGGTACCGATGGCATCCTCTCTTCGATACCTTTTTCCAATGCTTCCAGTGTCGTCATAGACGGCGCTCATATACTTTGATAAGACCGCATGAACTTCTTTTGCTTTCTCCTCAAGCTTTTTTGAAAGCGGGAGAACCGCGACTTTATAAGGAGCGACCGCGGGAGAGAGGTGCATCACAATTCTACTGTCCCCATCAGGAAGCTCTTCCTCGCTATAAGCGTCAAATAAGGTCATTAGAACGAGTCTATCTAGACCGACGGATGGCTCGATGCAGTAAGGGATATATTTTTCATTCGTATCGGGATCGAGATATTCAAGGGATTCACCGCTATAATCCATATGACGCTTTAGGTCATAGTCAGTCCTATCGGCTATTCCCCATATTTCTCCCCATCCCCATGGGAAGAGATACTCAATATCTGTCGTGGCCTTTGAGTAGAAGGCAAGCTCTTTTGGGTCATGGTCACGGTATCTAAGTTTATCTTTACTAATTCCAAGCTCTCCGATAAAATCGAGACATTTTCCTTTCCAGTAGTCAAACCACTTTAGGTCGTCTCCGGGCTTAGTAAAGAACTCCATTTCCATTTGGTCAAATTCTCTCGTTCTAAAGGTAAGTTGACCCGGCGTAATCTCGTTTCGGAAGGCTTTCCCAACGTTACAGATACCAATTGGGAGCTTTCTACGCGTTGTTCTTAAGACATTTTTAAAGTTTACAAACATGCCCTGAGCGGTTTCGGGCCTAAGATAGACTGCGCTTTGAGAGTCTTCTGTCACTCCAATATGAGTTTTAAACATCATGTTAAACTGACGGATATCGGTGAAGTCTTCTTTACCGCAGTTAGGGCACTTAACGTGACTCTTATGGATTAAATCCATAAGCTCGTCGTTACTCATCTTACCCGCTTCCACATTGGGAAACTGAGATGAGATTAGATCATCCGCTTTATAACGCATCTTGCAGGATTTACAGTCGATTAAAGGATCGTTAAATGTTGAGACGTGGCCGGTGGCTTCCCAAACTTTAGGATTCATTAAAATCGCCGCGTCAATCCCAACGTTAGTGGGGCTTTCCTGAACGAAGCGTTTCCACCACATGTCTTTTATATTCTTTTTGATTTCACTACCAAGAGGCCCATAGTCCCAAGTATTAGAGATACCGCCATATATCTCACTACCCTGAAAATAGTAGCCTGAGGTAATAAAGTGAGTTACTAGTTTATCGTAGTCGTACATTTTCTCTCCTCCGCGAGGGATTATAATACTACTTTTTTTAATTTTTTGTCAACCCATTATAAGTGTTATATTTACCCAATCATGTATTTAATCGAGTGGAGATTAATCCCGAGGTTATCGCTTGTAAAGATTAGGGCTCTACTTAAAATCTTCTCGATGGGGTCAATTTCAAACTCGCCTTCTCTAATAAGCGTTTCAACGTCATCTAAGCCCCTTAATATGTAGCGGATAATTAGCATCTCATCCCGGTTAAACTCGCTTTTCTCGTTTCGAGCAAGGCACCCCTTACAGATAAACCCTCCTTCATCAAAGGAGAAATCCGCGATAGACGAACGGTCCCCGCAGTAGATACACTCACTCACGTTAAACTCATATCCCGCGTATTTAAGGGTGAGAAAGAGATAAATGAGATCGATATAGTAGTAGCTTTTATTATCTTTAATAAGACTAATAATCTTAAGGAGAGCGGGATAGAGTTTATACTGCTCCTCTTCGGGAAGAAGACGCGTTGTTACTTCCTTAAGAAAGGAAATAGTCACAAGGAGTGAAGTGGAATAGTTACTAATAAGCGGGGAATCGAGGAGAGTAAACTCTTTAAGAAGGGGATACTTATAGAGTCTCCCTTCGCTAAAAGTGGCGTCAATTACGCTTAAAGGGAGATTAAGCGGGCTTTTATCGCTTTTACTCACTAGGGATTTAACCGTAAAATCAATGGTTCCGTCTTCACTTATAGCGTGAATAATCGCATCTTTATCTTTATAAAGATTCGTAGATAAAATAATTAGTTTCATAAGTCTTTACTCGTGTAGCCAAATTTTTTAAGGGAGGAAGCGTTTTCTCTCCAGTCTTTATCAACTCTTGCGGTAAGGGTGAGATTAACGTGTTTATGAAGGAGGCGCTCAATATCTTTTCTCGCCGCGCTTCCAATCTTTTTAATCATCTTCCCTCCCTCTCCAATAATAATTCCTTTTTGGGACTCCTTTTCAACGCTTATTGACGCGCTAATCTCAAGGGGAGACGAGTCCCACTCAATATTTTTAATATAGACCGCGACGCAGTGCGGGACCTCTTCGTCAAGATAGAGAAGAGCTTTTTCTCTAATTATCTCTTTAATTTGAAACACCTCGTCTTTATCGGTATAGTATTCGCCCCCGTAGTAGCTTGGCCCTTCGGGAAGCACCTCTTTAAGCGCTTTTATAATCTCATCGAGATTAAATCCCTCCGTTCCTACGCATTCAATCTGCCGCGCCTGTGGGAGCTTTTCTTTATACTTTTCCTTAAGCGCGGTGATCTCTAAGATATTGACGAGGTCAATCTTATTAAAGACGAGGATAATCGGGCACTTCATATCCTTTATCTTCTCGATGAGGAAGTCATCACCGAGCCCATATTCTTTGGCGCTATCGACGATAAATAAAATGGCGTCAGCATCACGAAAACTGTTATAAACCATTTCATTCATCACTTCCCCAAGAAGTTTACTAGGTTTATGAACGCCAGGAGTGTCGATAAAGGTTATCTCGCACTCCCCGTCATTATATATCCCTTTAATATTATTACGTGTGGTCTGGGGCTTAGGGGTCACAATCGAGACCTTTCTCCCGATAATATTATTAATGATCGTGGATTTACCGACGTTAGGCCTTCCGTAAACGAGAACAAATCCGCTTTTCATTATTTCATGTCTTCTCCCTTAAAGGAGTCGGGGAGAAGTTCACCTATATGAGTTACTTTATACTCGCCTTTTAGATTCGCTAAGATAATCGGGGTGTCGCTACTAAGGAGCTCGCTCATCACCTGGCGGCACGCTCCGCATGGGGAGATAGGGGAAATGGTATCCGCCACGACCGCAAACATAACGATATCATCTTTACTGACACCATGGCAGTACGCGTTATATAAAGCGTTACGCTCCGCGCACATACTGAGGGAATAGGACGCGTTTTCAATATTCGTCCCCTCGTAAATAGTGCCGCTTTTTGTTACAAGGGCCGCTCCGACTTTAAAATTTGAATAAGGGGAATAAGATAATTCCATCGCTTTTTTAGCCACTTCTATTAGCTCTACTTCTTTCATCTTTTTATCTCCAGCTCATCTAGAATTTTATCTTGAAGGGTAAACATTTCTTCTTCCTCCGCTTTAGTTTGGTGGTCATAGCCGAGTAGGTGAAGTAGCCCGTGGAGGAAAAGGAAACTAAGCTCTCTTTTCTCGCTATGGCCGTATGATGCGGCCTGCTCTTTCATCTTATCAAGAGATATAACGATATCTCCTAGCTCGACCTTTTTCCCATCAAGACTTTTCTTTTCTTCTTCATTCATCGACTCTAGGTAGGCAAAGGAGAGAACGTCTGTGGGCCTATCTACGCCTCTATACTCCTTATTAAGAGTGTGAATGGTCTCGTTATCCACTAGATCCACGCTGACCGTGGGGTCAAATGGGATAGCTAAGGTCTCCACTACATGCGTAAGAATAAGAGCGAATGTCTCCTGAAACGTATCGTAACTAGTATCTAAAGAAGAAAAGTATAATTCCATAGCCCTTTAATTTTAGCATTTAAATTTATAAAAGTAAATTTAAGTGAGGCGCTTCATCATCGTATTATATTTACTCTTAAGAAGGTCGTATTCTCTTCTTTCCTTTCTAAGAGACGTCACTTTTTCTAGATTCGTTTTAAGGTAATAGGAAAGAGCAAAATATAAAAGGACATAGGTTAAAGATAGATACCCCTCTAGATACATCGAGACGATAATCGAGAGCATGAGGATAAAGAGCTCTAGATACCTCTCTAGCGTCGTAATCGAAGCGTAACGATAGGTCTTTTCATGAAGCGAGGTGAAGCGCCTTTGAAACTGGCCCATATCTTTTTCTCTTGAGAGCGCTAGCTCTAAGGTGGAGATCTTACTCTCCTCTCTAGTGAGCCCAGGCTCAATAAAGGCCTCTTTAACCATAAGGGAGAAAAGAAGGGCTCCGATGATAATAAGGTTATAAAGGGAGTTAAAGATAAATAGGAGCGTTATAAGTAGGGAGAGGAGAACGCTAAAGGTCAAAACGGTGGGGAGGGTTAAGGCCTTACTTTTATAGTCCTCATAGGTTTTTAGTTCCTCTTTATTTGATAAAGGCTTTTTTAGGCGGCTTAAAAAGCTATTATCAATCTCTTTCATTTTCCTATTTAATAGGACATGATAGAGCACTTCAAAGAGCGCGCATATCGCTAGGCACCCAAGAGGGAGTAGATAGTAAGGTGACTCAATTAGAGATAGGCCCATCAGAAGAAATAAAGAGGAGAAGAGCTTAGAAAGGAAGAGCCCTACTCCCTTTCTTTTACCGAGTAAAGGGTAAGTAGGGAGTTTACCGGTGTACTTTTTAAAGTAGGTAATAAGAAGCGCTCTCCCGCTCCACTCGTTAAAGAGCGCCTTAGTCTTCACTCTACTACTCCCATAAGCGGGATCAACGATATAGGCCCATTTATGCGTGATCCTTTTTAGGATGATTGCGTGTTTACTCCCCTCCCTATTAAGCTGAAGGATTTTATATCCCTTAGGGGCGAGATAGATATCCTCTTTACTTTGATACTCGTATCCATCGAGATAGAGTCCGTATTTCTCTGCGCTTATTTTTAAATCATAAAAGGAAGAGGTCTCATCTCTACTCCGCGGTAAGTAGAGAAACTCTTTATTATGATTAAGGCGGGCGAGGATAATCTTCAGCGAGGTAAACCCGCAGTCGGTAGTAGTTTCCTGACTAATAAAGTAGCTCACATATATATGTATTCTCTAAAAATGGGAAAAACGTGCAAAAAAAGTGAAAAAAAATTTTAGACAGTGTCAAAAAAGCGATATTTAATAAGAAAAAAGACTCCTTAGGAGTCTTTATATTTACGAGCCTTTTTTCACTTGTTTACGGAATTTTTCGTAGGTCTCATCGCCGCTCGCGTCTTTTAGCGCCCTTAAGGCTTCCTTCTGCGCTTTATTAAGCCCGGTTGGGGTCTTAACGATGCAGTGGACATATTGGTCCCCCGGCTTTTTCGTCCTTAGGTCTTTAATGCCCTGACCTTTCATTCTTAATATCTGCCCAGACTGCGTGCCGCTAGGGATAGTTAGGCGCGCGTCTCCATAAACCGTGGGGATATCTAGCTCCGTTCCTAGCGCCGCGTCAGAAAAGTCGAGCGGCACCTCGAGATGGATATCGTTTCCCTCTCTCCAAAAGTAGGGGTGCTTTTTAATATTAACTTCGACGTATAGGTCGCCATTTGGCCCCCCGTTAGCCCCTCTTTCGCCTCTTCCCGCGATCTTAATTTGCTGTCCGCTATTAATACCAACCGGGATATGAAGTACTTGGTCAATTCTATTACGCGTGTACCCTTTTCCGTTACACGTAGGGCATTTACTGGTCACAACTTTCCCCGTTCCGTTACAGTTAGGACAGATGTCCTGACTCTCCATCACTCCAAACATACTCCTTCGCTGAGTCTTAACGTAGCCCGTTCCATTACAGCTTGGGCAGGTATGAACATCGCTTGGGGATTTAGCGCCGCTCCCGCCGCAGGAGGTGCATTTCTCATCGACCGTAAGGTCAAGCGTGAGGTCTTTTCCCCACACTGCATCCATAAAGTCAATACTGACGCGGAGAAAGGAGTCCGCTCCTTTCATCGGTCCGGTCCGACTCTGTCTTCTACTCTGCCCTCCTCCAAAAAAGCTTGAGAAGATATCGTTTATATCGACGTTTTCACTTGAGGAGAACCCACCGAACCCGCCGCCACCAAACCCGCCGAATGGGTTACCGCCATTACTCGGGTTTGCGCCGGCCTGGTCAAAGGCGGCAAAGCCAAACTGGTCATACGTCGCTCTTTTATTATCGTCATAAAGGATATCATAGGCCTCTTGGACCTCTTTAAACTTCTCTTCATCCCCGCTTTCTTTATTATCGGGATGATACTGTTTAGCGAGACGTCTATAAGCGCTTTTGATCTCGTCTTTAGAGGCGCTTTTACTCACTCCAAGGACTTCATATAAATCTCTTTTTTCTGCCATAAAAATTACCTAATAACGCCAAAAGGGGATAGCGATGTATCCCCTAGGGGCAAATTTATACTGAACGATATGGATTATGCATTCCCTTCACCACTGTCTCCGCCGGTAAAATCGGCATCGACCACATCATCAGGACTCGACCCAGGGGTACCCTGCGCTCCTCCAGTGGAGTCCGTTCCCGCGCCTTGATACTGCATAGAGGCCATCATCTGCTCGAGCTGGTCGATCCTTGTTTTTAACGTATCGTAGTCATTATTATCAAGCGCGGTTTTAAACTCGTCACGGGCCTTTTGAAGCTCTTCTTTCTGCGTGGGATCCATCTTATCCCCTTGCTCCTGAATGGACATATCGATCTCGGAGATAATCGCTTCCGCTCTATTACGGAGCTCGGTCTCTTCTCTTCTCTTATTATCCGCTTCGGCGTTTTCCTCGGCTTCGCGGACCATTCTATCTATCTCATCTTTAGAGAGACCGTTTGAGCCGGATATGGTGATATCTTGCTCCTTTTGTGTATCTAGGTCTTTTGCCTTAACGTTAACGATACCGTTAACGTCAATTGAGAAGGTGACTTCAATTCTTGGCTCTCCTCTTCGCGCGGGCTTAATCCCGGTTAAAGAGAAGTTACCAAGAAGCTTATTATCATGGGCCATTGGTCTTTCGCCCTGATAAATCATGATATCCACAGCGGGCTGATTATCCGCGGCGGTGGAGAAGATCTGACTCTTAGTGGTCGGAATTGTGGTATTTCTATTAATTAATGGAGTCATAACGCCGCCTAAGGTTTCAATACCTAGAGTAAGCGGGGTGACGTCAAGTAAAACGACGTCTTTAACGTCACCAGACACCACTCCGCCTTGATAGGCCGCGCCGATAGAGACCGCTTCATCAGGATTAACGGAGAGGTTAGGAGTCTTTCCGGTAAGCTCTTTAACTAACTCCTGGACCGCCGGCATACGGATAGAGCCGCCGATGAGGAGGATTTGGTCTAAGTCACTAGCGGTCATTTTAGCGTCCGCTAGGGCGTGCTTAACTGGGGCCTCGCATCTTTTAAGTAGATGACGAGTAAGCTCTTGGAACTTCGCTCTTGTAAGCTTAGTTTCAAAGTTTACTGGGCCCGCCTGGGTAATCGAGATAAAGGGGAGAGAGATCGTGGTCTCAAGCATACTTGAGAGCTCAATTTTGGCTTTCTCCGCGGCTTCTCTAATTCTTTGTAGGGCACCTTTATCGGTAATATCAACGCCGGTTTGGGTTTTAATCTCGGCTTTAATCCAGTCGCCCACTACCGCGTCCCAGTCGTCACCGCCGAGATGGTTATCACCAGATGTGGCGATAACTTCAAAGGTTCCGTCTCCTATATCGAGGATTGAGACATCAAAGGTACCGCCTCCAAGGTCGAAGACAAGAATCTTCTCGCTTTTTCCCGTGTCAAGGCCGTATGCGAGCGCCGCAGCGGTCGGCTCATTAATAATACGGACGACGTCAAGACCGGCGATTTGACCGGCGTCTTTAGTGGCCTGCCTTTGCGCGTCATTAAAGTAAGCTGGAACGGTAATAACCGCTTTAGTAAGTTTTTGACCGAGGTTATCTTCGGCATACTTTTTCATATAAGAGAGAATTTTCGCGCTTATTTCTTGAGGGGTATAGTCCTTATTAGTGCAGCTAATATGAACTTTCTCGCCTGTTCCCATTTTTCTCTTTATTGAAGAGACGGTATCGGGATTAGTAATCGCTTGACGCTTAGCGGCGTTACCAACGATTTCTTCGCCGTTTGCTTTAAAAGCGACGACAGATGGAGTGGTCATCGTCCCTTCAGGGTTAGGGATAACTTTAACCGTCCCATCCGCTTGAAGATAACTCACGACCGAGTTAGTGGTACCGAGATCGATACCAAGGATAATTTCTTTTGCCATAATATTTTTTCCTCCTAAAATTAGTTTTTATTATTGGTTTCTTTTTCTTTACTTTCTAGTTTGTCATCTTTAGTAGGTAATATACTTACCTTAACTCCTGCGGGACGGATGACGCGTCCGTGGAGCGCATACCCTCTAGAGTATACTTTCTTAACGATATTAGCTTCGTCCCCTTCCTCTGATTCAATGGCGATCATATTAGCGGGGTCGAATTTATCCCCCACCGCGGGAGCGATTTCACTGACGCCTTCACTTTCTAAGACATTAACGAGGTTTTTATAGATATAAGTGAAGCCTTCACAGTAGTTTTTTATCTCTTCACTAGGCGGGGTAGCGCTTAGAACCATATAGAAGCTATCTAGCACGGGAAGGAGCCCTTCAACAAAGCCCTCCGCGCGGTATTTAAGGGCTTCTTCGTGATCTTTTTGAAGCGTTTTACGTAAGTTCTGTGTGTCCGCGTACGCTCTATAATACTCGTTTTTCCAGTGGTCCCTTTCGAGTTTTAGGGTAGTTACCTCTTCTTCGAGCTTTTTCTCGCGGCGCGATTTTTTCTCTTTCTCTTCCTCTTCAGTGGGCTCATCTATTTCTTTGTTATCACTACTTTCTTTTTCTATTTTCTCGTCTTCATGCTTCTCCATCTTTACTCTCTCCTTCCTCTTTATCTAATTCGGTGGTATCACCACTATCGGCGAAATGTTCATTAAGCTTATCCGCGATATATTTAAGCGCGGAAAGCGCTTTATCGTAGTCCATTCTAGATGGACCCACAAGGGCGATCGTATTTTCTCCTTCTTTTCCAATTTTAATTTTGGCGCTGACCATAGAGACATCGGGGTTATCTTTAAGGTCTCCGATATGGATCTCAAGGTCCTCTCCTTCATCGACCTCTTTAAGAGAGGAGGAATCGTTAAGGAGCCTTAGGACTCTTGTTAGTCTATCCGCATCAGATGCGTACTCTGGGTTATTAAATAGCTCTTCTCTCCCGTAAAGCGACATTCTATCCGAAGCGTATCTAATAAAGGTTTCGAGTAAGGCCTGATAGATTACGTCATGGTCAGTTATATAGTCAGAGAGAATTGGTTTAAGGGCCTCCATTTTCTCCACGAGTTCATCAACAGGTGTGCCCACTAGCCTATCATTAATTAGCTTTACGCAGTCCACTAGCTCCTCCGCCTTAAGGTTTTCATCCACGATGAAGGTTTTATTTTCGACGTAGCCTTTATCCGTAACAAAGACACTTGTGACTGTTCTTTCATTTATTTGGACTAGGGAGATAGAGGCTAGTCTCTCTTTTTCCTCACTACCAAGCACGACGCTGACTAGAGATGTCATATGGCTAAGGATCTCGCAGCTTGCTTCAATCGTTTCCTCAATGGATTTCTTTTTATTCGCGAGGATAAGGGCAAGAGACTCTTTAAGGTCCTCATCGACACTATCATTACGGAGGTGATCGCAGTAGTAGCGGTAGCCTTTCGAGGAGGGAACACGTCCGCTTGACATATGGGTCTTTTCAATTAGGCCTTCCTCTTCAAGTTCCATCATATCGTTACGAACTGTCGCAGAAGAATAGGGAAGGTGATACTCTTCTATAAGAGTTTTTGAGCCGACTGGTTCTGCGTTTTTAATAAAGTATTCCACGATACATTTAAGAATTAAATCTAGTCGGTCACCTTTCATTACTATTCTCCTTTTTAGCACTCTAACTCCCTAAGTGCTACAAATATTATTGAATAAAAAATTAGCACTGTCAACAAAAAAGTGCTAAAAAATTTAAAATATTTTTAAATATTATTTTATAATATTTAGTTTATATAAAAATGAGATATTTTAGCAGCCTAATTTTAGGAGTGCTAAGGTTTTTAGAGGTTTTTAAGTCTAAAAAAAAAGAGGATGATTTCCCTTCCTTTTTATATATTAAATAGAGATAAGAGGCTATCTAGCAATTACAAAATAGGTCTCACTGAGCCGGTCCACGACGGAGAGGTCGCTCCGCTTAATTAATAGATATAGTAGGTCCACAATCGGGAAAATAACAACGCACTCATAAAGCGCGCGAAGCGTGGCCGCGCTTAAGCTGACTCTTTCCTCTCTACTCACTACTCTCCCGTTACAGATAAAAGAGAAAAGGGTATAGCCACTAGTAAAATAAACACATAAAAACTCGTAGAGGAATAAGAGCTCGATATGAACGGCGGTGGACGTAAGTAGATACACGGTAACGTTCCAGTGCCCGTTATAGTATAAAGCGATTAAACCTAGAAAAGAGACTAGGCCCACTAAAACAAAATCGAGTAGATAGATAAGGACTCTTTTCCCTAGGCTAATAAAGTTCATAGATCCTCCTCGAGTATCTTATATAAAACGTAATTAAGAGCCATCATCCCGTTAAAAGTGGGTCTTACTACGCCGTTAGCGTTAGTAAGGTAGCCAGTTTCTACAAAAGAATCGATCTTCTCTTTATAACGTTCGATAAAGGAGTAGCCGTAGTTAGCTTTAAACTGGGCGTCATTTATTCCTTCGATTGTTCTTAGTCTCATCATAACTTCATACGTCGCTTTACTTTTTTTATTTACTCGCTCTTTTTCTTTTTGGAAGTGACAGTTAAGATAATCGTTTATGTTTTCATTATTTTTATAGCGGAACCCTCTAATATAGCCCGCGGCTCCCATCCCGAGTCCATAGTACTTCTCATTTCTCCAGTAGGTGAGGTTATGAAGCGATTCATAGCCGGGCTGAGACCAGTTTGAGACTTCATAATGGATATATCCCGCTTTTTTAAGGAGGTCATTTACTAGTTTATAGTGAGCGTACGACGTATCGCTATCCACGGGCTCAACGCCTTGCTTTCCAAATACCGTATTAGGATAAACCTCGAGGGAATAAATAGAGATATGAGTGGCGCCAAGAGAGAGGATATTTTCAATATCTTTTCTTATCATGACCTCATTTACCTTAGGGAGGTCGAGGATAAGGTCGAGGTTATAATTAGTAAACTTATTTTTCTTAAGTAGACTTACCGCGCGGATCACGTCTTCATAGGTATGCTTTCTTCCAATATCTTTTAAAACGTGGTTATCCGTGGACTCTACGCCTAGGGAGACCCTATTAACTCCGTACTCTTTAAATAGCTTTATCTTTTCATCAGTTAAAGACTCAGGATTAGCCTCGACCGTATATTCCTGAACGTTATCAGTGTTAATAAAAGCCTTAACAATTTCAAATAGACGCCTTAGCTGCACCGGAGTGAGAGAGGTGGGGGTGCCCCCACCGATATAGACGGTATAGATATCGTTAAGGGGCTCATTAATCCTATAAGAAAACTCCTGATTTAAGGCTCTTAAATAAGCATCCGCCTCGGTATAGTCATATATCGTTTTCGGGAAATCACAGTAATAGCAAAAAGAAGAACAAAAGGGGATATGAATATATAAAGCGTGGGCTCTACTATCTTTATTCTTTCTTACTTTCTGATTCGCCATTTTCTTCTTCTTGAAGTTTTCTATCGTATTCTCTCATCTCTTCGATGGCTTTTTCATCTTCGACTGGGGAGAGCATTCTATTTAGCTCTTCCTCGGCGACCTCTTCTTCCGTGGGTTTATCGTCTTTAAGCCTTGGGTTAACCGCACGGTAAATGATATAAGCGACAATCGCGATCACCGCGGCCGCTACAATCACCGCAATTAAGATAATAACTGTATTTGACATCGCTATCTTTTCCTATCTAAAGGAGTGTAAACACTCTTATTTTTTACCATTTCTCTTTTATAATAACCAAGTTCGGTAAGTCCTTCCATGGTTTTTCTTGCGGTTTCATAGGCGCAGCCTAAATATTTCTTACACTGAGAGATTGTATATTTCTTTCCAAGGGTGCAGTGACGGGCGTAAAAGGCCGCTTCTCCTTTATGCATCTCGGGGTTAAGCTCGAGGAGATGTTCCTCTAGTCTTTGCGCTTCTCTTTCATCTAAAACTGGAGGGAGATAAGAAGCGATCTCTTCATGAGCGGGGCTATAGCCCACTCTCTCTTCTTTAATCGCCGGAGTCTCTTCTTTAACTGGCGCCACTACCGGCGAAGGTTTAGGAGCGATTTTAGGCTCTACCACTGGCGCTGGTTTAGGCTCTACTTTTGGCTCTACTTTCGGAGCCTTTTTCACCTCATCGAGATGAATTTCTGGGGGGACGAGGTCCTCTTTTATGGTCACAGATACTGGTTCTGGTTCTATTTCTTCTTCTATTTCAGTGGGGGCTTCCACTACTTCTTCTATAGGCTCTTCAACGGTTTTCTCAGTTTCCTCTTCTTCAATAGGCTCGGGTTCTACTTCTTCTGGCTTAGCTTCTGTTTCAAAGCTAAAGACAGGAGTCGCAATCACTGGAGCGGGCTCCTTGTAAGTAGGTTCCACCGCGGGAGTGGGGATAGGCATGGGCTCAGGAGCGGGTTCCACAACTGGCTCAGGTTCCACTACTGGCTCGGGTTCCACTACTGGTTCAGGTTCTGGCGCAGGTTCAGGAGCGACTTCTACTTCTGACTCCTCATCAAATAAAGAGATGGTCTTCTTTTCACTCTCTTTTGGTTCATCCGCTCGGTAAAAGTCGCGCTTAATCTCGACGGCTTGATAGGTGGAGCAGCGCTCCACGGCCTGCGTAAAGCTTCTTTCTAAGAAGGGGATAAGAGCGTAGACATAGTATGTGATATCTTTAGTGGACTGTACTTCTATAGACATCTTTCTAACATAGTCTGTTGTGGCGCTAAAGAATTTCTCTAAGGGGACATAGGCCATCGCGCTATCATAGGTTTTAATAAGAAGCGCTTTCATAAGTAAGATAGAGACCTCGGTATTAAGCGAGGGAAAAGGCTTAACGTAAGAGATATAAAAGGAGATAATAAGAGCTTTAACAAGTGGCTCAAGCTCACTATCTCGGAGAAAGACAAAGAGCCCATTCATCATCCTTTCAATGGACTCAGAAGGCGCAGAGTCATATATCTTTCCAATAAGGGTGTTATTTATTTCATCAGTGGTTCTATAAAAACTCGTGAGATTATCATTTCCCGTAAGACGGGAATAGAGAAGGGATAAAAGGTCTTCATCGATATCACTAACGGGGTAATTCTCTAAAAAGGAGAGGGCCTCATTATAGTTAATGAGGTTACGAAGACTCGAGGCCTCTTTAGGGGGGAGGGGAACACCCTCAACGATTTTAAAGAGGTCGTCATCAGAGGCGATAAGATGCTCCGCATTAACGATTTCTTTTAGGCAGTCAACGCGGGAGATTTTTTTATAGCTATTAAAGTCATCTTCAAGGGAAACGGAGGCCACCCTATTTTCATAGTTATCGACCGTCGCTTTCGCGTGCTCGATTCTCTCTTCGATTCCTGGGGCGTAGCAAAAGGAAAAAGCGTTATTATCCACGAGGCGAAGCGAGATAAGATGACGGTAGTTATTTCGATACGCTAAAATCCCGCTCCAAACGCCGTCAATATAACCGAGTTTAAGGGCGCTTCCGACTTCGGTGCGGGTGGCGTATGTTTCATCCGTAAATTTAATTCCGTGATCCACTGGCATATCTTATTTTCCTTACTAGTATTATAACTAGTTATAATCACTACTTCAATAAAATACTAAAAATCTACTAGTTAGGGATAATTACTCCCTCTAGTTATTATCATCATCGATAGAAAGAATAGACATAAAAGCCTCTTGAGGGACATCAACCGCGCCGATCTTCTTCATGCGTTTCTTTCCTTCTTTTTGTTTTTCAAGGAGCTTCTTTTTACGGGTTATATCACCTCCATAGCATTTCGCGAGGACGTCTTTACGGACGGGCTTTATATCCACTCTGGCGATAATCTTTCCCCCAATAGCGGCCTGAACGGGAATAAGGAATTGGTGTCTAGGGATCACTTCTTTCATCTTCTGAATAACCGCAAGGCCTCTTCTATAGGCCTCTGGCCTATAGGTTATCATTGAAAGCGCGTCCACACTAACGCCGTTAAGAAGGATATCCACTTTAACGAGGTCTCCTTTTTTATAGGAGGAGAACTCGTAGTCAAGAGAAGCGTATCCTTTCGTGTAGCTTTTTAGTTTATCAAAGAAATTATAGATAATTTCTGATAGCGGTAGTTCATAGATAAGAATACTTCTTGTTTTATCAAAATACTGATTATCGAGGAAGATTCCTCTTCTTTCGTGACAGAGCTCCATAATCGGCCCAATATATTCCTCTGGGGTCATAATGGAGGCTTTTACATAAGGCTCATCTATTTCCCTAACACTACTCATATCAGGGAGATTAGAAGGATTATCTAAATCAAGAGTCTCTCCGTTTGTTAGAAGGACTTTATAGATGACGCTTGGCGCGGTCAAGATTAAATCAAGATTATATTCTCTTTCTAGTCTTTCCTGAACGATATCCATATGAAGGAGACCGAGAAACCCACATCTAAAGCCAAATCCTAGGGCTTTAGAGGTCTCGGGGGCAAAGGTAAGCGAAGCGTCATTTAGAGATAATTTCTCGAGGGCGTCTTTAAGGGCGTTATAATTCTGTGAGTCAACGGGATATAGGCCGCAGTAGACCATCGGGGTTAATGGCTTATAGCCGGGAAGAGGCTCAGATGCGGGCTCACTAACAAGGGTTACTGTCTCGCCCGGTCTAACCTCTTTGACGTCTTTAATCTGCGCGCATAAATAGCCGACTTCTCCAGCGTAAAGCGCGTCTACTTTCTCTTCATCAGGGGTCCGGATCCCTAGCTCTGTGACCTTATACGTCTTTTTTGAGCCCATTAAATAGATCTCGTCTCCAACGTGAACGCATCCCTCTTTTACTCTTATAAGAATGACCGCGCCTCGATAGGAGTCATAGTAGCTATCAAAGATAAGGGCTTTAAGGGGACTATTTTCATCTCCCTTTGGAGCGGGCACATACTTAACAATTGCTTCGAGAAGCTGGTGGACATTTTGCCCGGTTTTGGCGCTTACCTCGAGGGCGTTAGCGCAGTCGATTCCCACTCTCTCTTCGATTTCTTTTTTACACATCTCTATATCCGCGCTAGGAAGGTCAATCTTATTAATTACGGGAATAATCTCGAGATTATTATCGATCGCTAAATAGACATTAGCGAGGGTTTGAGCCTCAACGCCTTGCGTGGCGTCTACGACAAGTAAAGCCCCTTCACAGGCCGCTAGCGACCTACTTACTTCATAGGAAAAGTCGACATGCCCGGGAGTGTCTATTAAGTTAAATATATAAGTTTCCCCGTCATCCGCTTTATAGGAAAGAGTCACGGCGTTTAGCTTAATTGTTATCCCTCTTTCTCTTTCTAGGTCCATACTGTCGAGTATCTGCTCTTTCATATCTCGAGGAGCCACTGCGCCCGTCTGCTCTAAGATTCTATCCGCAAGAGTGGATTTCCCGTGGTCGATATGCGCGACAATAGAGAAGTTACGAATTTTATCTTTACTATATGCCATAACTAGTATTATAAGGAAAAGACTTAGTAAAGTCTTTACTCACTCTCCTTTTTAAAGAAATCAGTGACGATTGCTTCCACCATCTTTGGGGAATAAACCGAGGTGTGGTTAGGATAAGTAGTATTAATAATATCAGGATAGTCCCTATTATATCTATCATCGATAAGTAGACCCACTCCCCTTTCATCTTCATTACGGATTACTCTTCCCATAGCCTGCATCACTTTATTAATTCCGGGGTTTTTATAAGCGTATTCATATCCATCTAGACCGAGTTCATCGTAGTGATTTCTAATTAGATTAGATTCATAGTTAAGGGAGGGGAGACCCACACCCACAACGCAGACCCCGATAAGCCTATCATAGGTAAGGTCAATCCCTTCGGAAAATATAGAGCCGATTACTAGAAAGCCAATTGTGGTCCTTTTTGGGCTCTCATTAAATCTCGATAAGAAGAGATTCTTATCTTCTTCATTCATATCTCTATCCTGAACATAGGTATCATATTCCTCGCTATTCCATAGGGGAAGGATATTAAAAAGATATTCATAGCTAGGGAAATAGATAAAGTAGTTACCGACTTTACCAGACACAAACGCTTTAATATAGTCAGTTACTTTTTGATACGAGGCCTCTCTATTTTTATATCTAATCGAAACGTTAGAGGCAATCATGACTTTAAAGTTATCACTATTAAAGGGGGAGGGGAGAGATAAGAATTCATCGTCTTTATCCCCTCCTAATAGCTTAAGATAATAGCTATGAGGGGAGAGAGTGGCGCTAAACATCGTAACCGATTTAAATAGAGAGTTAGTCTCTTTAATATATGAAGATGGGTCAAGGTGATAAATAGATATCTCTAAGTTTGGATGAAACCTAAAGAAGTAACGGGTGTCACCACTACTAAGGGTTATCTCATAGATTCTCATGAAGTGAAAGATCTCTAGATATAAGTCTTTTACTTCTTTTTTAATAGCCTTTGAGTCATCTTTACTTATCTTTTGATAAGAGGTCACAAACTTATCAAGCTCAGTATAGATATAGTCAAAGCTCGTAAAGGAGACATACTCTTCATCGCTTTTATAGGTTTCAGTAAGACTAGTGTAAAGTCTACGTAATCTTCCAAGAAGGCGGCGGACACTGGTCTTATAGTATTTCATATTAGCTAGGCACTTAACTAGACTCTCTTCACTAATAGAAGCGGAATACATTTCCTTACTACGTTCCACTAAATTATGCGCCTCATCGACAAGAAGGAGGCCGTGTGTCTCTCCTTCATCTAGGCTTTTAAAGTGGGATAAGGGGTCATAGATATAGTTATAATCGCAGATAACGATATCGCAGTACTCACTTAAATCGAGACTAAATTCAAAGGGACATAGTCCATATGATTTAGAGATATCTAATAGATAGTCATAGTCATAGATATCTTCTTTAAGAAGAGCGAGAGTGAGAGCCTCTTTTACTTTCGAGTAATAGTTTTTTGCATAGGGACACTCCTCTGGGTTACAGTTTGCCCCTTTAGCGAGGCACACCTTTTCTTTGGCGGTAATAACAATTGATTTATATCTTAATCCTTTACTTTCCATCTCACGGATCGCGCTTAAGGCGGAGAGTTTACCGCTATTTTTCGCGGTGAGATAATAAATTTTATTATCTTCAACTCTTGTGGAGAGAATATATGGATAAAGCGTCGCGATTGTTTTCCCAATTCCCGTTGGGGCCTCGCTAAATAGGCGCGTCCCGTTAGTGGAGGCTTCATAGACTTTATTAATTAGCTCCGCTTGTCCTTTACGGAGGTGCTCATAAGGGAATTTAAGACTCTCAATTGAAGAAAGACGCCTTTCCGAGTTATCCATAATAATATGATAAAACTCGAGATACCTCTCGATGAGATCAAAGATATATCTTTCTAAATCGGAATATTCAAAATCGAATTCTCTTGTGAGGCTATTACTTGTTCCCTGCTGAATATAGGTGATATTTACTCCAATATGCTCAAGATTATTCTTTTTAGAGAACATATAGGCGTAGCATCTCGCCTGAGCGAGGTGCCACTCTTCATTTGCGTCATTAAATTCTTCTAGGTCACTAATTGTGGACTTTATTTCATCGATGATATAGTAGTCTTTTCTTTTAATGATGCCGTCCGCTCTTCCGTCAAGGGTGATAATCATATCAGAGACAAAAAAGTCTTCTTTAAGGTAATACTCCGTAAGGAAATATCTTCCCACCTGCTTTTCTCTAAGGAGGTGGAGTCTAGAGCCCTCCTCCATCGTCTTCTCATTAAAAACGCGGTCATCAATAGAGCCACTTCGACATAAAAAATCGACGAGTTGATGGACGGAGAGTTTAAGTCTATTTTCCATAAGTAGTTAGCTTAGTTTTTCCCCTTTAAGGTGGGGGTGACCGTTACTAAAGGAAGTGGCTTTCATTCTCTTTTTCCCTTCAAGCTGGACATCAGTAAGGAGGAGCTCTCCGTCTTTACACTGAAGGAGTATGCCCTCTTTAGTGGGGGTAAGAGACCCCACTTCTTCCTTTATAAGAGAGGAATAACGCTTAGCGTTATATACTTTTAGTTTCTCGTTATTATAGAGAAAGTATCCACCTGGCTCTTCACTAAGGCCTTTAATCCAGCCTAGTAGCTCCGCGCTAGTTAAAGATAAATCTAGTTTCTCTTCTTCTTTTTTTATTGGGTAGCAGTATGTCGCTATAGCGCTATCCTGCTCGGTGCTAACTAGATTACCCTCTAGATAGTCATCAAGGTCTTTATCTAGAAGCGCTTCCCCGCAGTTTGTGATAAGAGGGATAAGCTCGCTATAGGTAATCCCTTCTGGGATAGGAAAGGAGAGCGAGTCATAAATTGGGCCTTCGTCCATACCCTTTGTCATCTCCATTAGGGTCACTCCTGTCTCCTTTTCCGCGTGGATAAGGACACTTTGAAGGGGGGACGCCCCCCGATATTTTGGTAAAATTGAGCCGTGAACGTTTAGGCTTCCAATAGTGGGAATATCTAGTACATCCTGAGGAATAATCTGACCGTAAGAGAAGCAGATAATTGCGTCTGGCTTTAAATCCTTAATAAACTCGTAGTCTTTTCTTAGCCTAACTGGGGTAAAGACTGGAATATTATAAGATAGGGCTACCTCTTTAACAGGAGATGGGGTAAGTACCTTTTTCCTTCCGACCTCTTTATCGGGCTGAGTGACCACGCCCACAAAGTGATAACCTTTCTTAACTAGAAAGGTAAATAGCTCCGCGCTATAGCTTGGAGTGCCAAAATAGATAAGTCTTTTCTCTTTACTATTCACCTCTATTTCCTCATAACAAATTTTATTAAATATTTAATAAAACATAAATATTTTTTATTGCTTTTTCTCTCCTAGTTTGATAATTTATATATCTGAAATTAGAAGGAAAAATAAAAATGGCGAATATTAAATCCAGTAAAGAAAGAATTAAGACTAACGAGAAAGCAAGAGAGAGAAATGCTTCCTACCGCTCGCAGGTAAGAACCGCTTCTAAAAAGGTTCGTGTCGCGGTAGAGAAAAAAGATATAGAACACGTTGATGAGCTCCTAAAAGCCGCCTTTAGAATTATCGATAAATCCTATAACGCTGGTGTTTATAAATCAAATACAGTCGCTCGTCAAAAGTCTTCTTTACAAAGACTTGTTAATAGCTTAGAGGCTCCCACTACTCCTGCGGAGTAACCTAGTAGGCCTTAAAGCGAGTAAGGAAGAGCTCAAAAGCGTAGTAGCGGTCCACTTGGCCGCTTTTAATTTGAACATCAAGGTTATATAACTCGTCTAAGACGGAGTTTATTCTATAGGAGGCAATACTACGCGTGTTATCGCGGAGGATCTTCGCTCTTACGGGATTAATTCCTAGTTCCCGAGCGATTTCATCATCGCTCATCTTTCTTTTAACGAGATAACTTACCTCGTTAAGCGTTCGAAACTGACCCGCAAGAAGGGAGACTAAGGTCACCGGCTCGACACTCGTGACCTTTAGGTCACGGTAGACACTAATCGCGCTATCGATTTTACCCTTTAAGAGATAGTTAAAGATTTGAAAGGAGTTTTCTTCAAGGGGTCTAGTGACAAGTAGACACACATCCGAGTAAGTAACATGGTCCGTATAAGCGCTGAGTTTCACCGCGTTATTAAAAAGCATATCGAGGTCGTTTCCGCTTCTTGCCACGAGCTCTTTAGCGGCTTCACTAGTAATTGAGGTATTAAGCCTATCATTAAATAGGTGAATCGCGTAATCGATAAATCCATCTCTAGTGAGGTCGGTTTGCTCAATCTTTTTAAACTGGTCCTCTCCTTTTTTAAAAAGAAGCTGATAAATATCATTTTTTTCGTCTAGTTTACTCGTGACGAGAGAAAAGATAATATCGCATCCTTCACTTGGTCTATCTATATATTCAAGGAGTTTATCCCAGTCTTGATCTTTTTCGTTTCGTAATGTCTTTAAAGGCTTAGTAAAGAAGTAGCAGTTAGTAACTGAAACAATCTTTTTATCACACCCAAGCGGCATATAGTCGCACTCATCCATAATCTCCCCTATTGGGGTAGCTTCCGCGTCAAAGCGGATAAAGTTAAACTCGTCCTTTTTCCCTAGGACTTCACTAATAATTTTATTTTCTCTCGTCCGGATTTTTGCCGCCTGAGGGCCGTAGACTAAATAGAACATACTTTTATTTTAAAAGTTTAGTTTTCATTTTACCATAAGGAAAATGAAAGATAACGGATAGACCCTTCTAGGTCAGTGCGTCTTATCTCGACGCCGTAATTAGTAAGTGTGGTTAGGACTTGGTCCGTTGGGTGACCGTATCTATTTCCCTCCCCTACGGATATCACCGCGGTTTTAGGGGAGAGCCACTCAATAAACTCGTCGCTTGTGGAAGTAGAGGACCCATGGTGTCCCACTTTTAAGATATCGCAGGGAATGTAGTTATAGTTATTCATGAGTGTCTTTTCTATCGTTGTGGTCGCGTCCCCCATAAAGAGATAATTAGTGCCGCTTAAATTAAACCCTAAGACAATAGACTGATCATTATCATCCCCATAGTTATAGTAATACTGGTTATAGTTATAGAAGGTAACGCCTTCTATAGTTAAGGGATATAAGTCTTTAGCGTTACTCCCGTCAATAACGTTTCTTACGGTAAAGTTAGAGCAGAGCGACTCTAAGGCGCCATTATGGTCAGAGTCATCATGAGAGATCATGACATAATCAAGAGAATAGATCTGTCTACTATGAAGGAAGGGAATAAGAACATCAGTAGCGACATCTTTATTATAGATACCACCGGTATCTATCAGAATAGATGTGTTATGGATTCTGACAAGCGCCGCATCCCCTTGACCCACGTTAATAAAGGTCACTTCACTTGTCACATAGTTTTGGAAGGGAAGAATCGTAAAGAGACAGACAAATCCCACCGCAAGCCCAGAGAATGTCATCATCGGTTTATGCCTTATCTCCATAAAGTAGAGCAGCATCATAAAAAGGAAGATAAAGAAGATAATAAAGCCCACTCCGAGCTTAGGGACATAGAAGGTATAGTTAATCCGAGTGAACCATGAAGTGAACCGATTTAGAAAGGACGTATACCGGTTTACCATGCCATATAGCGGGACATGGTAGTAGCAAAGAAGAGTCATAAAAGAGAGAAGGGTAAAAAACGGGGTAAAAAGAAGCGTAAGGAAATAAGTTAAGATCCCAACGGAAGAGTAAAAGCTCACTTCGAAGGGGATAAAGAAGACCCCAAAGAGAAAAGTGGAACCGATCTTTTTAACCGCTTTGCGGCGCTGCCCGTTAAAGACCCTATTTACATAGTAAGAGACAAAGGGCAGAGCAAAGCCTAAGATAAAGGAATCCTGTCTCGCTAGATGTCTATTCACTATCAGAAAGAACATCCCAGCGATCGAAGTCACTTCAAAGCTAGTAAACCGCTTATGAAGAGGATATTCATTGACCCATCTAAATAGGTAGAGTGTCGAGATCCTTATAATTGTGAAACGGGGAAATAGCAGGATAAAATATGGGAATAAGACGCCGTAGGAGAGAAGCTTTGCCCACCTTTTTTTCATAAAAGTGGAAAAGATAAAGGTCAGGCTATTTAAAAACGCGTAGATATATATCCCTGAGGCACTAGCAAAGCGCGATAGGTGGAGCGTCTCTAAGACCCCGCTTAACTCGGAGTCACTACTCCCTGAGAAGAATAAAGCGTTTATAAATGAGGCGGTGTCCCCTTCAAATTTACTAAGGAAATTCGCCTTCCATTTATTAAGACGGAAGGGAGAGTTAAGTTTAACTTCAACTGTGCCTATTTCTAATTCTCGATTCACTCCTTTCTTATTTAAGTAGCCATCAAAGTCAAACTCACTCTCGAGACTAATAAAATGAACTTCTTTCTTTTCTCCCTGTATACTTAAAATATCTCCCACCTCATAGGTGTTACCGTAATTTGAGACATATAGTCTTTCTAGCCCCGTATAGAAGATAAAATAGTTATCTTTACTTTCTATAACGACACCTGAGTAAGTCGAGTCTTTACCCATATAGTCGATATCAAGAAACGAATATCCCACTCCAAGAGAGAGAATACAGAGTGAGATAAGGGTTAACTTTTTTGAGTATTTCTTAAATAGATATATAAGTAAGACAAGCGCAAGAGAGATAAAGATAAGAGGGTGATACCTAATAACAAGGCCAATCCAGAGAGAAAAGAAGAGAAAAACAAAAATCACTCGTGTAAAATAACGTAGTTTCTAATCTTGTTATAAGTGGCATTACCAATGCCGCTGACATTAACAAGTGATTCAATGGTGTAAAACTGGCCGTTAGTTTCTCTATAAGAGACGATATTAGTGGCAACGCTTGAGGAAATACCATTGACTGTAGCGAGAATAGAGGCGCTATCAGTATTCACGTTTACTTTATCGATTTCATCAAAGTTACACATATCCGTCTCATCGAAACGGCTGGCGATATAGTAAGTCTCACCGCCGACTAAATCGGCGCTTGCATAGTAGGCTCTCTCATCCGCGTTATCACTAACGCCTCCAGCGGCAACGATTAGATCGAGCATATTCGAGCCTTCGCTTAAGGTATATGTTCCAGGGTAGAGGATCTCTCCTTCAATAGTTAGGGAGATTCCGCCATTAACCGAGGTACTATCGACAGCGGCCGCAACTGTATTAGCGCTACTAGAGTCGATTAGCATAAACCCGCAGATGGCGACGGTGGCTACTACAAAGACAATTAAAATAACTTTTACCATTTAAAAACCTCCTACTTATATAGGAGGAAAAATGAGCTTTTTTGTGCAAAAAATTTTTTATTTTTTTTATATTTTATTTCGCGGTTTGAATAGAGAGGATTTTAACCTTATAGGGGTTAGCCACTTTGACTTCGACTTCATCCCCGACTTTCTTTCCAATAATCGCTTGGCCGACAGGTGACTCGTTAGAGAGTTTACTACTCGCCATATCGCTTTCTACTGTTCCCACAATGAGGAAGCTAGCGGTTTTATGAGTGGCTATAAATTCAAGTTCCACAATGGAGCCAAGGGCCACAACGTTACTCTTACCCTTAACGATAACGGCATTTGAGAGCGTTTCTTCTATCTCTCTAATTCGATCTTCGATTTCTCTAAGCTGGTTACGCGCGGCGTCATAATCGGCGTTTTCACTGAGGTCGCCTTGAGCTCTCGCTTCAGAGAGCTGCTCCTTAATTTGCGGCTGAACGTTATCGAGAAGATCTCTTAGCTCCGCGTTTAGATTATCATACCCTTCTTGGGTTAACTGTACTTTTTTCTCTGGCATAAGTTTATTTCCCTTTTATTCGAATTAGTATTATAGCATAGTTTAAAGAAAAATATATTTAAATATTTTTCCTTTCATACTTTATAATCTAATATGTGAAAAGAGAAAAAAGTAAAGGAAAAGGAAAACTTCTAGGTTCACTATTTTGGACGTTTTTTAAGATAGGCCTTTTTACCTTTGGCGGGGGAGCAGCGATGATCCCGATGATTAAAACCGAAGTGGTGGAGAAAAAAGGATGGCTTGGGATGAGCGATATCCTTAATATCATCGCTGTCGCGGAGTCCACGCCTGGGCCTATCGCTATTAATACGAGTACTTATGTCGGTTATAAAGTAGCAGGGGCCATGGGAGCGGCACTAGCGACCTTAGGCTGCGCCCTGCCTAGCTTTATTATTATTCTTATAATTTCATTCTTTTATGAAGCGTTTATGAAGTTTACTCCCGTCATTAACGCCTTTAAAGGCCTTAATGTCGCGGTGATCTTACTTCTTGCTATCGCCGTTATTAATTTATGGAAAGAGATTCCTCATAACGCCTTTACTCTAGTGTTATTTATCGTCGGCTTTATTAGCTACGTCTTACTTAGCTGGTTTAACTTAACCTTTAGATTTATAAGTCTTGTCTTTATTCTTTTTGGTCTAGTAATTGGCATTCTATTTGAAGCCTATAAAGTTAGTAAGGAGAAAAAGAAAGCATGATCTACTGGGAGCTATTTTATACTTTCTTTTTAATCGGTCTATTCACCTTCGGCGGGGGATATGCGATGATTCCAATGATCGAGGAGCAGACAATCTCAAGAGGCTGGGCCACTGCGAGTGAATTACAGGACTTTATCGCCATTAGTGAGATTACTCCTGGGCCTTTTGCGATTAATATATCCACTTTTATTGGAAGTCAGACCGCGGGAGTCTTAGGAGCGATTTGCTCCACATTGGGAGTGATTCTCCCTTCCTTTATTATTATCCTCATTGTGGCCTTTATCTTAGAGAAGTTTATTAAGAATAGATGGGTAGAGGGGGCTCTAGACGGCGTTAAGCCTATTGTTATCGCCCTTATTTTATCCACAGCGTTCTTCTTTTTTGTCCAGCTTGTCTTTTTTGGGGGTAACTCCGTTGGAAGCGACTTCTCTTTTGACCTAAAGTCATTAACCCTTCTTATCTTACTCGCCGGGATATATATCCTATATAACAAAACACAAAAAAAGCGGATGAACATCATATTACTACTCGTATTAGCCGCAATTCTTGGAATGCTTATATACTCTGTTGGTTAAAAATATATAAATACGTATATAAAATTAAGCGACCTCGTCCCCTACTATATCATCACTGGAGTCCTCGTCCGCTTCCGCTTCGTCTTGGTCATCCTGGAAGGCGTTAAGGACTTCCTCTATTTCGTCAAACTCCTCATCGGATTCGATATCATAAAGGTTTCCATCCTCGTCATACCTTAGAGCGATTATTTCGTCTTCGCTTTCTGGAGCAAAGAATAAAACGTAGGAGCATCCTCTATCCTCATTATCATAGGTAAATAAAATCCTATAAGTCATCTCTTCCCCATCATCATCGATGATAGTGATTTCATCGTCATTCATTTTCTTACTTTTCATTCTTTTTTATCCTTTCTAAGTAAGAGTCGAGAATTAGCTTAGCGGAAAGTGCGTCGCTATAGAGTTTTCTCTCCTCTTTCCTTTTAAATTTCATTTCACTCATGAGCTCATACGCTTCCATCGTGGTGAGTCTCTCATCCTCTAAATGGATAGGTTTAGATGGATACGTATCCTCTAGTTTAGAGACAAAAGTCTTTACGTAGTGAACCTTCTCTCCTTCTGTGTTATCCATATTAGTGGGAAGTCCCACGACTATCTCATCGATTTCGTATTCACTTATAATTTTAGATAGTTCCTTAAGAGTTTCAATATACTGCTTAGAGTGGAACTCTAGTGTTTTATAGGGATGAGTAATCCCTATAGAGTCTGAGAGGGCCACTCCTAAGGTTTTTTCTCCTAGGTCTAAACCAAGATATTTCATACTTATTTAACGAGTTCTTCCTTAATCTTAGTTAAAACAAAGTCAATTGAGGATATATCAGAGTAAGTGCCAGAAGCGCTATCAGTCTTCCCTCCGCCTTTCCCATTAAGGTAGCTACTTCCAAACCTTAAAAGTTCACCGGCGTTATTCCCGCTCTCAAGGGCTTTTCCTTTTATAAAGGAAATAACTGGGTAATCACCTTTAGAGTTTTCCCCAACAAGGAATAAAAGATAGCTATTATAGTGAGACCTAATATAGTCTGCGACATGCATTAATGTCTCTCTACTTGTGCCTTTTAGATAGCTTACTAATACTGGATATGGCTCAAGGGGGATATCTTTAAGAAGAGAGACCGCAATAGAGGCTCCTATCTGATTATTTAGCTCCTCAACGCTCTTTTTAAGAGCGTCCCTTTCACTGACTAGGGTATTTAGTCTAGGAAGAATCTCCGAAGTGGAGCTCGCTCCAAGTTTAGATGAGACTTGATTTAAAGTGTTCTTTCTATTTTTAGAAAGATGATACGCCCCTATTGAGGAGCGCGCCGTTATTCTTCTAACTCCCGCGGCAATTGACTCTTCGCTTTCAATAATAAAAGAGCCAATCTCACTACTATTTGCGACGTGAGTGCCGCCGCAAAACTCTTTAGAGACGTCACCAAAGGTGACGACCCTAACTATATCGCCGTATTTATCCCCAAAGAGCATCCTCGCTCCAAGTTTTTTCGCTTCCTCAATTGGAAGAACTAATGTTTTCTCCGGGATAGCCTCACTTATCCACTGATTAACTTTCTCCTCGACGAGCATGATCTCTTCTTCACTCATTTTCTGATAGTGAGTAAAGTCAAAAGTAAGATATTCATCGCTTACATAGGAGCCCGCCTGAGCGACGTGCTCACCTAGGACCTCCGCTAGAGCGGCATCAAGTAGATGAGTAGCGCTATGATTAGCCGTGATTCTCATTCGACGGGTTTCATCGATTTTAAGGGTGAATTTATCACCGAGATGGACACTACCATATAGAACTTTAATGTAGTGTAAGTTTTGTCCATTCGGCGCGTGCTTAACGTTATAGACATCCGCGGCGCACCTACGGCTTATAATCTGCCCGATATCCGCGATCTGTCCTCCCATCTCCGCGTAGAAGTTAGTCTCTTTAAAAATAACCATTCCTTCTTCATTTATCTCATCAACTTTCTCGCCTTTAAGATTAAATAGGGCCACTACTTCACTCTTAACTAGAGAGGTCTTCGTATAGTTAAATGTGGACTCCGCTTTACACTCAAGAAGGTCTTTCGCCTGCCCAGACATGGACTGATACTCGCCCCTTGCTTTTCGAGCGGTTTCTTGCTGCTTTTTCATGGCCTCATCAAAGCCCGCTATATCAACTTCAACGCCTCGCTCTTCGCATATCTCAAGAGATAATTCTTTAGGGAAGCCGTATGTATCATAAAGCTTAAATATATCGAGGCCTGTTAGTTTATGATTCTCTTCTATTAGTTTATTTAGTAGTGTCTCTCCATTTTCTAAAGTAAGAAGGAATTTCTCTTCTTCAGAGAGGATGACTTTTTTAATAAAGGAGAGCTTCTCTATTAGATAAGGATAGAAATCCTTATAGATAGCGTAGACTATGTCTACGAGTTCATTTAAAAAGGGATGAGCTATTCCAATATCTTTTCCGTACCTTAGCGCTCTTCGTAATAGCCGACGAAGGACATATCCTCTTCCTTCATTAGAGAAAGACTCACCGTCAGATAGGGCAAAAGTAATCGCTCTTATATGATCAGCGATTACTCTATAAGCGGTGAGGTTATCTTCGTGATTAACAGTGGCCATCTTTTCTGTGGCCTTTATTATTGGATAGAATAAATCGGTTTCAAAGTTAGTGTCGGTCTCCTGTAGGACACAGGTAATTCGCTCTAGGCCCGCTCCGGTATCGATATTTTTAGAGGGGAGCTCTTTATACTCTTCTCGACTCTGACCAGCCACCGCGTTATACTGCGAAAAGACAATTCCCCAGATTTCCACGTAGCGGTCATTTTCCACTTCATCAATAAGAAGCTCGAGGCCTTTATGTTCTGGGTCATACTTATCTCCGCGGTCAAAGAACACTTCCGTATTAGGCCCGCATGGTCCCTCTCCTATTTCCCAGTAGTTATGCTCAAGGGGGATTAGATGAGACTCACTTATTCCGTTTTCCATCCAGTATTTCTTCGCTTCTAGGTCAGTAGGGAAGTAGGTTATATAAAGTTTATCGATTGGCATTGCATAGTAGTCAGGAGATGTTAGGATTTCTACGGCATACTCGATCGCTTCTTTACGGAAGTAATCTCCGATTGAAAAGTTACCAAGCATTTCAAAAAAGGTATGATGTTTAGCGGTGTGACCAACGTTTTCAATGTCATTAGTTCTAATCGCTTTCTGAACATTACAGATTCTACGAGAGGGAGGTATCTCTCTTCCATCGAAGTATTTTTTAAGAGCCGCTACCCCGGAATTTATCCATAGTAAAGTGGGATCCCCGACGGGAATAAGAGAAGCCCCTGGCTCCACTTTGTGGCCCTTCTCACTGAAGAATTTAAGCCATAGATTTCTAATTTCGTTTCCTGATAAGTATTTCATCCTTTTCTCCCTTATAAGTATATAAAAAAGTCCCTAGCTAAGGAACGATCTATATTAACCGCGGTACCATCCTTATTCATTATATATACTTTATATATATAATGCCCTTAATTAACTGACTATTACGGAGCCATGCCGTTATCCTCAGGAAGTGGCCCATCTACTAGTCTTTATAGTGATTTCAGCGTCCACTACTCTCTAGAAAAGACCTTAATAGATTTATTTTCCCTCACCGGATAGATTTATTTTAACAAAATAAATAAATGAATAAAAGAGGGGAATAATATAGATGTGTATTTTATATATTTGGGTCCAAAAATATTGATTTTCTAAAAAATTTCGGTCCAAAAATATTGATTTTTTAAAAATTTTGGGTCCAAAAATATTGAT
>JAJQAL010000027.1 GCA_021203815.1 Coprobacillus sp. | reverse complement strand
GAAAGGAATGTGATACTATGGCAGTTCCCGCAAGAAGAATATCAAAAAGTAAAAAGAGAAGTAGAAGATCTCACGCTAAGCTTACCGCAAACGGCTTAGTTACCTGCTCAAACTGCGGAGCCCTTATTAAAGCCCACCACGTCTGCCCTAAATGCGGCTACTACGGAGGGAAACAGGTTCTAGAGAACGGTAAACCCTATGTCGCTAAAGAAGAGAATATCGACGCTAATGCCGGTAAGAAGAGCGCTCGTAATAGGAGATCTAATAAGAAATAATGACTTATAATAAGCTCATTGACCATACCCTATTAAAGCAGGATGCCACTCCTAGTGATATTAAAAGTCTCTGTGAAGAGGCTCTTACCTATGACTTTATGAGTGTCTGCGTTAATCCCTGCTATGTTTCTACTGCCTCTAACTTACTTAAAGGTAGTGACGTTAAGGTCTGTACAGTAATCGGTTTTCCCCTCGGGATGAGTACCACCGCTTCTAAAATAAGCGAGACCGAAATCGCTTTATATGACGGGGCGGATGAAATCGATATGGTGATAAACGTTGGGATGCTAAAAGCGGAAAATACCGACTACGTCCTAAACGAAATAAAAGAGCTTAAAGATATCTGTAAAGAGCATATCTTAAAAGTAATTCTTGAGACGTGTCTACTTACAGATGAAGAGATTGTAACCGCCTGCTCGCTCGCTAAAGACGCGAAAGCGGACTTTGTTAAGACCTCAACGGGATTCTCTACTGGTGGGGCCACGGTCCACGCTGTGGAGCTTATGAGAAAGACGGTGGGACCAGATATGGGCGTTAAGGCGAGCGGTGGGATCCGAACCCACGAAGACCTACTTGCGATGGTAAATGCCGGGGCGAATAGAATCGGGACTTCAGCGGGCCCTAAAATTATTTAAGAAATTTGTAATTGATTAGACGATTAATCAAATCTATAATTACAAAGGTTAAAAAAGGAGGTGATTAAAGAATGCCAAAAATCGTCGTTCGTGAGAACGAAACACTAGATGACGCAATTCGTCGATTTAAGCGTCAGGTGAATAAAGCTGGCACTCTTCAAGAGGTTCGTAAACACGAATACTATGTCAAGCCTGCGGTGAAGCGTAAACTTAAGAGTGATGCTGCCCGTAAGAAAAATAGGAAATAACCTCCCTAATAGACCGATGAGGTCTTTTTTCTTCTAGCGGGTTGACAAATAAACTTTTCTAAGTTTATACTGATATCTACATCGCGGGGTAGAGCAGTCGGTAGCTCGTCGGGCCCATAACCCGGAGGTCGGTGGTTCAAGTCCATCCCCCGCAACCAAAGAATATTATATAGTCACCTCGTAGTGACTATTTTTTATAGGTCGGAGTGAGACTCTTTTTTAGGCCCGCTATACCGCTTTATATAATTTAAATAAAATAAGGGGTACGTCTCTTTATTTTTACTTTTTATGCTTTAATTTTCCTTTTTCTAGGTAGCTATTCATTTTTTTATTGCATTTCCCTCCTTACTTTATATAATTGTGGGTTAGTTTAAATGGGCCTATGTCCTTTTAGACTAATTGGGATTTATATATATTCATATAGAACGGAGATGGACATATGAAAAAAACTATATTGTCGGTCGTTTCTCTCCTCATCGTCAGCGCGATAGGCCTCGCCTCCTGCGACGAACTAGATGACTTGATAGAGGATACTGATAAGACCGAACAAGAAAAAGAAGAAGAAAATAAAGACTTTTCAGTCTCAATAAATAATTTAGCGACTTACTATCTTCCTACAGATACTATCGCATGGGAAGACGTTAGTCTTACCCTAACCTTTAAAGATACCTCTTTAAATAGTATTACCCTCACTAAAGGGGCTTTTGACACTGAAGAGCTTGGGGAAGAGGATGAGTTTATCCTATATACCTCAGGCCTTTATGAACTATCCATAGTAGCAGGGGATGAAATTCCTGAAGGTAACTACTCTATTTCTTATTACTTAGAATATGAAGGAGAGCCATATACTGGCTACCTCATGTCAGTATTAATTAATTCTTATCCTGAGGAAGTTTACACTGTTTACTCGTTTACTGAGCCAGAGTTTATAGAGAAATACGCGCAAAACCTAAAGAGAGTAAATAGTGAAGAAGACGCTTTAGAAAGCGAGTTCTACGCCACCCCTGAGTATTATGAAATAGGCGATGATAACCCCTTTATTTATCAGCCAGAGCTCATCTTATGGGATGGGACTTATGGTTATAATGAAGAGGGAATAATCATGAATTTAGAGTATCCTAATACCTACTCGGCGACCGCTTCTGTCACTCATTTAGTGGACGGTGAAGAGGAAGAAGTTGATTTAGCAAGTAATGAGTATGTTTCTTATTCTAATTTCGCTTTTGATTTTACGGAAGACGCTATTGGTGAAGTCTTTACGGTTACGATTACTTTAAATAACTTCACTCTTGATATACATGGTCATCCTATCCCCTCTTACTCTCTTACTGTTAAGGTAGAGGACGGCTATAACGTTTATAACGCTATTGATTTAGGTAGAATGAGCCTAGTGGATAACGAAAAACTAGATGAAGAGGGCCTTTCTGTCAGTGATTTTGAATATGGAGAGTCCTACTATAATATCTTCTATGA
>JAJQAL010000049.1 GCA_021203815.1 Coprobacillus sp. | reverse complement strand
GCAGCTTTAATGGCCTCTAGATCCGCCTCAGTGCCTTCGTTCTCGACTTTATAGAGAACAGGACAGCCATACTCCTCACTAATCTTATCACCAGATTGACAGTAGGCCTCACCGTACGCGGTATCTCCACTAACGACCACTCCTTTAATGTGAGCGCCGTTAGCGCTTAGGAAGTCACTGACTTCAAGTGGAACATCGCCGTATCCATCTGTATAGGTGAATAAGACAAAGTCCTCGTCGCAGGTTTCACTACCTGTTTCAATTTTTAAAGCGTCTAATCCGAGTTCTGTAACAATGGATTCAACGTTACCAGTTCTTGATGCATAAACATATTTCATGTGCATTTCCTCCAGTGCTTTTTATTATATAAAAAACTCTATTTTAATACAATAAATATACATGAAATTTCTTTTTGATTTTTTAAAAAATCTTTTTTAAAATAAAGACACTAAAAAGAACAAATCCTTACTAAGTGTGTCTTCCTAGTATGTAAATCCAGCTTGTAAAGGTGGATTTTTCTTTAATGGAGGATACTAATGTCAGACGTAATTAGTGAGAGTAAAAATAAGATGGGGAGTAGACCAATATTCCGTCTTCTTTTAAGTCTAGGAATCCCCACAATTCTTTCTCTTGTCCTTCAGTCTATTTATAACTTAGTGGACACCGCATTTGTCATCAATATGCCTGACAGTGGGCTTTACGCTAGCGGAACAGCAGGTCAGCTTGGTAATATCGCCTTAACATGTGCTTTCCCGATTCAGCTTCTTATTATTGCCTTCGGCGTGGGCACTGGAATTGGAATAAACGCTTTACTTTCTAAGTCTATCTCCGAAAAAGATAACGAAAAGGTAAGTAAGATTATCGGAAATGGGATTTTTCTTCTTATTTTAATGTATGTGGTCTTCCTTATCATTGGTCTTACCTTATCTAAAGCTTTTATTAAGATGCAGACGGATGACCCTGATGTTATCGAGATGGGAAGAGAATATATGCTAATCGTCTGCTCCTTCTCATTTGGAACGATTGGCTACACTATCTTTGAAAGGTTTCTTCAGGCCGCAGGGAAAAGCGTCTTCTCCATGACCTCTTAGGTCACTGGAGCGGTCATTAATATCTTCCTCGACTGGCTTTTTATTTTCCCTTTAAGAATGGGGATAAAAGGCGCAGCTTGGGCCACAGTGATATCACAGATCCTCTCCTTTATCATGGTCTTAATCTTCCAGTTTACGATAAATAAGGACGCAAGGATTACCTCTATTAAACATATTATCCCTGATAAAGAAATCCTAGGGGGCATATATAAAGTTGGGTGGGCTGCAATAATAATCCAAGGATTATTATCTATTATGATGTTTGGAATTAATATCATACTAGGGACCGCTAATCCAGATGTCGTAAATATTAATACTCTTATCGGAACCTTTGGAATCTACTATAAAGTGATGCAGGTGGCCCTTTATGTCGCCTTTGGCTTTTCTAATACGATTATTACCTTATTATCATTTAACTATGGTCTACAGGATAAAGAGAGGTGCAAGCAGTGTATTAAGCAGGGCATTCTTATCATGATTATCTTAATGGCGGTAGTAACCGCTCTATTTGAAGGCCTTGCTCATCCTATTGCCTATATATTTGGCTTTGCCTCGGGAGAGGACTCCTCTTATATCGATATTGTGACAAGAGCGATTAGAATTGCCTCTATTGGGTATATATGTATGGGGGTTAATGTCGCTATTCAGGGGATATTCCAGGGGCTAAGGATGTCGGTAAGACCTCTTATAATAAGCGCTTTGCGCTTTGCTATTATTATCTTCCCTCTTACGTACGTGTTCCTATTAACTAGTGATCCCTTATCCACTTGGTGGTGGGCGTTCCCTATAACGGAGGTTATTACTTTAGTGGTGGCTATCTTTATGCTTTTTGGGGTCTACCATAAGTTTATTCTAGTAATGAAAGAGCCCACAATTCTCGGGAATAATAAAGTGGTTATCACAATCTCAAGGCAGCATGGATCAAATGGAAGAATTATTGGAAAGGCTCTCGCGGATAAAATGGGAATAGCCTATTACGATAAAGAGGTCCTCGCTATGGTAAGTGAGAGCACTACTCTTAGTAAAGAGTACCTTGAAGGGAACTTTCTTGAGACCTCAGATTTTCGTATATCAATGATCTCAAAAGAGCCCACACTAGAAGCGATAATTAAGCAAAAAGAAGTGGTTAATAAAGTGGCGGGTGAATCAAGCTGCGTCATTGTTGGGAGAGCGGCTAACTACTTTTTAAAAGATAATCCTGATGCGATTAATGTCTTTATCTACGCCGATGAAGAAACTCGTATTACTAACATCATGAATGAATATGGAGATACAAGAGAAGAGGCGATAAAGAATATGCATAAAAGCGATAAATCAAGAGAGCACTACTATAGATTAATATCCTCATTAAGCTGGGGGGAAGATACTAATTATGATATATGTTTAGACTCCTCTATTGGGGTGGAGCAGAGCACTAACTCTCTATATGAATATATCTTAGGAATTATAAATAAAAGAGGATTAATAGAGAAAGAAGAGAAACCCGATTTAGACGCTCCCCTATCTTGATAAATAATCTCACTAAAACTAGAATAAGGTTATGAGAAAAAATAAGTTTATTTGTTTAATGGGTGTTGTAATGCTTTCATTATG
>JAJQAL010000047.1 GCA_021203815.1 Coprobacillus sp. | reverse complement strand
TTAAAGCCCTTAAAGATGCGGAGTCTTATGAAGGACCAAGCCTTATTATCTGCTATGCACCTTGCGCTAACCATGGTATTAAGGGAGGACTTACTAACTCCATGAGTCAGGAGAGAAAAGCTGTCGAATGCGGCTACTTCCCAATCTTCCGTTATGATCCTCGTAAGATAGCGGAAGGCAAGCCAGGACTTGAGGTTGACTGCAAAGAACCAGACTACACTAAGTTCCGTGACTTCGTGATGACTGAGACTAGATATTCTCAGCTTCCTCACGTTAATCCAGAGCATGCAGAAGAGCTTCTTACTAAGAGTGAAAACTTCGCTCGTGATAGATTCGAAAGAATTAAGAAGTTTGGGTTATAATCCTAGCGTTAAATAATAAAAACCACCTAAATCCTAGGTGGTTTTTTATTTTAAAAGTTTAATATAGCTCTATTTATGAGCGTCAATAAACTCCATTATTTTTTGATTGGCTTCTTCTCTAATTGGATTACCATCTTTTATATTTTGATTGTAAATGTGGCCTATTTTGAATGAATTTTCATCAGCGTAGATATACTCGTGAGGGATATTTAGCTCGTTTAGTTTACTATTTAGCTCTACGGACTGATCGTTAATAAAATCCTTTTTAGAGGAGGTAAAAATGATAGGAAGCGGGTAGCCCTCTTCAAGACGCTGAAAAGCGCTATATTTAATGACATCCTCCTTGCTAATTTTCTTAGGCGGAAAGACGAGGTAGACTGCTCTTTTTGTAATAAGCCTCATTCCATCATCATAGAGAAGTTTATAATCCGTACACGGAGAAGACATGACCATAGATTTTATCTCCATTGGTTTAAGCTCTAAATCGTCCACTAAATAATTTAATTTTTCGTTACTATGAAGAATCTCTGAGTAGAGAAGAGTGAGATGGGAACCGCTTGAATCTCCAAGCAAAGAGAATGAAGAAGGGACTCCCCATTCTTTGTAGTGGTCATAGATATAGTTCATAGCAAGGCATGTATCCATAATCTGGTCTTTAATGGTAGTATCGTTTCTTACTTTAATTAGCCGGTAATCGATATTTATGACTGTGTAGCCGTGCTCCACTAGATACTTGAGGTACGGCATATTCGTCCCGATTCCCCCAGTGACATAGGCTCCTCCATGAACATCAATAATAGTTATGCCTTTATCTACTTCTTTTTTAGGGAAGTAAATAGATAAAACTTGCTTAGGGTCACTTGAACCCGCGTAGTTTAAACTATTTATTGTTTTATACTCACTTAAAAACGCCTTTTTCTTATGATTTAGGCGCTCATCTCTACTGATAACAATAAAGATAGTTTTAAGGATTGGTCTATTAACTTTTAGTCCCATGATCTCACCAATAATTTTAGTGATTCAGTCGTTAAAAATAAAGATATCTCCTAAGATATTTACACCACTTTTTGTCTTGCTATTTAGTAAATCCTTACTAAATACATATTGTGTTTTTCTTTTTTAACCTAAAAAACATACTTTATTAAAACATATTGCAGATTGCTCAATTCTTTATATATAATTTAATTTGTATAGGTAGGGGCATTATGGACATCAAAGAAAAGAAACTTCTAGAACTTATCGATTTATATCGATCAAGTGAAGAACTTAGTGAACTTATCTCTTCTCTTCCAAGAGGTTATATTAGTGTGAAGCAAATCAGTGGTCACACATATTATTATAGGCAGTGGAGAGATGGAAACCGCATAATCTCTAAGTATGTCGAAGCGGCTTTTGTTCCTGGAGTTGAAGCTAAGATTGCCCTACGAAAGGAGCACGAGAAAGTTCTTTCTTCCGTTAAAAAAGATCTCAAGAAAGTTCAGCGCTACATCACTCAGCATGAGATTCTAACCCCTGAGCAGCTCTCTCTTATGAAAGAGCAGGCGAAATATGACCACCTTTCTCAGGAAGAAAAAAAGGCTGTTCTCAGCGCTAATCTTCCCGAGTTTAGCTCCTCTAAAGCAGGTGCTAAGTTTATTGAAGGGGACGAGACTTATAATAGACTCTACCTCATGTCCCTTGGTCTCCTTTAATTGGAAAAAAGCAATTTGTGTAAATAAGACTTTATTTAAAGTCTTTTTTTATTTATTATTTACTACTAGGCAAAATTCAGTTATGAGCAAATTAGTAGTGTTAACAGGTGTTCCAGGAAGCGGTAAAAGCTATTTCTCCGCGTTAGTGAGAAAAGCTAATTCTGGGCATGTATATATTGTCAGTAGTGATGGGATAAGAGAGCTACTTGGAGGATCTCCCCAGTATTTTGACGAAGAGTCACTTGTTTGGGAGATGTTTTATGAGCTTCCTAAGGTGTACGCTCTTGATAAAAAAGCAATCGTTATAATGGACGCCACTCAAACCATTAAGAAATATAGAACCGATGCCATTCAGCCTCTTAAACCACTTTTTGATGAAACTGATATGGTTTATTTCGATATCGATACCGAAGTTGTTAAAGAGCAAAACATCAATCGAACCTGGGTTGTTCCTGAAAAGCCCCTTAATAAATTCATTAAGGAATTTGTTCCTCCTTCGGAGGAAGAGCTAGCCTCTTTTGATCATGTCTACTTTATCAAAGAGCCTGAAGACTTCCAGAAAATTGTTAATCTCCTTTAATTAAGATATAATTAATATACAAGTCGGGACGTAGCACAGCTTGGTAGTGCACTACCTTGGGGTGGTAGGGGTCGTG
>JAJQAL010000011.1 GCA_021203815.1 Coprobacillus sp. | reverse complement strand
GCCTTTTTCTTTAATCTCCTTAAGGGAGAGCGATTTAGTGGGCCCGTTTTTATATCGCTCGATAATTAATGAGGCATCTACAAGATAGATTTCATCAAGAAGCTGAAACTCGATAATAAAGAAAGCGATGCCGCCGTGACGAATAACTCTTTCAAGATGATCTATCTGATGGTCTTCAATATTGGCAAAAGGGAACGAAGTTTTGCTTTTTGTGTTCTTAGTTTCAAAGTCGATATAGCGGCCTTTATACACTCCGTTATAATCGGTGGTTGACTCCTTTTCAAAATAGGCATCGGTAATACGCGCTCCATGAGAATAGTCGACTTTTACCACGTTTATTGGAGTGGGCCTTTTCGTAATGAGACAAATATCATTATCTCTATAGTATTCATTTGATTGGTTGATGGCGTCCTCTAGGTTCATCCCTCGATTGGCTTCACTTCCCTTTTTGCTATATGTCTTTTTTGTGGTAGTGGGCTTATACTCACTTCCATCTGGATAGTGAATCATATGTTCTTTATTGTCTCCTCAATGTAGGAATAATATTTTTCTTGGCTCACTTCATTTCCTTCGCTTAAGTCTTTAACGACGTTTTCGATAGGAGCGGGTAAGTTATTAAGCGAGCTAAGCACTTTGACATATCTATCGAAGACGATGTCCTTTCTGGTTAGAAAAGCCTGGTAGAGTCTACTTAAGAGTAGGGAGTCACTAGCGGGGTCATGAGGAACAATACCCTCTTCGATATTAATTTCAAACATCTCGCAGGCATGAACAAGTGAGAGGACGTTATTATTATCATCCTTCACGTACTCGTTAAAAATAGCCTGGAAATCGAGATAGTTTTTCTGAATAATCGTGCATTTTGCCAGTGGCGCGTCAAGGTTATAGGCAATTGTCTGCCCTAGAATCGTCATATCGTGATTTCCATAAGATATAAAAAGCGTATTTTTTTCGTATTTACCTAGATAGGCAAATAGCTTTTCAATCGCCTCGGCAAAACTGACGCCTTTTTCTTCAAGAAGATCTTCAGTAATTCCGGTAAGCTGCTCCACATACTTTCCAATCTTATTTTTGGGTTTTACATAGACCTTAAACGAAGGTCTAATTTTTGTGAGCTCTCCCGCTTTATTAAAAGTGGCGAGCACCGCTCCAATCGCGATACACTCATGAGAGTACTGCGACCCTTCGAGATCGAAAAAGCAGATAGCTTTATGACTTTTTAAGAGATTTCTTAACTTTTTCATCGATAACTATATTAAGTAAAACCCCTCTATTTTTCAACTCTTTCTTTTGTTGAGAAATAGTGATTAGTAATATATAATATTACTGCTATGGAAAACGGATTTAATCACTCTGCTAAATCGATTCTTGATAAAGTCTTCCCTTCATCTGAGAAAGGCTATGACCCTTATGAGGTTGACTGCTTTCTCGATGAGATTATCTCAGATTATCTCCTTCTTGAGCAAAATGGCTATATTACTGAAGCTAAATATGCCTCTCTAGTTAGTGAGATTAATGAGCTAAGAAAAGAAAACCAATCTCTTAAGATTGATCTAGATTCCTATAAGAGAAGATTTGACGGAATTAGCTCCACTAAAAACGTCAGCAAAGAAAACATTGATTACATCACTCGTATTAGTAAACTAGAAAAGGCTTTATTTGATGCGGGGATAGACCCCTCATCAATTAAATAAATTTATTCATTCGGTCTGGATAATTACTGGGTACTTAGTACTTAGAGGAAAGTCCATGCTCGCACAGGCTGTGATGCCTGTAGTGATTGCGCTAGCGGAAATAAATAACGCTAGGCACGTAGGAGTACGTGACGGCGATGAATACTCCCTTTAGGGATTAGGAGTCATAAAGTGCCACAGAGACGAGCTCATGGGTAACCATGAGATGAAACGCGGTAAACCCCACAAGCGAGAAACCTAAATTTGGTAAGGGAAATCTCCCGAGAGAAACGAATCAGTGGGAGGTAGGGAAGCCTAGATAAATTATTATCCTCGACAAAACATGGCTTATAGGACCGAGTTACTCACTTTTTTATCTTATGAACACACCAACGAAATTAACCTTTTCTCGTATTATCGTGATAATTGCTCTCTTTATCACGCTTTTAACGCTATATATCGTAAGCCTCGCTAACCCAAGCTTTACTAGCCCCTCCATTCCTGGGACTGATATCGATGTCGTTTTCTTTGTGGTCTTTATCGTTTTTTTGGCCGCTTGCATAACGGATAGCATAGACGGCCATATGGCAAGAAATAGAGATCTCATTACGGATTTAGGAAGATTTCTTGACCCCGTGGCGGACAAATTACTTATCGATGCTTTGTTTTTATTCCTTATCGCTCCTAGTATTTTTGCTCCCTATAACGCGGTTCAGGTGGTCTCAGTTAACGTCTTCTGCGCGATTATCTTTATCGCCCGAGATATCATGGTGGACTCTCTTAGATTTATCGCCGCTAATAAAAATATTGTGATCTCCGCTAACATCTGGGGAAAGCTTAAAACTGTCCTACAAATGGTGGCAATCTCCTTTGTCCTATTAAACGGGTGGCCCTTCTCTTATTTTGATATTGAGTGGCCAGTTGGACTTCATATAACTGACTTCATCGTCTATATTGCTGCGGCTATATCTCTTGCTAGCGGTATTATCTATCTCGTTCAAAACTGGTCCGTCTTTAAAGCGGAGAAAAAGGAGGGCGGTAGTGATGAATGAGCTAGCGGTCTTACTTCAAAAGAAAATGAGTGAAGCGGGTCTTACCGCTGGAAGCGT
>JAJQAL010000044.1:11317-13029 GCA_021203815.1 Coprobacillus sp. | reverse complement strand
GCAGGTGACACTCCATCCGGTATTAGATACTACTCAATTCCTGGAGGACACGAGTTTAACTCCTTTGTGATTGCCCTTTATAATGTTGCGGGTAAAGGACAAGCGGTCTCAGATGAGATTGTAAGTAAAGTAACTAGCCTAAAGAAACCTCATAAACTTCAGGTTATGGCGACCCTTGGCTGCACTAACTGTCCAGATGTTGTGATGGGCACACAAAGACTCGCCTCTTTAAGCGATAAACTCGAAGCCGAGATGTATGATATTAATCACTTCCCTGATATAAGAGAAAAATATAATATCATGGCGGTTCCTTGCTTAATTATCGATGAAAGTAGTGTTTTCTTCGGTAAAAAGAGCCTTGAAGAACTCGCTAGTATTATCGCTAGTGTGGACGCTAAATAACTAGCCTTCCATCATTCAAAATAAATAAAAAAGACCCGTCACACGGGTCTCTTTTATATAAATTTAATAGATTTATTCCTTAGGAAGTTCCTCTACATCCTGCGCTTTTCTTTTCGCTTTGAAACGGGGAATAGAGTCTAATGCCCAAAGGATATAGCCCACCCCGACATAAGCCACTATAAGAATAGCGACCCACATGACTACTCCCCATACACCTAGTTCATCAACGTTTAGGAAGTAATATGGATAGATAACTGACGCGGTTTCAGCGGTGCCAAGTACATTTTTAATAATCGTCGCTCTTACTAGTGCAAAGATTAGATAGCAAATAGGAATAATAAGAGAGTATAAAGGAATAGGCCATTTACTAGTTCCGTGTTTATAAAAGATTATCCAGTCTAAAACAAACATCACTGGAAGGACGGTATGTAGGAGGAAATAGTCAAAATTAAGGAAGTACTCGCTTAAGGTAATCCCGCCTTCTGGCACTAGCATTATATTAAAGACTAAGCAGGTAAGAAGTATTGACATATTACACATAAACTTAAAGCCAGGGGCAAAGGTAATAGGTCCATCCTCATGGTTTTTGGCTTTCTTACATACCCAGCATAAAGAAATAATCATGGCAATAACGCATAGGTAGTTACTTAAGTTAGTAAAGTAAACAAAAAAGGTGGGTCTAAAGGAAGCGGAGAAATAACCAAGGGAAGTCATCACTCCAATAAGGCCTAAGACCACATATATAGTCTCATATACAATTTGAGCGGTTCTACTTTTTACCATCGCTTACTATTATAGTCCTTTTAATATTCTATTTAATCTAATAATTCATAATAGATCTTTTCTAAGTCCTTACTATCCCATAAAACCGGAACAGGATAGAGGGGATTTGCTTCCTTTTCTGCAGTTTTTGCAAGAGCAGGAATATATTCTTTTTTAAGCTCTTTTACTTTCGTAGGGATACTTAGTTTCTGATTCAAGGATCTAATCCACTCCTTAAAATCCGCCGCGCCTACTTCATGAGTCTCTTCTTTATAGACTATATGCGCCGCGAGAGCGAGCTTATATAGCTTCTTATCTATTTTATGTCCATAGGCATCTAAAACATATGGAAGGATAATAGCGTTAGCTTCTCCATGAGGGACATCATATTTCCCTCCAAGGGAGTGGGCAATTGCATGGACATAGCCAACATATGACTTAGTAAAGGCGAGCCCCGCGAGATAAGAGGCATTAAGCATACTAACTCTTGCTATTTCGCTATCTGGTTTATTATAAGCGGTTAGTATATTACCTCTTATTAGTTCCAC
>JAJQAL010000044.1:8841-11217 GCA_021203815.1 Coprobacillus sp. | reverse complement strand
GGGACCGCCACTAATAGCGGGATTTTATGTCTTACTTTCATGATCCCCGCCATATCATTACAGCTCTTTTTTGGATTAGTGGCTCTTGCTCCTATCGCTTTCGCGCAGTCAATAGGAGATCCTCCTCCTATACCAATAAGAGCATTACACTTATTTTCTTTATAGAGTAATAGACCTTCCTCAATATTATCAGTAGTGGGATTAGGTTTGACTTTATCATAGACAACATATTTAATACCGTTTTCTTTTAAAGCGGACTCTATATCACTAGTAAGGCCTAGTTTATGAATATTAGCGTCCGTTACTATCATAACGGAGCTAATCTTCTTCCCTCTTAAAACACTAGCGACATCCTTTCCGTCTCCTAAGACTATTGGCTCTCTATAAGGAAGGATAGGAATAAGAAGATGGAACACTTCCTGGATACATCTATACGTAATTTTCTTAAATATATTCATGCCTCTAATTATAAATTTAATAATTTAATTTTTAAATTTTTACATTTATTTTTATTTTTTTTGCCTCTAAAAGCCCTAATTTATAAGGAACTCTACTAAGAGTAGAATTAAGTTTTTAATCATTCTACTTACAAGTTAGGTCTTTAATACTAATATAATAATTGTCTTTTGAGGCTACTGACGAGTAGCTAATCTAGATGGCCTCTTATCTAATATTCCCTAGTGTATTAGATAATGGTCTAAGTATTAGAGAGCAAGGTTCCCAAATAGTTGGGAACGCCGCTAATACAATTATCTCTACCCGCTATAATCTTTAGATTTTCGGCACTGTCTACTAAATCCCTATATTACAAGTGCTTGCATCTCCGCTAAAGACTTATAGCGGGTGGGGAAGATATCTCCCCGCTTAGTTACCTCTACTTTATATATTTAAATAACCTAGTCCTTCCTTAGCTTAGAAGATCTCTCCTCTCTTCTATGGCCTATATAGAGGAAGGATTTTTTATTTATATATAAATATAATTAGGTAAAATATATATTTAGCTATGCATCGAACTTTTCAAAAATACCGCTACTTCTTTATTGAGCTAATTATCTGTATTATCTTAGCTATTCTTTTAGTGGTCTTTTCTTTATTTAGACTCTCCACTCCGATTAGTGAGTGGTGGAGCCGTAATGCTATTTCTCTCTATCAAAAGGTCTTTGCTCCTTTTATTAGACTCATTCCTTTTTCTCTTATAGAGCTCTTCTTTATAATTCTCGTAGTTTTACTAGTGGTATTACTTGTTACCGCGATTGTGTTATTCGTTAGGAATCCAAAAAAGAAAAAGGGACTCAATGTTATTATGTGGATCCCGATGCTCTCCCTTTTATTTGTCACAGTGTATCAAGGCACTGCGGGTATTGCATATTCAAGAGAAGACCTCCCATTAGTGTTATATGAAGACGAGATAGAAAATGAAACATACCTAGAAATTGCGGAGTATTTTATTGATGATCTTAATGAATGTGCTTCTCATTTAGATTTTGATGAAAAGGGAGATGCCATCTGTCCATATAGCTTTGATGAACTAAATGATATTCTTATCGAAGAGTATCATAAATACGATTACTGTGAGTATCTTAGTGAGGGAATATATAAAACCAAAAAGATGCTAATTCCTTGGGTTTTCTCTCAGTCTCATATTACCGGAATGTTCTTTTCTGTGACCACTGAGTCAATTATTAATACCGATATGCCGGTGGCATCTTGGGGTAACACAATGCTCCACGAGCTCTCTCACTCAAGAGGAGTCATGAGAGAATATGACGCCCAGACTATGGCGTTATTTGTAGGAATACAGTCCGATGACTATTACGTAAGATATTCCACCTACTTTGAAACTATCTACTGCATTCAAAACCTTGTCAGAGCGGTGGATTCCACCGCGTGGAACCCACTATATAATAAAATAGATATAAGAGTGAGAAATAACTGGTCATACGAAAGTGAATACTGGAGTGAGTATCATCTCTTTAGTGATATAGGAAACTGGTTTAATAACTTATATCTTAGGCTTATCACTAATGGTAATGACACCACTGAGGCTTATACTGACCCAGGAGCCACCATCACTCCAAGTGAAAGCGAAGAGGAACCCCCTATAATTAGCCTCTCTTTATATCAACAGATGTATGTTTCAGTTTATTATGACGTTTTAGCGCTTCATAACTAGATTTTGACTATATCCGTTAGGATATCAATCATCTTCTCTAGTTCATATAAATCGATAAATTCAAATCTACTATGATAGTTATAACTACCCGTTCCAAGGTTAGGAGTGAGTAGGCCCATTTTTGTAAAGGTCGCTCCATCTGTTCCCCCTCTAATTGGAAGATAGGTAGGAGTGAGCCCGTTTTTTATAATCGCGGCCTCCGC
>JAJQAL010000044.1:0-8741 GCA_021203815.1 Coprobacillus sp. | reverse complement strand
CTCTAATTGGAAGATAGGTAGGAGTGAGCCCGTTTTTTATAATCGCGGCCTCCGCTTTTTTAATGCACTCACAGTTAGGGTCGAGGTAGTTATACATATTTTCATATTGAAGCATTTCTTTAATATCTATAGAGAAGGGGAGACCCGTGTATTTCTTTTCGATCTCATCTTTTGCGAAATGGATTCTCTCTATTCTCGCTTTCGCTTTATCCATATCAAAGTCTCTTATTATCATCGCCGCGTGACATTCCTCGCTATTTCCCTGCACCCCTAGAAGGTGATAGAAGCCTTCTTCTCCTTCACTATTAAGTGGAGTGTCATCGATATCTAAATAGGAAAGAAGTTCATGTAGGAGCATACTCGCGTTCATTAGTTTTCCTTTTCCCTCTCCCGGATGAATGGCGTTACCTTTAATATTTATCATTACTCCATAAGCATTAAAGTTTTTAATTCCAATATCATTAATAAAGGACCCGTCACAGGAGTAGGCATAATCCGCGTTCATCTTCTCGAGAGAGAAGTTAAGCGGTCCCTCTCCGATTTCTTCATCCACAGTAAAGCAGATAGATAATGGGTGATGCTTAATAGTGGGATCTTCCATTAACCTACTCACCACGGACATAATAACAGTAAGACCCGCTTTATCATCCGCGCCAAGGAGGGTGTCCCCGCTTGTGACTACTAGGTCATGCCCTATATGATCTTTTAGAATTGGGAATGAAACTGTGTCCATTTTATATTCTTCGTTAAGTTTTATAGTGCCGCCGTCATAATTTTTAATAATCTGAGGTTTAACATCTGTGTCACTCACTTCTGTTGCAGTGTCTACATGGGAGTTTAGCCCTATCGTTGGGTAGCCCTCTTCTCCCGCGATATGCGCATATACAATGCCGTATTCATCCATATAAGCGTTATTCACGCCCATCTCGTGAAGCTCTTCGACTAGTATTCTTGATAAGTCTTTTTCTTTTTCACTCGATGGATGAGTGTGGCTAGTTTCACTAGCCTGCGTGTCTGTCTTTAGGTATTTAAGTAAATGAGGTAAATAGTCCATATATATCTTTCCTTCTTTCTAGTCTTAACTCTATAATTTTAAACTAGTTTAAATTAAGTACTATATTTAATTTAAAAACCTTTCTATTTTGCTATAATTATAATCACGATGAAAAAATCAAAACTTCTTATCTTAATTGGAATTATATCAATATCACTATCTACTTCTGGCTGTGATTCACTTCGCGGGTTTTTTAATATAAGTAAAAAGTCAGAAGGCGACTATTATAGCGCGGATACATCCACTGACACATATTATAAGTATTCAAGTTATAACATCTATGGTATTCATTATCCTAACGCTGTAGGAGATCTTAACGTTTTAGTTATTCCTGTCACTATTAAAGGATATGAAGTAAACGCCACAGAAGAGAATAGAGAAAGAATAGAGAAAGCCTATTTTGGAAGCGAGAAAGACACGGGATGGGAATCTGTAGCCTCTTACTACTATACTTCTTCCTATGGACAACTTAATATTACCGGCACAGTGACAGAGTGGTATGAATGCGGTAAATCAATGACGGAGCTATATGATGGGAGTGATAGCAGCCTAGGTAGTGTCTCCCTTCTAAGGGACGCAGTTAACTGGGCGGTCACCACTCAAGGAATCGATAAAACTAAATACGATACCGATAACGATGGATATATGGACGCAGTGATGCTTATATACTCCGCTCCTGACTTCTCTCACTGGGATGAATATAAAGAATACTATAATAACAATATGATGGATTTATTCTATGAGCAGTTTCCAGAAGCGGATCTCTTCTGGGCCTTTACCTATTGGGATCAAAGACTAGATCAGAGGGATTTTACCTGGTCTGGATCTAATCCCTATCCCCATGGATACTGCTTTATATCATATGATTTTATGGATGAGGCTAGTAGCGATTCAGACCGAAGTAATGATATCGAGATAGACGCGCATACATTTATTCATGAATTTGGTCATATCCTTGGTTTAGATGACTACTATGATTATGACGGAATACACTCTCCACTTTGTGGAGTGGATATGATGGACCTCAATGTTGGGGACCATAACGCTTTTACAAAGTACGCTTTAGGCTGGACAACGCCTTATGTTGTAAATAACGACTGCACAATTACAATAGGACCAGAGAGTACAACAGGGGACGCTATTATCGTCACTCCATCAAGTAAAAACTTTAATGGGTCCGCTTTCAGTGAATATTTTATCTTAGAGCTTATTACAACAGACGGACTATGGAAGCAGGACAGCCGGCACGCCTACTCTAATGGTGTTCAAGCGTATACTTCATACGGGATTAGGATAATGCATGTAGATGCAAGGTTAGTAAACTACTATTCCGGTACTTTTGCGTCTTCTTTAAATTACACTAACTATGGACAGCTTGATTTCTATGCCTCTAACACTCCATCTAGAGGATATGACTACTATAACGGTAAATATAGCGCAAGCTCACTAAAGACCGACTTTATCTCTATGATACCGGCTACTAACTCCTTCAGTGAGTTCCAAACTATGAATATATATTACGCAAGTAGTGACCAGCTCTTTAAAAGAGGAGACTACTTTGATGCGACCTCATATAATAAGTTCTTTAATAATGGGAAGATGCATGATGGAAGTACGTTTAACTATCGTATTACGATAGACTCCTGCTCCTCTAGTAGCGCTACTATCTCATTTAAAGTGAAATAAAGGTGGAAAAGATAATGGAAATAACTATTAAAAAGAAACCCTATGAAGTAGTGGAGACCGTTAAAGAAGGCCACTACGTGGTAAAAAGAAAGAAAAAGACTTACTTCTGTATCGACTTTGGACTTGACCAAGCGACATATGAGGGGATAGTCGAAATAGAAAAGAAGATGTCTAACACCGGACTTCTTTATCCCCATATTAGAGTGAACGATAAAAAAGCCCATATTATCCTTACTGACTATATCCCTGGGCCAAGCTGCCTTGATGATCTAGTCGCGGGAGAACTCACCGATGAACACTATGACGGGATCTTTATGGAAGCGTGGTACGCCAGAAACGAGAAGTACCTTCTCGATTTTAACCCCGAAAACTTTAAGCTCTATGACGGGCAGGTCTATTATATGAAATATAAACTCTATCCCTATAAGGAGGAAGATGCCTTCCAGCTTAAAGGGATATATAGGTGGGCATACACGAAAGAATTAGTAAAACATCTTAATGAACTTCATATTAAAGTGGATCCCTCTAGACTTAAAGAAGAGTATGAGCAGAATAAGGAAATTGTTCTCCTCGTGGTGAAATACTATAGGTAAATATGAAAGAAAAGATATTATTTACATTTAATGAGAACACCCTAACGAGTGAAGTGGCCACAAAAACCGGTAGCGTTATAGGAGATATCGAGACCACTTATTTTGAGGACGGCGAGCTACTCGTTAAGCCACTCACAGAAGTTAAAAATCGGGAGTGCGTTATTATTGAGTCCTTATCAGGAGAGGCGTATGAAACTCTATTTAAAGTGCTTCTTTTAGTAAGTGCGTTACATGGATGTGACGCGAAAACTATTACCCTAGTTATCCCCTATTTAGGCTACTCTAGACAAGGCACAAATAAAGTTGGAGAGCCTAACTCATCACGCGTTATTGCCTCTATTTTAAATAGCGCGCCTATTGATGAAATTTTAACCTGCGATATTCATAATAGCGATGCTCTTAAATACTATAAAGTTCCAATCACTAATCTCTATTTAAGTGAAGCTTTCTGCCCCACTATTGAAGAGTATTTAGAAGGAGAGAATATCTACCTTAAAGATGTCATTGTGGTCTCTCCTGATAAAGGAGGGAAAGAAAGAGCGACCTCCTTTAAAGAAGAGATAGGAGCGTCTAAAGTTATCGCTTTAGATAAGAGTAGAGACCACTCCGATAATATTGAGAAGATAGAGCTAAATAGTGACGTATCTGGTAAGACATGTATCATAGTGGATGATATCGTTTCCACAGGGAAAACGTTATGCGCCGCTACTGATTTATTACTAGAAAAAGGGGCGAGTAAAGTCATTGCTTTAATCTCTCACCCAGTAATCTCAAAATCCTGTACAGAAAGAATAAAAAAATCGCAACTCTCCGCTATTTTTATCGGTAATACAATAGAAAAAAAGTTAGATCCTATATATCAAGTTATCGATATTTCGGAACTAATTAGTGAGGCAATTTAGCTATGGAAGACGATGATAAAAAAGAGATAGATTCTGAAAAAGTAGAAGAGGAAATCGATGAAGGCAGACTCGAAGTGGAATACGATGAAAACGGAGAGCAAATCGTCGATGAAGAGAAGATAAATGAGGAAATGAAGAAGGCCGAATATCAATGGGCTAGAATCATTCCTATTATCGTTATCGCTGTTTTACTCGTCGCTTGTATCATCGCTTTAGTGATTATTAATACAGGTGAATAATGACTAATTCACTAATCTCCTCTATGACGAGAAATGCGATAATTGCGGCCCTTTATGTGGTCATTACAATTCTCGCTTATCCTCTCTCCTACAATGTTATCCAATTTAGGATATCAGAAATCCTTGTTCTCCTCGTCTTTTTTAGAAAAGATTATGCCTGGGGAATCACCCTTGGATGTGCGCTTGCAAATGTCATGAGTGCTCTTGGATTATTCGATATTCTCTTTGGAACTATTGCCACTCTTCTTGCCTGTCTATGCGTAATGTTTTGTAAACATTTACTTACCGCCTGCGCCTTCCCAATTATCTTTAACGCCTTCATTGTTGGCTTTGAACTATGGTGGCTTCTTGGAGAGCCGTTTTGGGTCGCTGTGGGCTGGGTCGCTCTTGGTGAACTTGTGGTTATGGTAGTGGGTTATATCATCTTTATGCTCCTAAGAAAAAGAAAGGATTTTCTTAAAACGCTGGGAGCTAAACAAAATCTCGATTTTAAATTTTAGGAATTATGGCAGATAACTTTTACTTAGAAATACTTCATAAAGACAAAAATAGCGGCGCACGCTATGGGATTTTACATACCCCTCATGGAGACTGTGAAGTCCCTATGTTTATGCCGGTTGGCACTGACGGCGCGGTAAAAACCCTCTCTCCAGAAGAAGTCAAAGCTTGTGGCGCCGGTTTTATCCTAGGAAATACCTATCATTTATCCCTTAGACCAGGGGAAGATATCGTAGCAGAAGCCGGTGGACTTCATAAGTTTATGAACTGGAACGGCCCTATTCTTACCGATAGCGGTGGTTTCCAGGTCTTTTCTCTCGCTTCTAAACGTAAGATTAGTGAAGAAGGCGTTGAATTCCGTAACCACATCAATGGAGATAAGATGTTCTTTTCTCCAGAGAAAGTTATAGAAATCGAGCAAAAACTCGGATCAGATGTCATGATGGTGCTCGATGAGTGTATCCCGTACCCCGCTAAATATAACTACGCGAAAGAAAGTACAGAAAGAACTATTAGATGGGCTAAACGCTGTCTAGACTATAAAACAAGCAAAGATCAAGCCCTATTTGGTATCGTTCAAGGAGGAGAATATGAAGATCTCCGTAAAATGTGTAGTGAAGAGCTCTCTAAAATGCCATTCGATGGCTATGCCATCGGTGGCACCTCTATTGGAGAGCCTAAAGAAGTATTCTCAAAGATGGTGGACTACTCTCTTACCTCTCTTCCAGAGGATAAACCAAGATATATTATGGGAATTGGATCCCTCGATTTTATCTTTGAAGGAATCGAGAAGGGATGCGATATGTTTGACTGCGTTCTCCCCACCCGTTTAGCAAGACACGGCGCTCTTATGACCTCACATGGAAGAATTAATATAAGAGACGCTCAGTATAAAGAGGACTTTACTCCTCTTGATAGTGAATGTGACTGCTACACATGCACTCACTACACGAAAGCCTATCTTCATCACCTCTATATCAGTGATGAGTCTTTTGGAAAAAGACTCCTCTCTATCCATAATGTCAGATTTCTTATCCATTTAATGGAGGGAGCAAGAGAGGCTATTAAAGAAGATAGGTTCACTGAGTATAAAGAAGAAGTCCTTAATAAATATCATAGTGAGAAGGGATTCTAGACTTTATGGATATCTCTTTATTTGATTTTGACCTTCCAGAAGAGCTTATCGCTCAGTCTCCATCCCCAGAAAGAGATCACTCTCGACTCTTAGTGGTTAATAGAGCCTCTCACACATATGAGGATAAATACTTTTATGATATCGTCGATTACCTTCATGAAGGTGATGTCTTAGTAAGGAATAACACTAAAGTGTTACCTTCTAGACTTCTTGGGATTAAAGAAGAAACTGGAGCGAAGATAGAGCTTCTTCTCCTTAACCAGGTGGAAGGAGAGGAAGATGTTTGGGAGTGCCTTACTAAACCCGCTAAATCTATAAAGGTGGGAACGAGAGTTAACTTTGGAGAGGGAAAACTTATTGGGGAGTGCACTAAGGTACTAGATGAAGGGATACGTCATATCAAATTTACGTACCAAGGTATCTTTATGGAGGTCCTTGAAGAGCTTGGCAAAATGCCTCTTCCACCCTATATAAAGAAGCAGCTTGTGGGAAACGATAGATATCAAACAGTGTACGCCACTGTTCCAGGAAGCGCTGCGGCTCCAACTGCGGGCTTCCATTTCACCGAAGAACTATTTGATAAGCTTAAAGCTAAAGGAGTTATTGTCGTTGATATCACCCTTCGTATTGGTCTAGGCACTTTTAGGCCGGTAAAAGTGCAAAATGTCGAAGATCACGTGATGCATAGTGAGGAATATGAGATAAGCACGGAAGCGGCGGACATCATCAATTTGGCTAAAAAAGAAGGTAGACGTATTATTGCAATTGGAACCACATCCGTTAGAACACTTGAAGCAAATTACACTAAATATGGGAAAATTACCCCCACTAGAGAATCCACTGATATCTTTATTACCCCTGGCTATGAATATAAAGTGATTGACGCACTTATTACTAACTTCCACTTGCCTAAGTCCACTTTAATCATGCTTGTCTCTGCTTTTGCAGGCCGTGAGTTTACTTTAGAATGCTATAAACACGCTATTAAGGAGAAATACCGCTTCTTCTCCTTTGGAGATGCTTGCTTTTTTATCTAGTTATGCCTCAGGAAAGAAATATAAATTACCAAAAACAGCTTCTCTCTTTAATAGATGAGCTCAAGCTTAACGGAAGGAAACCTAGACTCCTTCTTCATGTTTGCTGTGGCCCTTGTTTCTCCATTCCATGGAGAATCCTCCATGATTATTTTGATATTACGATTATGTACTATAACCCGAATATCTACCCAGATTCTGAGTATGAACTCCGCCTCTCAGAGCTAAAAAGATATCTTGATTTAATCCATATGCTAGATAAGCTTACATTTATCGAAGATAGGGAAGATTATGATACCTTCATGACCGATTTACGGGAGTACGCTAGCGAAAAAGAAGGTCACAACCGCTGTAGATTATGTATTACAAAAAGACTAAGTCACGCCTTTGAATACGCTAAAGAGCATGACTTTGAGTATGTCGGAACAGTTATGACGATTTCAAGGTATAAAAACGCTCAAGATATCAATAAAATTGGAAAAGAGCTAGAAGCTAAATACGGCATCAAATACCTCTATAGCGATTTTAAGAAGAATAACGGCTATGAAGATAGCCTCATAATTAGCAAAAATTGCAATTTATACTGTCAAAAATACTGTGGTTGTGAGTATTCTCTCCGCGACTATAACGAGAGGAATCCAGACTCACAAATCCACTCTGAGATTAAATAACAAATTTTATAAAAAATTTATTGACTAAAAAATACTCGTTTAGTATTATTTTCAAGGTTGTTTACATACCCATCATTTTGCGAGGTTGCAGATACACCCACAGTCGTTGTCATGATAGTGTATCTGGGAATTCATAAAATGGTAAACAATCTGTGTGATATAAAGGAGGAAATTTCATGGCAAAAACCACTATGATTCGTGTCCGTCTCAAAGCGTATGATCACGTCCTTATCGACGCATCCTGTGAACGCATTGTGGACGCTGCGAAAAAGACCGGTGCCACTGTTAAGGGTCCAATCCCCCTTCCAACAGAGAAACAGGTCTATACGATTTTAAGAAGTCCTCACGTCTTTAAAGACTCTAGAGAACAATTTGAAATCAGAACTCACAAAAGAATAATCGATATCTATAACCCAAAGAAAGAGACCGTTGACGCTCTTAAGAACCTCGATCTCCCCGCTGGAGTGGATATTGAAATCAAACTATAAGAGGGGAGGATATAGAGATGAAATCAATCATTGGCCGTAAGATGGGCATGACTGAAGTCTTCGCTGAAGACGGCACCATGTATCCTGTGACCGTTATCGAAGTCCTTCCTAATATCGTTACCCAGGTCAAAACAGTCGAGACTGATGGATACGACGCTATCCAAGTGGGCTACGAAGAGATTAAAGAAGCGAGAGCTAATCGTCCTGAGAAAGGTATCGCAAAGAAAGCGGGTACTGTTCCTCATGAAGCTCTTCGTGAGCTAAAGGGTGACGAAATGATGCATTACCAATTAGGTGATGCGATAACCTGCGATATCTTTAAAGCGGGTGACGTCGTCGATGTCATCGGGACCTCTAAAGGTAAAGGCTATAGCGGCGCTATTAAGCGTTGGCATCAAAAGATTGGTCCTAAAGGACATGGCTCTGGTTACCATAGAGGAC
>JAJQAL010000024.1 GCA_021203815.1 Coprobacillus sp. | reverse complement strand
AATAAAAATGAGAACAAGGGCAATTGATAAGCGTGTAATATCCCATCCTGACATAAAAAATCACTCCCTTCAGAGTGACATATATGAAATAGATTTTATTCTTCTTTCATCCAGACTTTACTGTCGCCACTTGAATCACACAAGTTCGGCCCATTTAGGCTTGCGGGGTATAACCGCCGGTCGAGGAATTTCACCATCACCCTGAAGTAACTATTATTATAAATAATAAACTTATAATATCAAGACTTTTGCTTGGAATTAGGACGGAGAAGTTTCTTCGTGCCTTGATTAAAGGAATAATCATCATCCCAAGAGAGTGTCACTTTCTTTCCGGAGACTGAGGCTTTACATTCATACTGCTTTGATAGTCTCGCCTCAAGGTTATCTAAATCGAGATTATGCTTAAGAGAATAGATTAGTCTTTCAGTCTGCCTAACCGAGAGATGATTAGCTTTAATTTCGTCGACGTAATGAAGTATTTCTTCATCCTTTAAAGTCATTAACGCTCTCACGTGTCCCACGGAAATTTTCTCATCAATTAAATCGTTAATAACGGAGTGAGGAAGACGCTGCAAACGGAGGATATTTGTAATCTGGGAACGCGAAAAACCCATCACTTCGGAGATTTCTTCTTGAGAAATGTGATATTTTTTATAGAGTCTATTGAGGACATAAGAGAGCTCTACAATAGAACTTTCTCTATTGTTTTTTAGATAAACCGCTTGGAGAAATAGCTTCTCTTCTTCGTCTACATCAATCACAAAAGATTCAACGGAATCATAGTTACAGTCTTTTGCGGCATAGTAGATAACTCTAGGATAAACAACTTCATATCTATCGCCGTTTCTGGCTATGACTAATGGATCATAAACGCCACCGCTATAAAGGGTATTATGCGCTCTATCGTAAACCTTCTTATTAATTCGGATGCCTTTTAAAAAAGGCGAATCATCGATTTCGTCAACTTTAATATAGCCGTGAAAAGAGTTATTTGATTCGTATTCTTTTTCGATGTTCTCAATAACATCAGAATTAGAAAATCGATCGATTAAATATGAGAGCGATTTAGGAAGTATCTCTTCCTCATTATCATCCTTCATGGTCGATAACTTCTTTCGCTAGGGAAAAATAAGCAGTAGCACTTATTGAAGATGGACGATATAAAGTGACAGGTAATCCCTTAGCATTACTTTCGGGAACAGAAAGGTTTCTTGGGATCTGAGTCACAAAGGTATTTTCTTTAAAAAGAGAGCGAATTTGCTGACTTATTTCGATACATAAACGGCTTTTTGGGTCATACATCGTAAGTAAAAATCCCTCAATTCCTAAACTTGGATTATGAGAGGACTGGATACGGGAAACCGAGGATAAAATCTGGGCCACCGCTTCCATTGCGAAGTATTCACACTGAACTGGAATAATAACTGAGTCCGCTGCTACAAGAGCATTAAGGGTTAAAACTCCTAGTGATGGTGGGCAGTCAATTATGATGTAGTCGTAATCTTTTTTAAGGTCCTTTAAAGCGTCTTTAAGGAGGACAAAAGGATCAACATTTTTATTTGATACAGTCGCATCAATTGATGCGAGCATCAATTTAGAGGGAATTAAGTCTAAATTATTGTAGATATTAACCACCACATTATTGATATCTTCGCCATTAACAAGAACATCATAAATAGATTTATCAATTAAAGTGGTATCCTTACCAAAACCGCTTGAGCAGTTCCCCTGAGGATCCATATCGATAACTAAAACACTTCTCTCATAATGAACAAGAGCCGCTCCTAAATTAATAGAGGTGGTAGTCTTCCCAACGCCACCTTTTTGATTCGCAATAGCAATGATTTTTTTCATACTTAAATTATATCTAATTTACTAAATAATTAAAGGAGTTATAAAGGGTTTCTCGAAATTATGCTATATTCTCGGGGATATTTATCTTTCGTTTTTTCGTATTTACTTATTAATAAATACACTCTTTTTTCATCTGAATAGGGAAGAGTATATTCAATGGTTTTTCCTATTTTGCAGCTTAAATTAACAAAGGCTCGATGTGAGGATTTAACTTCATCTTTATACGAAATTCCCTTATATGCAATTAGGGTTCCGCCTACCTTTACGAAGGGAATAGATAGCTCTATAACAATGGGTAAAGTAGCAAGTGCTCTAGCGGTAACAAAGTCAAATGTTTCACGGTGACCATTAATATATTCTTCCGCTCTTTTATCGACGCAGGTGACATTAGTAAGGCCAAGTTTCTCCACTACTTCTTCGCAGTGCTTTACTTTTTTAGAGGTGGAATCTAAAAGGGTAACATTTAGATTAGGAAACATAATAGCAAGTGGAAGGGCGGGGAAACCCGCTCCAGAGCCTATATCTAAAAGTTTACCTTTACTTAAATCAATATCTTTAGAGACAAGGACACTATCAAGAAGCATTTTATTAACAAACTCTTCTTCATCAGTAATAGCGGTAAGATTCATCTTTTCATTCGCCTCAAGCGTTAACTCCATTAGTAAAAGCAATTGATAAGATATTTCACTAGAAATATCTATACCACTATCAGAAAATACTTTCTTAATATGCTCACTATCCATTTTGACTATTTACTCTTTTCACAATAAGAATCAAATTAGAGATGTCAGAAGGATCCACACCACTGATTCTAGAAGCTTGTCCTATATTAGTGGGGCGAATCTTATCGAGTTTTTGTCTTGCCTCTAATGCTAATCCATCTAGATGGAGATAATCAATACTAGCGGGAATAGATAAATTCTCTAGTTTTCTCATGTTATTAGCATCTTTTGCCTGTTTTTTAATATATCCATCGTATTTAAGAAGGATCTCCACCTCTTCAATTTCAAATTCATCAAGATTAAGCTCCACTAACTCAGGAATTAAATGAATGATTTCACTAAGTTTAACATTTGGCCTTTTAATAAGTTCAGCGCAGTTAACTCCACCGATAGGAGCAGCGTACCCTAAAACCACTAAGTAACTAGTAAGTTCGTCGCTTCTAGCGACAGTAAGCGACTCTGATATGCTTACTGCTTTATTTACTTTTTCGCGTTTTGTACAAAATTTTGCATAACGTTCATCACTTATGAGGCCAATTTCATGTCCTAAATCAGTTAATCTCATATCCGCGTTATCGTGACGGAGAAGAAGGCGGTATTCCGCTCTTGAAGACATAAGTCGGTATGGCTCTTCTGTTCCTTTCGTCACTAAATCATCAATCATGACCCCAATATAGGCTTCATCACGCTTTAAAATAACAGGTTCTTTATCTTCGATAAAGCGGACGGCATTAATACCTGCCATTAGTCCAAGTCCAGCGGCTTCCTCGTATCCACTTGTCCCGCAGATTTG
>JAJQAL010000048.1 GCA_021203815.1 Coprobacillus sp. | reverse complement strand
GCATTAGCAAGGACCGCCATCTTAGCGATAATCTCTTCATCCTTGATACCCGCAGCAACGCACCTATCATAGAGGGTATAATTATCATGGCAGGTGACATAGTTATTAGTCTTATCAGCATCAAGGTACTTGCTATATCCACTTGTGGATGAGCCGGTATATCCATCAATACCATAGATAATATTATTTAAATCAGTAGCGTTAACGGCGCTGGTATTAGTAATCCAGCCTTTAGAGGTTACACCATTAAGACCGCCTTTAATAAGCGCGTCTCTCATCTGGTCGTTAAACTGGCCGTATTCACCATAGTAACTAGCGTTAGACTGAGACGCTAAGACGTTACCACTACCTAAACTAGAGGTTGTGGTGGTGCCGCTACTCCACGGCTCGCCGTAAATAACAATATTAGGATTGATTTCCTGACAAGCCGCTGTGACTTCATTCATCGTCTCTGTATCATGGAGTCCCATAAGATCGAAACGGAAACCACTGAGTTTATAGGTTTCAGTCCAGAAGGAAGTGGAATCCACCATAAACTTACGGAACATTGGAAGTTCACTAGCGGTGTCATTTCCGCATCCTGACCCGCTACTTAAGCTGCCATCAGAGTTATAACGGAAATAGTAGCCAGGCATTAAAACATCAAAGTTAGACTGAATCGCGCCGTTAACGTGGTTATAGACTACGTCCATAATGATATCGATACCTTCGTTACCATAAGCCATAACAAGCTCTCTAAACTCTTTGATTCTAGCGTATCCATCATATGGATCAGAGGAGTAAGAACCCTCGACGACGTTATAGTTAAGAGGGTTATAGCCCCAGTTAAAGCTTGTTTTATTGTGGTCTTCTTCATTAGCCTGATCAAAGACTGGCTGAAGCTGAACGGCATTTACACCGAGCTCTTTAATGTGATCAAAGCCGGTCTTCACGCTCACAGAAGAATTATTAGGATCGGTATAGGTTGTTCCAGTCTCATACGCTCCGGCATAAGTCTTCGCGTTAGCTGCGGTGCCTCCCCAAGTCTCACTTGAAGTGATATCCGCAACATGGGTTTCATAAACGGTAAGCTCTTTCCTATCATAGATAGGAGCGGTAAACTCACCCCATCCCGTAGGAGTGGCTTCACTACTCTCGAAGTCCACAACCATGCCTCTAAGACCATTAATACCCGCACTCTTAGCGTAAGGATCAACAATCTCAAAATTAGTGTAGGTCGCGTTGGTGACAGCGTAGGTATAATACTTACCTGATAAGTCGCCTTCTACAGTATACTCAAAGGTTCCATTCGCCGCTTGCTTCATAGCATATGGGGTATAGACATCACTACCTTTACTCTTATCAACTGAGGTAGGAGTGCCACTTTCATAGATTCTTAGCTCAATTGACTGAGAAACAGGAGACCACACTCTAAAGGTGGTGGATTCAGAGGTATAGATAGCACCAAGCTCTCCATCCTCTCCATACTGCTCAATAAATTCAGTTGTGGTATAAAGAGATCTCATAGAGATTCTCTTTGTATCAGTCTTACCGCCGACAAAGGTGACAGTAATGGTATAAGCACTATTTATAGATATTGGGTTACTTAAACTTATTCCCACAGGATTAGTGGGTTTAGATAAAGTCGCAGAAACGAGCTCTTTCCCATCTTCATAGACGACATATGATTCAATTTCGACTGAACCCACAAGATATATTCTCGTATAAGAAGTGAATTCAACGCTTGTAATCATAGAGGCCACTCCACCATCTTCATCGATATAGACGTTCGCGTCTCCACTCTTTAAATAAACGTGATACTCGCCATCACTATTCTTTTCAAGAATAGAGAAATCGATATAACGGTCGCTATCAACGCCGTCTTTACTCGTCCAGTCAACTGAAGACCCAGTGCTACGAGTTTTGACGATAAAGCCCATCTGGACCGTGGCGATATTAGTGTCATCAATTTCAAACATTGAAAGTGGATAGGAAGCGACAGCGCCATAGGAGTCTTTTCCGTTAAAATCATATTCATCTCCATCAACACCGTCACTTGTCCATAGCCATAGTGCCCAGCTATCATAATCGCCATCCGCTCTATAATAATGAATAACTATAGAATCTTCATCATAGGTTGGATAGCCCTCTTCTTCTTCTTTATTACATCCCGTTGACGTAAGCGTCAAAGCGGAGCAAACAAAAAGCAGAGCGACTTTTGTAAAAGAATTTTTCTTCATATAGATAAAAACCTCCCATTAAAATGTGATAAATTATTATAAATATGTGTTATTTCTAACATTATTTATTATAAATAAATACCCCTTAAAAATAAATACAAACCAAAAATGGAACACTATCGTATTAGTAGAGTGTCCCATTTTGTCTATATTTATAAAATACGTCTGTTATTTTTTAGGATTATAGAAGGTCCTATTATCGAGGGCAAAGACCTTTGAGGTGAAATCACCAGGAGCGATGTTATCGAGGGCTTTAGTGACCGCGGCCATCTTCGAGTCAAGGGAGTCGATAAGTGATAAGAGGAGGGCCTCCTTAGTTTGAGGGAGAACGGGAGAGCCAAATTCAAGCTGTCCGTGGTGCGATAGGATCATATGTAAGAGGAGAGTGGCTTTATCGTGAGAAAGGCCCGCTTCAGAGGCCGCTTCACTAACGATGACTTCTCCAAGCGAGATATGACCGAGTAGTTTTCCTTCAAGAGTGTAGGAATAAGTAACTTCTCCTTCAAGCTCTTTACTCTTACCGATATCGTGGAGGAGAGTAGCGCTCATAAGCATATCGTAATCGATATCGCCATAGTGTTTACATAGAAACTCCGCAATTTCACACATACTCACAACGTGAGTAATAAGTCCATGTCTATAGTCATGATGGATATTCTTCCCAGCGGGAAGATTATGAAATTCACTATCGTATTTATCGATCGCGGTAGTTACAGTCTTTCTTAATAGTGGGTCACTTACCGAATCGATAAAATAATGAAGTTTTTTATCAAGTTCTTCTGCGCTTAAAGGGGACTCTTTAGTAAAACGCGATAAATCCACTTCTTCCGCGTCAAGAGGGGTGACACTACTAATCTTGATTTGGGGGTTATTCTTATAGATAACGACTTCTCCTTCAACATAGACGATATTACCCATGGTGAGCACGGCTTCATCTTCATCTGAAGGTTCCCATTTTTTTCCGTAGATTGTGCCGCTATTATCTTTAAACTCGACATTTAAATAGTAGGTCCCGTTACTCGTCGTACTTTTAGAGACCGTATTAACGAGAAGCTGGGTTCCTATTTTTTGATCTTTAATAAATTCATTAATAAATTCCATATTTATCGTTCCATTCCTCTAATATTTTATTATATTGATACCCCTTTTGTAAAAGGGAGTTAA
>JAJQAL010000040.1 GCA_021203815.1 Coprobacillus sp. | reverse complement strand
TAAGACTCATTTCCATACCTCCTATTATATATTACTTTGCGAGTTTGTCAAATAATTACTCGCAAGTTCTTGCGACTTATTATAATTCTATACTCGCAACTTCTTGCGAGTTGTGAAGCTAATGAACTCGCAAATAAATATAAGAAAACAAGACCTATATTGGTCTTTAATAATATTTTAATATTTTAAGTTTCATTGATTTTCATATGTGTAACCTCCGCTTCATAAATATAAAAAGGAGATTCTTGCTCCTAATTATATTTAACTTCGTCACATATTTTTGATGGGCTGTGACTTGCCTTGATTACACATCCACACTTATGTGGCGGTGGACAGCCTTTACTAAATTACAGGTCCGCATTTGGGATAAAGGCAGCGGAACGCCTCGATTACATCTCCACTTTTTGGATACAGGTAGCGGGACACCTCGATTATTTCATCCGCATCTCAATGGGTAGCGGATTACCTCAACCATCCCATCGGGATAATATTAATTTAATATATTAATTTGTTTATGTCAATTATCATTTATTTTAATTCAAAAATGTGAAGTTAGCGGTGTTATAGTCTTCCGCTTTTATCGTGCCGTTAATAGATGTCATATAGTCATATAAAATATCACATGGATACTTATCTAATTCATCAATAACTCTGTAATTCTCCAGTGAATATGAAAAATTATCATAGGCTCTTGAGGTTGATTGGTGATAGGCAATATAGTCATAAGTAGCAACTAAATAAGTATCTGTATAAGTTCTATTAACATCTAAAGATGAGTCAGAAGAGTAGTAATAGTTACTCCTTGCCACAATCGACATTTCTAGACCCGCTACCTCCATAATAACTGTTTTATTAAAGAAGGGAATGGCGTCGAGTAAATTTGAATAGGTAACTTCTCCTTCATATAGGTTTGCTCTTCCGTCATTTACAATCGCAAGGTCGATATCATATCCCATATCTATTACATACTCATACATCGCTTCCGCCATCATATTTGGAACCTCTCTAGTTTCACTAAAATTGGAATCAATAGTGCCCGCGACTTGATCTCCTTTACTTTTTACCTCTTCATCGCAGTATGAATCGATTAACTCTCTAGTTTCTATATCTTCCTCATATTCTAAGTAAACATCTTCTGTCGATAAGTTCTCATGGACTGAGCAAGTTACCTCTCCGTTATTATAAATAAGCTGGATATGAGAGAGATTTTGATTATTTTCTCCAGAGTTTACATATGGAGTATTTCCAGATACTCCTGAGGCATTAGCGTGATCATGCGCGGTAAAAACTGCGTCAACATATTTTTCGCCGCTGACAGCTGAGATATTTCCTAAATTCCTCATTGTGGACCGAGCGTTACTCGTTCCAGTGTGCATGGAAGAGATAACGATATCGCATTTATATATGCTTCTTAGAATATCGGAATATTCTTTAATAACATTCTCTTCAGAGAGGAACTCAATATCCTTCACCATCGTAGAGGTTATTGAGGTTAACTGACTTCTTCCAATGGTGCCGATTATTCCAATTTTAAGTCCGCCTTTTTCCACTATGGTATAGGGCTGGACGTAATTAACTAGCTCACCCGTGTCACGATAAACGATATTAGCCCCTAGATATGGAACCGATGTATTAGACATATTTTCTTTTATTACATCTTGACCCCAATCAAACTCATGGTTACCTAATGTAAATGAAGAATATCCCGTTTCAGTAATGATATCATTAAGAAGCGCGCCGTAATTGAAATTAGATTCATAGGTTCCCTGCCATAAATCTCCATTCGATATTAATAGGGTTTCACCCTCACATTCACTAATCTCATCTTTTATAAATGAAACATATTCAGGCATGGATGGTAGGGTTTTATTATTATATTGAGTCTCCTCTAAGACTCCATGCTGGTCTCCATTAGCAAATATATCGAGAGTTATCTCTCCTTCTGGTTTAGTTTCTATATTTTCTTTCGTATCTATTCCTAGCTCTATACTTGCTATATAGTCTTTTTTATCTTTTATAAAACTTACCGTATAATTTCCAGTTTTTAATACATCCGCTTCGCCATTTTCATCAATATAAATGTTATTTCCCTTTAAAGCGGAGCTATTTTCATCGTAATTAGTAACCGCTATTGATTTAGTTCCGTTTGTTATAGTAAAGACATCACCAATCTGAAGCGCGATATCTTTTATTACATAACTATCATTATCTTTACTAAAAGGGACTCCTCCTTCAATGGAGTAGTTAAGCCCGCTCATATATGAACCAAACCCAGTTAGATAAAATGAGTCTTTATCATTAGTGGTGTTATCACACGCCCCTAAGGTCAGAACTAGCATGAGGCTGAAAGATAAAATCTTTTTCTTCATAAACTTATTTTACACTAATCCAATATAAAATTCGTTTAATAAAAATTACATTTTATATTCTTGAATATATAAAAAGGCAAAACTATAATGATTATAGACTTTAAGAGTTAAATGTAAAGCTGGTGATCCACCGCCAGGAAAAGCGTGGGAATTAAAGCAGGTGATCCACCGCCTGAAAAAGCGTGGGAATTAAAGCTGGTGATTCGCCGCCAGGAAAAGCGCGACCCTTAAAGTCTTTTTTTGTGAAGAAGACTTTCTTCACTTTTTATTTAGTAAGGAGGTTACGATATGGAAATAAAATTCAAAGACTTTGCATTTTATACAGCAGATACTGATTATCTTCGATATTTGTATAGTTTTGATCACGAGGTTTTTTATAAAAACTATGGTTATGAACACAAACCTTTTTTAGGCATTATAGTTGGGGTTGGAGACTACAATTATTTTATACCTTTAACATCTGCCAAACCTTCTCATAGTAAATGGCCTTTAGTTAGTAGAGATAGTTTTTTAATTTATCAAAAAATGAGTTCCAAAGAAAAATTATCTAAGACCATTTATAAAAATGTTCCTGGCGATCCTTCATCCATCTATCGTATTTATGGCGCTCTTATTTTACATAAAATGATACCCATTCCTTCTGGTGCTTATAAAAAAATTGACCTTTATAGTCTTACTGATAAAAATTACCAATATCTTCTTCAACGTGAATTTTCCTTTTGTTATAACATTAAGGAAGAGATTGTTGGACGTGTTCGCAAAATTTATGAGGCTCAAATTAAGACCGGCCACATTCGTCCTAGATATGTAAATTTCAAGGCCCTGGAAACAGCTTGTGATAATTACAAAAAATAAAAAAAAGACGCAACACGGCGTCCTTTTTATTAATTTATGAATGAATTATAGCTCGTATGAAAGCGGATATGTTAGATACGCTATCTCATCGAGTTGGTCAGAAGTCACATATCCAACAGGCGCTCTAAGAAGGCATGGAATTCTATTCACAATTGTGGAGCAGGTATGCTCAACAGTTGCGGGGCTATCGATTCCAAACTTCACATTGGGCTCTCCACTTATTTTCCAGTCACACATATCGCCTTCTCCTGGTTTATAGACTTTACCAATGGTCTCTTCTTCCACAGTGATACCCTGAATAGTCTCGATAGTGACTTTAGCGCTCATACCGATGACTCTGCCTTTTTTAATTGTCTTACCAAGGGTCTCGCAGTAGATATCCTCATCAATCGTCACCGGGATTGGTTCCTGTTTGATTGATTTAATAGTAAGACCAAGTTTATTACAAATCGCTTCAGATGCGTTCCAAGCGTAAGAAGGGATAACTTCCTCTGGGTGACCCACTGTCTTATTAAACTCTTCCACGGTTAGGTCACAGCCGTGCGCTCTCGCAAGAGCAATTCCGTATTCATCAACGTTATAGGAATAAGCTCCTTTAATCTTAGTGATTTTATGGCAGCCTCCTGCCACCATCGCTACCATATTGATCCAGAAGATATCCTGCATTCCGCTTCCAGTCACAGTGCAGCCATTTTCTTTAGCAAGAGCGTCTATTTTATTAGTGAGCTCTGCATTTGTGGTCCATGGATAGATTGCTTCTTCACAGGTAGTAATAACATTAATACCACGTGTTACGCATTTCTCCACCATGGGATAGATATCGCTAATAAATGAGAAGAGAGTGAGAACCGCGACATCTGCGCTACATTCATCTAAGACTTTATCAGCGTCATCGCTAATCTTAACGCCTAGCTTCATTCCTAGACCGGCGTAGTCACCAACATCCATCCCCACTATTTCTGGATTGGTGTCAATCGCGCCAACAATCTCTGCTCCATTCTCATGGAGGTAGCGGAGAATGTATTTACTCATCTTTCCGCATCCATACTGAACTACTTTAATCTTTTCCATATATTTATTCTCCTTTATTGGTAATATTAGAATATGTATTTTGATTACTAATTCTATTATAGATTTATTTCCCTTTTCTTTCTAACTATTTACACTTCTACTTTTATTTTATAAAAAGTGTTATAATACTCGTAACAGAGGGAATAAATCTTTTAAGTTATCTCAGTAGAGATACTTTTAAGTAGTTAGACCCTAGGTTCATATCATAATAATTTCTTTTATTTAAAAGCGAGGCTAGTTTAATGGAGACAGTAACTTTAAATAACGGCGTAGTTATCCCTGTTTTAGGACTTGGTACTTTTACTTTATCTCCAGATGAAGCGGAGTTTAGTGTGACCACGGCTTTAATGAATGGATATAGTTTAATCGACACCGCAAACTGCTACTGTAACGAAAAGGGAGTGGGACGCGGTATCCGTAACTCTGGCGTGCGTAGAGATAAGATTTTTTTAGAGACGAAACTCTGGCCCACTGAATTCCATGATGAAGACGCCGTGGATAAAACACTAGAAAGACTAGGTGTAGACTATATCGACCTCATGCTTATTCACCAGCCTGCGGGAGACTATATCGCTGGCTATAAACTTCTTGAGAAAGCCTATCATGAAGGAAAGATTAGAGCGATAGGTGTGTCTAACTTCTCTATTAAACAGCTCGAAAGACTCCTTAAGGAATGTGAAGTAGTGCCCGCGCTTATCCAAAGTGAAGCCCATCCATTCTGCTACCAAAAAGAAGTCGTGGAATTTGCTAGGTCTCATAATATCGCTTTCCAAAGCTGGTATCCACTTGGCCACGGAGATCAGAATCTACTTAAAGACCCAGTTATCTCTAGGCTTTCCTTAAAGCATCATAAGACCAACGCGGAGATATTACTCCGCTGGCAAATCCAGATGGGATTTATCGCCATCCCTGGCTCCAAAGATATGAACCATATCATCGAAAATCTTGATATCTTTGATTTTGAACTCGATAGTGATGATATGAAAGAGATTGCCACTCTCGATAAAGGAGTGCTCTACTACCCCCAGAATCCTGAGGATGACCCTCACTTCTTTGACTGGAAGCCAGATATCGAGGGACAGAAATAATTCTCTTTATTGAATAAAGAGCGATTATTTTATACAATATAGCAAGAAGTGATGGACCGTTAGCTCAGCTGGCAGAGCAGCTGACTCTTAATCAGCGGGTCAGAGGTTCGAATCCTCTACGGTTCACCATTTTTTTATTTAGGTAAAGACCCCAAAATAAAATAAGTGTTTTTGTAGGTGATATATTCTAAAATATAAGTATGAAAAACCCATCAATAAATTCCTCGAAGAAATATTTAAGCGCCCTTAAAAAGGCGAAAGGGAATTATGTGACTAGTGAGAAGTTATCCGTTAGCATGGGTATCTATCCTGAAGTCATTAATGACTTTTTCTCTTACTTTGACCCCATGGTGAATATGGATTACTCCTATAACTTAAGAGATTTAGAAGATGATCTTGAGAAATATATCACGGAGAAAAGCGCTCCTAAAGCCCCGAAAGCTAGCCCCGCTTATAAAGTCCCTAAGACTCAGTATGAGTCTGTTGGAGATTTCGTATATCAGAAGATGACCGCTGGTGGTGGTCTACTCGATAAAAATGCTTATCTATCTGACGCGGACCTAAAGGCCCTAAAGAAGGTTATAACCGTGGAACTCGCGGAAAGAAAAAAGAAAGAATCATGAGTAAAGTAAATAAAGCCGTTATTCTCGCTGCAGGACTAGGAACTAGATTCCTTCCTTTTACTAAGGCGGTGGGGAAAGAAATGCTTCCAATTATTGATAGGCCCACTATTTTATATCACGTAGAGGAATGCGTTAAATCTGGGATTAAAGATATCATTATCTGTGTTAAAGAAGATAAGCCAGAGATAGAAAAGTTCTTTACCCGTGATGAAGAGTATGAAAAATATCTAACTAGCACAGGTCATCCTGAATACGCTGATGTCATCAAATATGTAAGTACGCTAGCGAATATTCAGTTCGTTACTATCGATAAACCCCTTGGAATTGGTTACTCTTTATATCAGTGTAAAGACCTACTTGGAGATGACCCATTTATCGTTATCCTTGGAGATGACCTCATAATTAATAAAGACGGAGATCCAGTGACTAAGCAGCTTATCGATGCTTATGATGTTTGTCACTCCCCACTTATTGGAGTGCAGACAGTCGCCCCCGAAAGAACTAAAAAATATGGAATTATTAAACCTGGCAAAGTGGATGGACGGCTAATTGAAGTTAAAGGAATGATTGAAAAACCAAAAGATAACCCGCCAAGCCTATATGCATGTCTAGGTCGATATCTTTTAGAAAAAGATATCTTCACTGCGATTGAACACACCGCTCCCGGAGCGGGTAATGAAATCCAGCTTACCGACGCTTTAACTAAACTCGACACGTTATATGCTTATGATTTTATTGGTAATAGGTACGATATTGGGGATAAAGAAGAATTTATTAAGGCCACAATTGATATTGCCCTATCTAGAGAGGATGTTGGTGAGGCCACTAAAGAATACATAGAATCTATTAAGTAAGTCATTTTAAGGTCAAAACACTGACTTTATTGATTACTTCATAAGTATAAAGGATATGTCCTAATGTCCGTCCATCAGTCTAATAAAGACTGATTTTTTCTTGAATGAAAGAATAAGTATGGTATACTTATAATAATTACGGAGGAATTACATATGGCAGTTAAGAAATCGTTTCTTTCAGTGGATGGAAATACCGCTGCAGCACTCGAGTCTTATAATTTTATTGATGTAGCTGGAATCTATCCAATCACTCCATCTTCTCCAATGGCAGAAAATATTGATGTTTATGCTTCTCAGGGAAGAAAAAACTTTTTCGATTCAACAGTTAAAGTCGTAGAAATGCAGTCCGAAGCCGGAGCGGCAGGATGCGTACACGGCGCTCTTCAAGGAGGAAGCCTTGCCGCTACCTATACCGCTAGCCAAGGACTTTTACTTATGATTCCAAATATTTATAAGTGGGTGGGTGAAATGCTCCCTGCGGTCCTTCATGTCTCCGCTCGAAGCCTTGCCACTAGAAGCTTATCAATCTTTGGTGATCATCAAGATATTTATTCCATTCGTCAAACTGGTATTTGTATGATCTGCTCCCACTCTGTCCAAGAGATTGCGGATCTTACTTCAGTCGCTCACCTTATCGCGATTGACGCGGAAACCCCAGTTTGTCATTTCTTTGATGGATTTAGAACTTCACACGAAATTCAAAATGTCGAGTTTGTCGATGATGAAGAATGGAAGAAACTTCTTCCAATGGACAAGGTTGAGAAGTTTAGAAGTAGAGCCCTTAACCCTCACACTCATCCTGTGACTCGTGGAGGCGCGGAAAATGATGATATCTACTTCCAGGGAAGAGAAGCTCAAAACGAGCATTATCAAAATGTTATTGATGTAGCCTGCAAATACTTTGATAAGGCTACAGAGTTAACTGGAAGAAAATACGCTCCATTTACCTATTACGGTTCTCCAAAAGCGGACCGCGTTATTATTGCCATGGGCAGCGTCACCGAGACTATTACGGAAGTCATTGATGAACTTAAAAATGAAAAGATTGGTCTTATTAAAGTTCATCTCTACCGTCCATTCTCCGTTAAACATTTAATTGATGTTATTCCAAAAAGCTGCAAAAAGATTGCGGTTCTAGATAGAACGAAAGAAATCGGTGCCACCGGAGAGCCACTTTATCTCGATGTCGTGTCCGCTCTCAATCAAGCGGGTGTCAAAGGTATTGAGGTCTATGGAGGTCGATATGGACTCTCCTCAAAGGACACTCAGCCAAAAGATATGAAAGCGGTCTATGATTTCCTTAAAGGAAAACCATTTAATGGCTTCACCGTTGGTATTAATGATGATGTTACTCATCTCTCCATTCCTGTGGATGATTCCTTCCATGTGACCGGTGATTATACTTCTTGCCTCTTCTATGGCCTAGGAAGTGACGGAACGGTGTCCGCGAATAAGTCTTCTATTAAGATTATCGGTGATGCCACTCATCAATACGCTCAGGCTTACTTTGCTTACGATTCCCGTAAGGCCGGCGGTGTAACTCGTTCTCACCTCCGATTTGGTAAGTCACCAATTCATTCAACGTATTATGTGACTAACGCTGATTTTATCTCCTGCTCACTTGATACCTATATGTATAAGTTTGATATGCTCGCTAACCTTAAGGATGGCGGAACTTTCCTTTTAAATACCGATATGGATGAAGAAGAACTTGTTAAGGCAATGCCAAACAGAGTGAAGTATCAGCTTGCCACTAAACACGCGAAATTCTATATCATAGATGCGAATAAGATTGCGGGTGAGATTGGTATGGGAAGACACACTAATACCACTCTCCAAGCTTCCTTCTTCTATCTTAATCAAAACATCATGCCTTATGATGAAGCGCAGCACTGGATGAAAAAATACGCGGAGAAATCCTATGCGAAAAAAGGTGATGATGTCGTCCAGATGAACTATAAAGCCATCGACGCTGGTGCCGAAGGCCTTAAAGAAGTCAAAGTTGATCCAGAGTGGGCGAAGCTATCTCCTAAGAAAGAAGTCCATCTCCTTGGAGATGATTACTTCGATTCTTATGTGATGGAAATCGGTAACCTCAATGGTGATAATCTCCCTGTCAGTAAGTTCACTGAGTATGAACTATTAGACGGCACGATGCAAAACGATATCACCTTTAGAGAGAAGAGATCCATTGCGGATAGAGTGCCACTTTGGCATAAAGAGTTCTGTACGCAGTGTAATCAGTGTGCCTTCGTCTGTCCTCACGCTACTATTAGACCATTCCTCATTGATGAGGAAGAGCTTAGTAAAGCTCCCGATATCGTTAAAAATGATGTTGCTGACGCTATGGGCGGCCCTGCGGTTAAAGAAAAGAACCTCAAATTTAGAATTCAGGTTTCTCCTGAAAACTGTGTTGGATGTGGACTCTGCGTTAGCGAATGTATCGCTAATAAGACTGGCCGTATCGCTCTTGAAATGGTCGAGGCTAAATCCCAGTTCTATCAAGAAGAAGCAGCGGATTACCTCTATAAACACGTTTCTTATAAGTCTGACTACTTCCCCACTGATAGCGTTAAAGGCGCTGGATTCCTCATGCCTTATATGGAAGTTAGTGGAGCCTGCGCGGGATGTGGAGAGACTCCTTATTACCGCCTCGTATCTCAACTATTTGGTAAAGATATGCTTGTGGCTAACGCTACTGGTTGTAGCTCTATTTATAGCGGTTCCACTCCACTCACTCCATTCTGTACCGATAGTGAGGGACAGGGTATTGCCTGGGCTAACTCCCTATTTGAAGATAACGCTGAATATGGATATGGTATGAGAGTGGCCACTGATGTTAAGCTCAAACATATCGTGGAAATCTTAAGCGCTGCTAAAGAAAGAGACAGTGTTGAGCCCGAGCTTAAAGAGTGCATCGATAGCTACTTCGAAAATATCAAAAACCGCTCAGCTGTCCGCTCAATTGTTCCAAAATTAGTGGAACTTGTCAAAGCCAGTAAGGACGAAGGCGTTAAAGAAGTTCTCGACTATGAAAGAGATCTCCAGGATAAATCCGTCTGGATTGTCGGCGGCGACGGCTGGGGATATGATATTGGATACGGCGGACTTGACCACGTCATCGCCAATAACGAAGACGTCAATATCTTAGTCTTTGATACCGAGCTCTATTCTAATACCGGTGGTCAGGCTTCTAAATCTAGTCAGACCGGCTCGATTAATAGATTCACTTCGTCCGGTAAAGAGACCGCGAAGAAGAACCTTGCGCTTATTGCGATGAGCTATGGCACTGTCTATGTCGCTCAGATTGCCCTTGGCTCTAACCCCACTAAAGCGATTAAAGCCCTTAAAGATGCGGAGTCTTATGAAGGACCAAGCCTTATTATCTGCTACGCGCCTTGCGCTAACCATGGTATTAAAGGCGGACTTACTAACTCCATGAGTCAAGAGAGGAAAGCCGTGGAATGCGGCTACTTCCCAATCTTCCGTTATGATCCCCGAAAGATTGCGGAGGGGAAGCCGGGCTTAGAGATTGACTGCAAGGAGCCAGACTACTCGAAGTTCCGTGACTTCGTCATGAGTGAGACCAGATATTCTCAGCTCCCCCGTGTGAACCCAGAGCACGCAGAAGAGCTCCTCACTAAGAGTGAAAACTTTGCTCGTGATAGATTCGAAAGAATTAAGAAATTCGGTCTATAATGCTTAGACATTATTAGATCTTGATACGTACAAAAGCCGCCTCTACTGAGACGGCTTTTTGATATATATTATCTTTGAAATTTATTTATTTGAATCGATAAATGCAAAGATTTTCTTATTAGCGTCCTCTCTTATGGGACTATTATCTTTTATCTGCTGATTATAAATATGACCAATTTTCATCGAATTGACATCTGCGTAAATATATTCATGTTTTATGCCTAATTCGCTAAGTTTTTGATTAAATTCTATGCTTTGATCATTAATAAAGTCCTTTTTTGAAGAGGTGAATATAATTGGAAGCGGATAGCTATTATCTAGATATTGGAACGCACTATATTTAACTATATCCGCTTCATTTATTTTCTTTGGTGGGAAGACGAGATAGACCGCTCTTTTAGTAATTAGCCTCATTCCGTCATCATATAAAAGTTTATAGTCGGTACAAGGAGAGGACATGACCATGGATTTAATCTCAATTGGTTTTAGGCTCATATTATCCACTAAATAGTTTAACTTCCCATTGCTATATAGGATTTCGGTATATAAAAGTGATAAGTGGGTGCCGCTTGAATCTCCCATGAGGCAGATTGACTTAGGAACATTTAACTCTTCAAAATGATCACTTATATAGTTCATTGCGAGGCAGACATCACTAATTTGTTCTTTTATGGTAATGCTATTTCTAACTTTAATGAGTCGGTAATCGATATTAATAACGGTGTAGCCGTGCTTCACTAAATACTCAAGGTAGGGGAGATTAGTGTTTATCCCGCCAGTGACATACGCTCCGCCATGTATATCAATGATTGTAATTCCTTTATCATTTTCTTTTTTTGGATAGTAGACGGAAAGAACCTGTTTTGGGTCATCGCTTCCCGCATAATTAATATTATTTAGTGTTTTATATTCTCTTAAAAAAGCCTTCTTTTTTCGGTTTAGATTCTCATCTTTACTGATAAAAATAAAGATAGTTTTTAGGATTGGTCTATTAACTTTAAAAGGCATAATTCACCCTCTATATTTTAGAGTTTTGGTCTCGAATTTTAAACAATTCTTTTACCCTATTTACCCCACTTTATATGTAAAAAATAATATTTTTTAGCATATACTATATTTTGTTTTTCTTTTTTAACCTAAAATCCATACTTTAATAAAATATTATGATAACATATTGCACCGGCCTATTTTCTTAAATATAATTTAAGTAATTAGGGGCTTTATGGACACTAAAGAAAAGAAACTTTTAGAATTAATCGATTTATATCGATCAAGCGAAGAACTTAACGAACTAATCTCCTCTCTCCCAAGAGGCTATATCAGTGTGAAATCTATTAGTGGCCATACTTACTATTATAGGCAGTGGAGAGATGGCGATAGGATTATCTCTAAGTATGTTGAGTCCGCTTTTGTGCCTGGCGTTGAAGCTAAGATTGCCCTTCGTAAGGAGCACGAGAAAGTTCTCTCTAGTGTCAAAAAAGATATCAAGAAAGTTCAGCGATATCTATTAGAGCATCATATCCTCACTAGTGAAGACTTTACTAAGATGAAAGAGCAAGCTAAATATGACCATCTTAGTGAAGATGAAAGAACCGCGATTCTTTCTAGTAATCTCCCCGACTTAGTGGATACGAAAGTGGGTCATAAATTTATTGAGGGTGATGAAACCTATAACCGTCTATATCTCATCTCCCTTGGACTCCTCTAACCTATAAATTAGATAAATAGTGAAAATAAGACTTTTAAAAAAGTCTATTTTTTTATATTATTTTATGTTCGAGATAAAACGCATGAACAAATTAATCGTCTTAACAGGTGTCCCAGGAAGTGGGAAAAGCTATTTCTCCTCTCTAGTTAAAAAGGCCCATGAAGGCCATGTTTATGTCGTAAGTAGTGATGGGATTAGGGAACTTCTTGGAGGTTCCCCTCAGTATTTTAAAGAGGAGACTGTTGTTTGGGATATGTTCTATGAACTTCCTAAAGCTTATTCCGTTGATAAAAACGCGATTGTGATTATGGATGCGACTCAGACAATAAAAAGATATAGAACCGATTCCATTATGCCTCTTAAAGATTATTTTGATGAAACCGATATGGTGGTGTTTGATATTCCTACGGAAACAATAAGAGAGCAAAATAAAAATCGACCTTGGGTTGTTCCTGAAGGTCCACTTAATAAATTCATCAGTGAATTTTCTCTTCCTACGGACGAAGAAATCAAATGTTTTGATAACGTCTATTATGTAAAAGGTCCAGAGGACTTTCCTGAAATTGTTAAACTTATCTAATTAAGATATAATATAGGTACTAGTCGGGACGTAGCACAGCTTGGTAGTGCACTACCTTGGGGTGGTAGGGGTCGTGAGTTCAAATCTCATCGTTCCGACCATTTTTTATGAAATAGGAATCGCTATGGAAGAAGATCAAAAGCTAGATAGAAAGAATATGCGTAAAGATAATAGGTTCTTTATTGCTTTAATTGTCTCAGTTATGGCTCTATGTTTTTCACTTACTGAGACCATTTTATTATTTTTTGGCTATTTTGGATCCACAGTGGAAACTCTAGTAACCTGGATATTTTGTATTGTCTATGTTCTTACGATTTTTATCTTATTCATGTTTCGAAATAGAATAAGTAGGGTTACTTTTCTCTTCGTTGGTCTACTTTTAGCGGTCTGGCTTATCTCGGGAATTATTATGGTGGTTGCAACATTCGCTCCACTTAATGGGGGAGATGAATACTGGGATTTTTATCAAGACTTTTATGGAGTGCTTCTTATTAGGACCACTATTGAAGACTATCCTACTGGAATGGTTATAACTGAAGTTAACTATTATCCCTATTTCAATTCGCTTGGGAGTATCGCCTCCCTTATCGTTTCAATAATCTTTTATTTTATGGACAAAAAAGCTATAAAGGCCGCTAAATTATTAGTGCCATCTACTTTAACTAGTGAATCTAATTTAGATAATTAATTAAGGAAAACACTGCAAAAATCCCTTATTTTGTTCAATTTAAAAATAACTATTGTTATTTAATTATTAATTAAATATATTTAAAATATGGCCAAAGAAAAAACTAAAACCGAGCACAAAAAAAGAAATAAGTTCAGCGCATCACTTGCCGTTGTGATTGTGATGTTTTTTGTGTCAATTTTAGAGCTTTTTCTCTATTTCCGTTTTGATGAAGATAGTAACGGATTTGTAATGACCGCATCTGCTTCCTTTGCTCTCGGTGTGGTATTCTTTATATGGTTTATCTGTATCGCCGCAAAACACAAGAAATTCCATGGAGTGACAGTGGCGATTGTTGGTATTTTAGCTTTTAGCTGGCTAATTTCTTCGCTTCCACTTTTCAGCGCGATTATGTCTAGCTATGCTTCTAATGGAACTTCATTACACGACTTTTCTTTCTCGTTTATCTGGTTTGACCTCGGCTTTTATATGTCGGGAGATTTAATAGATGTCGTCTTCCCTTATATCAACTTTGTTGTTAGCGTTATCCTCTTACTTATCGTTCCAGGCTTATTTTCAAATGAACGTATTGCTATTAGAGAAATGGAAAATCCTGAAACTGAAGGTGTTGTGTCAAGCGACGGGAAACTTAAGAAAGTAGATCATAGTAAAAATAGATTTAGAATGGCCCTTGCTCTATCTATTATTGTGACTATTTCCTCGATTTTAGGGACAATTCTTATTATGACTAGTCGTAGTAATATGCTTGCTGAAATATTTATCGAGATATTCCTTGCGATTTTCCTTGTTATTATTTTAATCATCTTAGTTCCTATTAATAAACGTATTGCTAGGTCTGCATTTGTCTTTACCCCTATCTTTATTGTTATGCTTTTATTTACCTCTGTATGCGTAGCTGTTCTCTATTCTAGTGATATTAGCCATGATGAATATAATATTAGCGTAGATATGACCTTCTTTGTTGGCGCGATTAAAGCGGTTTATAGTGGTGTTCCTATGGACGGCGGAGAGATTGTCGTAAGTGAAAGACTTGTTCCTTATATTGATTTAGTTGTCAGCGTTGTCTCTCTTATTATTACTTCTATTCTATTTGGCAGGGATAGAAAGAAGATTCTTAATCTTAAAAAAGAAAATCCTTTACCCGTAGAAAAGTAATTTGAGGTTTATCTATGTGTGAAGAAGCTATGCAAACTGAACACAAAATAAAAAATAAATTTAATGCCTCATTAATTCTTGTTATTTCGCTATTTGTGCTATCTCTTTTAGAGATAGTTTTTTATTTATTAGAGGAAAGCAATGAAACCTTTGCTCTAGTGGGATCATCATATTCCACGGCGATATTTATATTCCTTTTAATCTACTTTATTTATTTAGTTGTTAAGCGCGAGAGATTTTATAAATCCACAATTATTATAGTTGGCGTTTTTACTCTTAGTTGGCTTCTCTCTTCTATTCCTTTATTTGTGACAGTAGTTATGGGATACGCTGGTGCGGGAGAAATATGGTGGTGCGACTATGTCGGATTTTATTTTGAAGTAGCGGTTAAATATTTTGGAAACACTAGTAGAATGATTTTATATTTGCCGTACACTAATATTTGGGTCTCATTAGTGTTATTACTCCTCGTTCCTGGTTTATTCTCAAATGAAAGAGTAAAAATTAAAAACAAAGAAAATCCTGAAGCTACCTCCGTAACTATTGAAAACGGAGAGATTCAAAAAGTTAATCCTCTTCATAATAGATTTAGACTTTCCTTTATTGTTTCTATAATCGCTATTTTTCTTGGTATTACCGGAATAGTCTGTATCATAGTTGGAGGTTTCGGCTTATTTATTTATTCCCTTCTAGCCCTTCTTTTTGGAATATTCCTATTTTGCGCTTTAGTAGTTAGTATATCTTTATATCCTAGAATTCATTTCTCTACATATATTGTTTTAGGCATCCTAACAGTTATGTTTTTGATGTCTTGGTATATGATGACTAATGCTTATGTAGCGGGCTATTATGATCTTGCACCTGGAGGTTATACCGATATTAGCTTTATGGGGTTTATGTTTAAAATTGTTAGAAATAATCCCGAAGGATGGGTTAATAGTGTTGAATATTATATCTTGCCTTATCCAGATTTCTTCTTATCCGCCGCATCAATAATTACGATTTCAATTTTCTTTAGTAAAGATAGAAAGAATATTTTAAAACTTAAAAAAGAAAGTCCTGAGTTAAATGAGTAGTTTATATCAAAAAGAACTTGATTTTGCAAAGAAATTGCTTCCAGAGGCCTACGAAGCATGTTTTTTTA
>JAJQAL010000033.1:49902-58071 GCA_021203815.1 Coprobacillus sp. | reverse complement strand
TCCTTGTGCAGTTCCTTGCCCTTGTGGTTTTAATCGTGGTCTTCTTAATCTTTGGTTATAAGCCCGTTAAGAAGATGCTTAATAAGAGACAAGACCACATCGAGGAGAACATCAAAGAAGCGGAAGAGAATAACGAAATTAGTAAGAGAAATATCGCTGAGAGTGAACAGCTTATTCTCGATAGCAAAAAGGAAGCCAATCAGATTATAAGCGATGCGAAAGAGAAAGCCCTCGTGGAATCTAGTCAGATTGTCCTCGACGCGGAAAACGAAGCGAAAGTCATGAAAAGACGCGCGGAGGAAGAGATTAAGCAAAAAGAAGCCGATTCCCTCGACGCCATCCATCAAGAGATGGTTAACGTCGCTCTTGACGCTTCAAGTGAACTCCTAAAGCGAAATATTACCTCAGACGATAATAGACAGCTCGTGAAAGACTTTATCGATGATATAAGTGAGGCTAAGGATGAGTGAACTTACTAAAAGATATGCGGAAGGACTATATTCATTAGTCCAAGATGAAGCTGATTTCCTCTCCTATAAAGAGGAGGCCTCCATGCTTATTAATATCTTTAGTGAGAACGAAGATTACGTTTACACTCTTAATTCCGCTTTTCTCTCAAAAGAAGAGAAAGTCAAACTAATTAATGAGACTTTAAAGGGTTTTCACCCTTACATGATTAGTTTTATCTCGGTGATCTCCGATAATCACCGAATTAATGAAGTAATCGATATCCTTTACGATTTTATTTCTCTAATAAACGAAAAAATAGGCGTAAAGGAAGGACTTATTTATTCTTCTGAGCCTTTATCAGAGGAAGAAATAAGACAGGTTGAAGACTCGATTTCAAAAAGAGAAAGACGCAAAGTCGAACTTAAAAATCTTATCGACACCACTCTTATCGGTGGGGTGAAAGTCCTCATCGGCGATAAAGTCTATGACGGCACGATTAAAAACAAACTTGAGAATCTAAAAACGACTCTACTTAGAGGAGGAAATTAGCCTATGCCTATGGATATAAAACCAAATGAAATAAGTGCTCTTATTAAAGAGAAGATTAAAAACTATGACCACAAAGTGGAAAACGCCGATGTGGGCACAGTTATTTCAGTGGGCGATGGAATAGCGCTTATATATGGCCTTGAAAAGGCCATGCTTGGTGAACTTCTCATTTTCCCACACGGTGTAAGCGGAATGGTTATGAACCTCGAGCCTGATCATGTCGGCGCGGTCCTCCTCGGTGACGCTGATAAAATTAAAGAAGGCGATATCGTTAAAAAAAGTAACGCCGTGATGGAAGTTCCGGTTGGAGACGCGCTTCTTGGAAGAGTTGTTAACTCGTTATGTGAACCTATCGATGGTTTAGGCCCAATTAAGACCACGAAAACTCGTCCTATCGAGGTTATTGCTCCAGGCGTTATTAAGCGTAAATCCGTGGACACTCCTCTTATGACCGGTATCAAAGCGATTGATGCTGTCACTCCAATTGGACGTGGGCAGCGTGAACTTATAATTGGAGATAGACAGACCGGAAAAACCGCGATTGCAATCGATACGATTATTAACCAAAAAGGGACAGGCGTCCTCTGTATTTATGTCGCTATTGGTCAGAAAAACTCTACAGTCGCTCAGATTGTCGATAAACTTAGATCATATGGGGCACTCGACTATACAGTCGTTGTTAGCGCCGGTGCGAGTGAATCCGCTCCGATGCAGTATATCGCTCCTTATGCTGGGTGCTCAATTGCCGAGGAATGGCTCTATCAAGGTAAAGATGTCCTTATCGTCTATGATGATTTAAGTAAACACGCTGTGGCGTATAGAGCTCTCTCGCTTCTTCTTAAAAGAAGCCCAGGAAGAGAGGCTTATCCAGGCGATATCTTCTATCTCCACTCAAGACTACTTGAGAGAGCGTGTAAACTTAACGAGGAAAATGGTGGAGGTTCTATTACCGCTCTTCCAATTGTTGAAACGCAGGCGGGAGATATCTCCGCTTATATTCCAACAAACGTCATTTCGATTACTGATGGTCAGATTTTCCTCCTAACGGATCTATTTAATGCGGGTCAAAGACCAGCGATTGATATCGGTTTATCCGTCTCCCGTGTCGGTGGCGCGGCTCAGTATAAAGCCATGAAACAGGTCAGTGGTTCCCTTAAGATTGACCTTGCTTCTTATAACGAGATGAAATCCTTCTCCCAGTTTGGCTCTGACCTAGATGCGTCCACGGTTAAGATTATTAAGCACGGCGAGGTTCTTGAAGAGATTCTTAAACAGGGCCAGTATAAACCTTACTCCCTCGATAGGGAAATCTTTGAGCTTTATCTCGGTAAGAATGGATACCTCGATGAATTCCCTGTTAATGAAGTAAATAGGATTATTAATAGCGCTTATAACTATGTCGCAAATAATAACAAAGCTATTTTAGATTCTATAAATAACGATAAAGTGCTCTCCGAAGAAGTTGAAAGAGAGCTAGTTGAGGCGGTTAATGCCTACTTAGAAATATATAAAGGATAAATTATGCCAGAGCAACTAATCGCCATAAAATCGAGAATTAAATCCGTCTCTAGTGTCCTTAAGATTACGAAAGCAATGGGCCTAGTGGCAACGGTCAAGGTCAATAGATGGAAGAATCAAATGCTTTCTAATAGGACCTATATCGATGAGCTCGAAGATATGGCTGTCACTCTTCTCTCTAGCTGTAATATAAAAGACACTCCATTTGTGGAGACTAATAGTGAAGTGAGCGGCATCTTATATCTATTTATAACTTCCTCATTAGGTTTATGCGGCTCCTATAACGCTAATCTATTTAAGTTTATGGAGTCTATTGTCACTAGTGAGGATACCGTCTTAGTGCTCGGTAAGAAAGGCTTAGCCCACTATGAAAATACTGACTTATTTAAAGTTAATACCGATTTTAGTGAGTATAGTACCTCTCAAAACGCTGAAGATGTCTCTAATATTGGAGACTATCTAGTCAAGGCCTATCTAAATCACGAATATAAAGAGATTCATATTATCTATACGATGTATAAAAATTCCATAACCTTTGTTCCGACTGATTTTACCCTCCTTCCTCTTACGTCAGAGCAAAGTGATGATAGTAAATATATTATTTATGAACCGGATAAGAAGACGATTATTGAGCGTCTTATTCCGATGTATCTAACCAGCGTGGTCCACACTAAACTCCTCGAAGCGGAGCTCAGTGAAAACGCCGCCAGAAGTACGGCCATGGATAACGCTAGTGATAACGCAAATGATATCCTTGATGACCTATCGCTTGAATATAATAAAGCGCGTCAAGGAAAAATAACCGAAGAAATAACCGAAATAGTCGCGGCCAGCCGCGATAGATAGGAGGATAGTATGCCAACTAAAGGAAAAGAAATTAAAGGAACTATCGTTCAAGCGGTGGGGCCAATCGTCGATGTCCGTTTTAAAGACGCCGCTCTTCCAGAGCTATTAACCGCTTTAAAGATTCCCCTTCCTAGCGGTAAAGATCTCATCGTGGAAGTCAATCAGCATATCGGTGATGATGTGGTCCGCTGCGTCTCTATGGGTCCTACTGAAGGACTAGTTAGAGGAATGGAAGTCATATCACTAGAGTCCCCGATTAAAGTTCCAGTGGGCGATGAAACCCTTGGAAGAATCTTTAATGTGCTTGGTGAACCAATCGATGAAAAACCAATTGGTGATGTCGCAAACGCTAAAAGAATGTCTATCCATAGAAATCCTCCTGAATTTAAAGATCAATCCGTAAAAACCGAAATATTTGAAACTGGAATTAAAGTTATCGATTTACTCTGCCCCTATACGAAAGGCGGAAAAATTGGACTATTTGGCGGCGCCGGTGTCGGTAAAACGGTCCTCATTCAAGAGCTAATGCATAATATCGCTCAGGAAAAAGGCGGAATTTCTGTCTTTGCCGGTGTCGGTGAAAGAAGTAGAGAAGGTAATGATCTCTACTACGAAATGTGTGAAAGCGGAGTTATTAATAGCACCGCTTTAGTCTTTGGACAAATGAATGAACCACCGGGAGCGAGAATGAGAGTGGGACTCACCGGTCTTACTATGGCCGAGTATTTCCGTGATTATCAGCACCGAGATGTCCTTCTTTTTATCGATAATATCTTCCGATTTACGCAGGCTGGTAGTGAGGTGTCCGCTCTTCTTGGACGTATGCCTAGCGCTGTTGGTTATCAACCTACACTTGCCACTGAAATGGGAGAGCTTCAAGAGAGGATTACTTCTACAAAAGATGGCTCCATTACCTCAGTTCAAGCTATTTATGTCCCGGCGGATGATTTAACTGACCCCGCTCCAGCAACGACCTTCTCGCACCTTGATGCGACCACCGTTCTCGATAGGTCAATTGCTTCACTTGGTATCTATCCCGCGGTGGATCCACTTGCTTCATCTTCCACTGCTCTTACCGCTGATATCGTGGGAGAAGAGCATTATGAAGTCGCGCAAAAAGTAATTGAAATACTCCAGAAATACAAAGAATTAAGTGATATTATCGCTATTTTAGGTATGGATGAACTCTCCGAAGAAGATAAACTTACAGTTGAAAGAGCCCGTAAAATTCGTAATTTTCTCTCTCAACCATTCTTTGTGGCGTCACAGTTTAACGGAATTGATGGTATTTTCGTTAAAAAGGAAGACACGGTCCGTTCCTTTAAAGCGATTTTAGACGGCCAAGCGGATGATATTCCAGAGGCCGCTTTCCTCTACGTTGGAACGATAGAGGATGCGAGGGAAAAGGCGAAAACGTTATAATGCCAGTGCTTAATGTTGAAATCTATACTCCACTTAAAAAATATCTCACGATGGATTGTGGTTTAGTGAGCGTTAAAAGCGATGAATACCGACTCGGTATTCTCCCTGAACACGCGGAGATGATTTCGACAGTGGCTATTAGTGAACTCGACCTTAAAAATGATGATAAAGTTTATAAGTTTGCCGTAGGCAAAGGCATTCTTCACGTTAAGAATGATAAGGTTGTTATCCTCGTAGATTCGATTGAAAGCGACCATGAAATTGATGTTCAAAGAGCGATTCAAGCCCGCGATAGGGCTCTTCATCATTTAAGTAAAAAAGATCCTAGTGTGGATCTTGAAAGGGCTCAGCTTGCATTAGATAGAGCTCTTAATAGGCTTAAAGTGGCTAATTATAGCGAGCCACAAAGCTAGAAACTGAACTTGAAGTTATCTCAAATAATGATTCACTAACACTAAGATTCTCGATGTAATAAAGGGAATCTTTTTCATAATCGACGCCGATAATAGACAGATTACTAGCTAAACTATCTTCGATTTGCGCGCTATTTAGAAATAGTGTTGGGTTTTTCTCTTCTTTTACTTCGTTATAAATAAGCGCGTATTTATTGAGCGAGTCGACATTATCTCCATCATAAATAAAGAGGGTGTAAAAAGGGAAATCGACATTAAACTGCTCAAAGGCGCTATTTAAAGTGAGGGAATATAAAGAGGAGAATTCGAAGTAATATTTCATTGTGGACTTTAACCTACCTTCACTCATGAAGCGACCGGCATCGATATCCTTAATTAGGACCCCATTATCGACGATTAAAAACTGAGGAGTGACCGCTGCTTCATTTAAAATCCCAGGGCAATTTTTTAAGATATTATTGTAGCTTTCTATGGTACTTACTTCCCACATATAAACTGTATTATGATATTTACTATTTTCCATGACTGCTCTAAAGGTTTCATCTGCGACCTGGCAGTGCGAGCAAGAGTTAGAGTGGACAAAAAGGAAAAACTGCATCTCGGAATTAATCATGTTAATAAGTGTTTCATCACTTACTAAGACATAATTGACCCCAAAGTCGATGTCGTAGTTATATAAATCGATATATTTTTCACTATTACAGGAACTAAGAGCTAGTGGGAGCACTAGCGCTAAAGAAATGAGTGCTTTTTTGTTACGCATATGTTTATAATATACTTGTCTTTTAAAATTGTTAATAATTTTAAATTCCTAAAAAAGGAGAATATAAATATGAATCCATGGCATGACGTAAATCCCTCTCGAGTGAGTGAAGATCAGTTCGTTACCTGTATCGAAATCTCGAAAGGAAGCAAAGCAAAATATGAAGTTGATAAGGAAACGGGACTCTTAGTTCTCGATAGAATTCTCTTTACTTCGTCAATTTATCCACAAAACTATGGCTTTATCCCTCTCTCTTATGGAGAGGATTACGATCCACTAGATGTTTTACTCCTCTCAAGTGAGCCTATTTTACCTTTATCTCTTGTTGAGTCTCGTCCTATTGGAGTGCTTAACATGGTGGACCAAGGCTTAAGGGACACTAAGATTATCGCAGTGGCAACATCTGACCCCTTCTATAACATCTATAACGATTTAAGTGAGCTCCCTTCTCACATAATGGATGAGATAAAGCATTTCTTTACCGTTTATAAAGAGCTAGAAGGTAAGCCCACCGCGATTGAGCAGTCATTTGGCGCGGATGAAGCGAAAAAGATTATTGCAAAAGCTCTAAAGAGCTATAAGAAGAATATTCAGCCAGTTATTAAAGCCGAGAGAAAAGCTCGAGGTTACTAAGTGATTCATATCATCTTATATAGACCAGAGAAGCCCGCGAATACGGGAAACATTATGCGAACGTGTAGCGCTTCTGGCGCCACGCTTCATATCATTGGTCCCCTCTCCTTCTCCCTAGATGAGAAAGATCTTAAAAGAGCGGGACTCGATTATATAGAGTATCTTAATTATCATTATTATGATAATTATGTATGCTTCTTAAAAGAAAATCCAAACATTGACATATACTATGTCACCCGCTACTCAAATAAGGTTTATTCCGAATTCGATTATTCTAAAAAAGACATAGACTATTGGTTTATGTTTGGTAGGGAATCCACGGGAATCCCCCATGATATCTTAAGAGCCCATCCTGACCATCTCCTTAGAATTCCGATGAAGATGGACGCCCGCTCTCTTAATTTATCAAACTGTGTGGCTATTGTCCTCTATGAGGCCCTTAGGCAACAAGGCTATAACGATTTATCCACTTTTGAAGCGATAAAAGGAGAAGATTTCCTAAGAAAGGAAGAACATGAAAAATAGGACTATTCTTACCTCTATTATGCTTGTACCACTCCTTTTAGCGTGTACCGACCACTATTCGAGAATCCCAATTGAGACAGTTAGTGACCCCGGACTAGTGGAAATTAGCGCGGAAGAAGCACACGAAAGGACTGCTATTAACTGCGAAACATTAGTTTTATTAATTGGTAGTAGTGGTTGCGCTGAATGTAATGATGTCGCTAGAGATCTAGATGTGTATGCAAAAATCGTGTCCATTTATATCTATTACGTCGATATGGTGGATGCCTCTGAAACAGACTGGCTCTATATTGTTAATGCGACAGTTCATGATGGAGATGATACTGACTATTTTGCCTGGCCTTCTTGGGGAGAAGAAGCGTATTTCCCCACAATTTATATCTTCTATACTGGTTATGTAATTGATGAGGGACAAACGGATTTTGTCGATTTCCTCGATAAAAGACTCGAATTTACTGGTGACTATGTCACTAATGCTTAGCCTTTAACGTAAGGTTTCATGTTATTAAGAAGAAGCTTTGTTTCTTCTTTTATTTTGCTCACTTTATATTCCTTATAGTTTTTCATGACCACTAAACCTTCTTTATCGCCTTTTTTTAAATCTTTAACTAGGGCGTAGTGGACTGATCCACTCTCCTGTCCCGATAGGACTAGTGATATCGAGGCCGCTTCACTTAGTAGCCCTTCATTTACCTTCTCACCGCATATAATTATATGGCTTCCAGAGTAGCCTGCGATATGAACAAATGTGTATGTTTTTTGAGCGTATTTGAAGGTTAAATAATTATTTTGTGAACTATTCTTTCCAAAGGCAATTCTAACGCCGTTATATTCCACATAATAGAATAGTGGCTTTCTCTTTTTAACATCCTTTCTCACTCCCTTTAAGTGGAAATGAAGCTGAGAAGCGATATCGATATATTCTTCATTGGTGTAATAGGGAAAAAGATTGATAATATTCTGATAACTATCTAATTCCTGCTTTATTCTTTCTATTTCCGTAACTAACGCTACCTTTTCATTTTGAAGTTTATGGTATCTTTTATAGAG
>JAJQAL010000033.1:43232-49802 GCA_021203815.1 Coprobacillus sp. | reverse complement strand
TCTCCACTAGATTCACTTATATAGTTATTTTCTGGGTAGGTATATTTCTGATCTATTACTACTGGATGTGAACTCAATTCATCACGGTAATGCAGTGCTTTTATTACTTGATAGTCTGAATTAACGAGTATGATATTGGTCTTTAGTGGGATGAGCTCGATGATTAGATGTCTCGTCTCTTTATTAAATAAATCATCAGTGTGAATTAGGTCAAATTCTAGGATTCTATCACCCTTAACGGCGTGTATACCAGTTAGATATGAGTCTCTCACCTCTTTTCTAAGCCATTCGTTATCTTTATTTTCGATTGTGGGCACGGAAGCACTCTCTTCAATAAAGCCAATTGCGGGGTCATTATTAAATAGAGAGACGAATAGTTTCTTCTTCCTATTTTTAGAAAAAATAAAAAGAAAATCCGATGGAGAAATAAGCGTAATATTCTCAATATAAGAGTTTTCATAGGAATATTGCGCTTCTTCTGCAAATTTTGCTAAAAGATTAACACTTAATTTCATATCTATAGTATATCTTATTTCTTTTTATTATTTAATTGAAATAGATTGCCCTCCTTCTTTATAATATTCTTACATGGAAAAAGGTCTTTTAATTATTCTTAGTGGTCCATCGGGTGTGGGCAAAGGAACAGTTCGTAAGCATGTCTTCAGTGACCGGGCTTTAAATTTACGCTACTCTATCTCGATGACTACGCGTGAACCTCGTCCTAAAGAGAAAGATGGTAGGGACTACTATTTTGTGACGGATGAGGAGTTTGAAAAGAATATTAAAGATGGAAATTTCCTTGAATGGGCCGAATTTGTTGGACACAAATATGGGACTCCTAAAGATAAAGTTGAAGAGCTTAGGAATGCTGGTTATAACGTCTTCCTTGAGATTGAGACAAGCGGCGCCCAGCAAGTGATTGATGCAGTGGGAGATGATGAAGGCCTTGTAACGATCTTCCTCATGCCCCCTTCTACCGAAGCTCTTGAAGCTAGAATCCGTAATAGGAAATGGGAAAAAGAAGAAGTGATTCAGTCCCGACTTGCAAAAGGGAAAAAAGAGATTGAAAGCGCGAGCCTATATCAACATGTAGTTCTTAATGACTACGTTCAAAGAAGCTCGTGGGAAATTAGGCATATTATTAGAACCGCAATGAACGAAGCTAATTCCCCTAAACCTATCGATAGTGTTAGTAATAAATAAATAAAAAACCTGCTAAATGCAGGCCGTTTTTTTATATTTTAAATTTATAAAGAGACATACCAGAGTATTAATATCGTCCAGGCAATAGCCCCGAGGATTCCAATCCATAAACCCGCTCTACCTAGATTTTTACTCTTTGGATACTCCTCTTTTTTTCCTAGTCCAATTGCGCTTAGTGTCACTCCAACTAGATTAATAAAAACGAAGCCAACCGCAAGGCTAAGCAGGGAGACGATAAATCCCCAAATGGCAAAGCTATTATGCCCTACTTGCTTATTTTCATCTATTTCAAAGGAGCAGTTTGGGCATATCACTGTATCTTTACTTATTTTTTCGTGACAGTTAGGGCATTTCATATCTTTTATACCACTATAATAACTGCAACAATTATAACGACAATAAGCCATATTGCTATTCCAATTATTCCAAGAATTATTCCGATTCTAGCAAGTTTATTATATTCATTAAATTGTTCTCTTCTCTTATAACCCATATAGCTGAGGACAAGTCCAATGATGAGAATGACTAGACCAAGCGACACTAAACCGATTAGAGAAACGATAAACCCCGCTAAACCGAGATTATTTTTCTCAATCATGCCGTCTTTTCTCCTCTGCTCTGAGGTCGACTCTAAGTAGGGATTTCCATTTTCGGGGTCACGATTAAACTGAGGCTCGCCGCAGTATGGGCAGAACTGAGAGTCTTCACTAATTTGCTGTCCGCATTTCTTACAGTACATACTTTTTTCTTCTCTTAACCCTTATTATAGACCAAAGAGAATTAACTCTAAAATAAATTAAATAAATGAGATAAATAATTTATAATTATTTTGTGATTATATTAGAAGTTTTACCCCAGTATACAAATATGGTTTTAGACCGCTCTTTTACTTATATTTATAGTGGAGAAAAGAAGGTCGATGCGGGGTATAGAGTTCTCGTTAAATTTAATAGTAAACAGATTGCGGGATATGTCGTAAGCGCTAAATCAACTGATCTCACACTAGAAGAGCTCATTAAGCAGTCTGGCTACGATATAGAGGAGATTGTCGATGTCCTCGATAATGAGCCCATCCTTAATAAAGATCTCTTAGCCTTAGTGGATGAGATGACTGAATACTATTTATGTGGGAAGATGGCAATCCTTCAATGCATGCTTCCTCCTTCTCTAAATGTCCGTAAATCTTCATTAAAAGCGCCAAAAATTGCATATGAAACTCTTCTTGAGATCAATGGAGAATTCGACTGTGAAGGACTAACCGCTGCTCAAAAAGAAATCTATGTTTATATAAAAGACCATGCTCCAGTGATCAAAAGAGAAATTCATTCTCAGTCGATTATTGCTAAGCTTTTAGAGCGGGGCAAAATTAAAGAAGTCAAAGTGGAGAAAAGAAGGTTAAAAGTTGAACCCGAAGAAAAAGAGGTAATTGAGCATTTAACACCCGATCAAGAAAGAGTGATTAATGAGTTTAATTCCTCCTCTGATTCTGTTTATTTACTCGAAGGAGTTACCGGGTCAGGGAAGACTGAAGTCTATCTAACTATCTGTGAACAGTACCTCAAAATGGGGAAATCAATTTTAATGCTCGTTCCTGAGATTGCTCTTACAAAAGCGATGAGTGACTTTTTTATCTCTAGGTTCCACTCTGATGTTGCTATTCTTCACTCGAATCTCACTCCCGCCGAGCGTTATGATGAATATAGACGTATCCAAAACGGAGAAGCAAAGATTGTCGTTGGCGCGAGAAGCGCTATCTTTGCCCCTCTATCAAATATCGGTCTCATTATTCTTGATGAAGAGCACACCGAAAGCTATAAGCAGGATGTTTATCCTTATTATCACGCTCGAGATATCGCTTTAATGAGAGCGAAGATGCATGGGGCTAAAGTTATTCTTGGTAGTGCCACCCCATCTCTTGAAAGTCGAGCGAGAGCGGCCCGAGGTGTCTATCATCTTTTAACTCTTGATAAGAGAATTAATCAGCTCCCTCTTCCTACTGTTACCGTCGTTGATATTTCAAGAAGATATAATATATCTAACGAATCTTATTTATTCTCCCGTAAGCTCGTTGATGAAATGAGAGATAGACTTAGTAAACATGAACAAATAATTCTTCTCGTAAATAAAAGAGGATTTTCCACAATGATGTGTCGGGAATGCGGTAGACCTATATTATGCCCCACCTGTAAAGTCCCTCTTGTCTATCATAAAAAAGATGAAACATTAAAGTGTCACCACTGCGGATATATGCAGGACGTTAATGAAACCTGTCCCCACTGCGGCTCTGATAAACTTATGAAACTCGGTTATGGAACGGAAAAGATTGAAGAAGAAATTAGTAAGGTCTTCCCAGAGGCTAGAGCACTCCGCCTTGATAGCGACTCCGCTAAAGGGAGAAGTGCTATCCGTGAGATTATTGATGATTTTGCCCATGGAGAAGCAGATATCCTAATTGGAACCCAGATGATTGCGAAAGGTCATGACTTTAAAAATGTCACTTTAGTGGGCGCCCTTAACGCAGATATCGGTTTAAATAACCCCTCCTATAAGAGTAGTGAACGGACCTTTGAGCTCCTCACTCAGGCAATCGGAAGATGCGGAAGAGGGGAAAAGGAAGGCGAAGCCATTATCCAAACCTATAATCCCTCTCACTACGCGATTACTAACGCCGCTCGTCAAGACTATGAAAACTTCTATAAACTCGAGATGAAAAATAGAAAAACATTAAAGAATCCTCCTTATTACTATCTCTGCGCTCTTCGCCTTTCCTCAAAAAGTTGTAAACTATGCGTCCAGCTTGCGCTTGAAGTAAAAGAGTCTCTATTAAAGATTCTTAAAAGTGAAGCGATTATCTATGGCCCTATTACTCCTTATATCTCCTATTCAGATGGGAAATATAATAGAACGATTCTTCTTAAATACCGCGATGTTGATAAAGTTAAAAACGCTTTAAGAAATATTAAAGATTTAATCTCTCACCACGGGAGCATCGATATCACCATGGACTTTGATCCATATGATTTTTAATGAAATTAAAAAATAAGTCGCTATAATAATAGACGAGAAAAATTTATGATAGATATTTCTTTTATTGGACTAGATCAGTTTATTGTCGCAGATATCTCAAAAGCGATTACTCCCACTTTAGCGAAAACCTATAAAGTGGATGAAGAGGATATCAATTTTATTGCCCCAAATAACATGTACTTTCATAAAGGCGTCGAGCAGACGAGCTGGAACACTTTAGTGAGAGTCTCCGCTCCACATCAATTTGAGATTATTGAAAGAGAAGTCGCTGAGGTTATCGATAAGGGAATTGGAGAAAACGCTATTCACGTAACTATCGAGTTTAACTACTATGAAGATGGCCATCACTATGAAAGAATCGATGATGATTACCCCCGCTACATGACCGAAGAGAATATGGTGGAACTCGATGGTGATGAGGAAGAGGGGGAAGAGATAGAAGGCGATGATGATGACGATTTTTCCGACATCTACACCGGTGATATCTTTAAAGATTTCAATAAAACTCACTAGTAATTTTGTTTAAAAATTTTTATTTATAAATAATTTTTATATCTTATTGCGTTAAATATAGCATATAATTAACCTATGGACGAATGTTTACTATCTTATGATGTTTTAAGTAACGTTATTTGTGATGATGTTTCTTTTAACGTTGCGATTAAAAGAGTAAGCACCGCTAATAACCTCTCTCCCTCGGAAAAGAGTCAGGTCTCAATTATCGTGGGGTGCGCGCTCCGTCACTATTACATCTTTAACGAACTCGTAAAGCGCTACTTCGGTGATATCGAGGAAAAGAGTGCCTGCGCTATCTATATTATGCTTTCTAAGCTTCGCTTCCTTAATAAAGAGCTAGATGAGGAAGCTCTTTTTACATTTGTAAAGCATATTTTAGAGACTAATGATGTCTCTTATGATCCAAAAAGCTTTGATGAACTCGTGGACTACGCGAAAAATAGTGAAGGCTTAATTCCCCCTGATATCGAAATTAATTCCATTGAGTATCTCCACTTCCGTTATAACGTCCCCACACAGCTCGTGAAGATGTGGGAGAAGCACCTCGGAAAAGGAAGAACGCAGAAAGTCTTACGGGCTTTTACCCACACCGCCATTAAGTACTATCACATCAATCATCTCGTTATTAGTGATGAGAAATTTGATTCCCTCTACTCAACTGTCTTAGAGAGAGTGGACTCTCATCCTAATATGGTTACCCCGATTAAGGACACTAAGTATCGGGAGTCTATTAATAAAGCCATTACTAATTTCCATTTATATTCCTATAACCGCGGGCTTGATACCCTTCTAAATTCCTTAGATATCTCTCCACTCGCTCATGTCGCCTTAGAGGCTGACTGCCTTAATACTTTCTATCTCGGCCTCAGCGAAAAACTTGTGGATCAGAAAAAAGAGATTGATGTCATGATCACTAGCGGCGGGGAATATTACCATATCTCGAAGAGTATGAAATCCACAGGAGTGAAGAACATGAGATTCTATAATGTCACTCCAAGTGGATTTATTACCTGTATTAGTGAGCCGGTGGATTATTTCTTCCTCTGCCCCTATAACTCTAACTTTGAACTCCTTCGTCTCTCCCCTGATTATTCCTATCACTTTAAGATGAGTAGTCTCGACTCCATTGTGGAAGGAGAAAACCTCGCCCTTGAGGAAGCGGGTAAACTCCTAAGTGATAACGGAGAGATTATCTATATTGTTCCCACCATCTCCAATAAAGAGAGTAAAGGACTTATCCATCAGTTTGTCGCCTCTCACGCTGGCTACGAACTAGTGGAAGAGAGACAGTTCCTTCCTATCGACGAAGATAACTGTACGCTCTACTACGGAATTATTAGAAAGAAAATAGCTGAGATAGCGAGTAATGACTAATCTATACGGCGTGGAACTCCACGAGCTTGAAACCCTTATGCTTAGTGAGGGTGAGAAAAAATATAAAGCGATTCAACTCTATCACTGGATATATGACCTTAAAGCGGAGACGTTTGATGAAATGAGTGACCTCTCCCTTTCTTTTCGTAATCGGCTTAAAGAAAACTATTCCCTTGAGCTTCCTAAGGTCCACACTAAACAGGTGAGTAATGACGGAACAATTAAACTTTTAGTGGAGTTTACGGACGGAATGAAAGTGGAAACCGTTTTAATGAGGTATGAATACGGGAATGTCGCCTGTGTCTCTAGTCAGGTGGGATGTAATATGGGCTGCAGTTTCTGCGCTTCAGGCCTTCTTGGAAAGAAAAGAAACCTTGAAACCTATGAGATGGTCGGTCAGATCATGGTGCTTAATAAAGAGCTCCTTAAGGAAAATAGAGGGCAAAGAGT
>JAJQAL010000033.1:31917-43132 GCA_021203815.1 Coprobacillus sp. | reverse complement strand
ACCTATGAGTATCTCCTCCTCGATCACCTTAACGACACCAAAGAATGCTGCGAACAATTAATAAAATTAGTGAAGGAAACGAATGGATATGTTAATCTAATTCCATATAATGAAACAAATTTATGTAGTTATAAGAGAAGTAGCAATAATAGAGTTCACTATTTTGCGGATATGCTCGCTAAAAACGGAGTAAATGTAACCATTAGAAAGGAATTTGGAAGCGATATTGACGCAGCCTGCGGTCAATTAAGAGCGAAAGTGGAGAAGGTAGATGGCTAATTCATATCATAAGTTAAATGGAAGTTTTATTTTTAAAAGCGATGTCGGAAGAGTAAGAAAAGTAAATGAAGACCGCTGCACCGCCCTTAGAAACGCAAAAGGCGATGTCCTTTTATGCGTCTGTGACGGGATGGGAGGACAAAATAAAGGGGACTACGCCTCTGAACTCTGCCTTACAGTTATTACTGATAGCTTTCAAAATAAAAGTAGACTAGGGTCCACAAGAAGTGCATCCCGCTGGCTAAAAAATACAATTAGAGATGCTAATAACCAAGTCTATATGATGGGAGCGACCTCTCCTGACTATCAGGGTATGGGAACAACGGTCACTGTGGCTCTCCTTCATAAAGGAAATCTCGTGACCGCGCAGGTTGGAGATTCAAGAGCGTATACCTATAGTAGTGAAACCCTTACTCAAATTACCGAAGATCAAAGTTACGTTGAATATTTATATAAATCGGGGAAAATAAGCGAAGCGGAAAAGGAGATTCATCAAAATAAGAATGTCCTTACTAATGCTCTTGGAACCTACCCCTCATTAAGTCTCGATATCAGGTCACAGCGATATAAGGGAGAAAGTCTCTTCCTTTGTAGCGATGGAGTCTATAACTCCGTCCCAAGAGGCGATATCGAGAATATCTTACACTGCCACGAATCTCTCTCGATAAAAGCGGATATGCTTATCTCCACCGCCAATAGTTATGGCGCCAAAGATAACCTCTCTGTGATCCTTTGGGAGTGCCCTTATTAATGGCGTTAGCGAACGGACAAGTCATAAATGAAAGATATCGAATAAGCGCCCGGCTTGGAAAAGGCGGGATGGCGGAAGTCTACGAGGCTTACGATATTGTTTTTAAGCGTAGTGTTGCGGTTAAGTTTATTAATGAAGACGAGATGATGAGTGAGTCAAGCCTCACGCGGTTTGAAAATGAAGCCACGATAGCCGCTTCTTTATACCATCCTAATATCGTAAAGGTTTTAGGGCATGGACTAGAAAATGGTAGGCCCTATATTGTTGAGGAGCTTATTAATGGCGAGACACTTAAAGAAATTCTCGATTTTAGGTCTCCCTTACCCTTAAGCGAGTGTATCGATATCATGCTTCAAGTCACTAGCGCATTGGGTTACGCTCATCAAAAAGGAGTGATTCACTGCGATATAAAACCCCAGAACATCTTTATTGAGGCGGATGGAACGGTCAAAATCGGAGATTTTGGAATCAGTGAAGCAGTGGGTTTAAATCATAACCAAGTGGGTGAAGTAAAAGGCTCTGTCCATTACTTAGCCCCAGAAATTACGGAAGGTAAACCCGCTTCTATCCAGTCCGATATCTATGCAATTGGAATTACCTTTTACGAAATAGTAACTGGAAGAACTCCGTTTAGTAATAAAAAGAAAGCGATGGATGTGGCCTTAGCTCATGTGAATGAGAAGATGCTTTCTCCTAAAACCTATATCCCCTCTCTCCCTGATGAGATTGAAAGAATCATTATGACAGCGACGGAAAAGAAACCGAGAAAGAGATATAAAAGCGCTTGGGCGATGAATGAAGATCTTAAAAAGTTCATCGATAGAGGTGAAAAAACCTCAAAGAAAGGATTATTTAAGTAGAATTTAGTATGAAAGGCTTAGTTATTGAAGCGGATTCTTCTCTATACACGATTGAAGCGGAAGGTATTATCTACCGCCTATCTCCGCGTGGTATATTTAGAAAACAAAATTTACACGTTATCGCTGGAGATTACGTCGATTTTGATGAAAACAACCTCGTTATTAATTATGTCTATGAAAGAAAGTCTTCTTTAAATAGACCGAAAGCCGCTAATATCGATCAGCTCGTCGTGGTGATGTCACTAAAAGAGCCCGACTTCTCCCCATATCTTCTCCTTAAATATCTTACCTACGCTAACTATAACGAGATAAAAGCAAAAGTCATTCTGACAAAAACTGATCTTGCGGACCCCGATACCACCTCAAAAGCCACTTCTTTACTCGAAAAACTAAAAATAGAGCATTACCTCATCTCAAATAAAACGCAAGAGGGTATGGAAACGCTTAAAGGGGTCTTCTCCTCTCACCTCTCCGTTTTAATGGGGCAGACGGGCGTAGGGAAATCCTCCCTTCTTAACTCTCTTAATCCTGACTTTAATAGAGAGATTGGGGAATATAGCTACGCTCTTAATCGAGGAAAGCATAAAACGACATCCACCACGCTTCTCCCTTTCCTCGGTGGGTATATCGCTGATACTCCTGGCTTTTCTAGTCTTGAATTAAGAATGAGCCTCGATGAACTCGCAAAATACTTCCCTTCTTTTTCTCCCGCCTATTTATCCTGCTACTACGCTGACTGTAAGCATATTAGTGAGCCAGGCTGCGAGGTTAAAAAGCAAGTAAATGAGGGAATTATTCCTAGGGAAGTGTATGATATATATATGAAAATGAGGGAGGATATCAATGAAGGACTCTTCTAAAGAAGTATTTGTGGCTCCTTCTCTACTCAGTGCGGATTTCTCTAGACTTAACGAAGAGATTAAAGAAGTAGAGGATTTAGGAGTAAAGTATCTCCATTTCGATGTGATGGATGGCCACTTTGTGGATAATATTTCTTTTGGGATTCCTGTTCTTAAAAGTATCGCTCATACTCATCATATGATTAACGATGTTCATATCATGATTAGTGAACCTAAAAAATATGTTAAAGCTTTTAGCGACGCTGGAGCGGATATTCTAACGTTTCACTACGAAGCGTGTAGTGAAGATGAAGTTAATGAGATAATCGATTTAATTCATAATGAAGGAATTAAAGCCGGTCTTGCTATAAAACCAGGAACTGATGTTGAGAAAATTATCCCCTATTTATCTAGTTTAGATCTCCTCCTTGTTATGAGCGTTGAGCCTGGATTTGGCGGGCAGGAGTTTATTTTAAATTCCCTATCAAAAATCAAAAAATTAGACGAGTATCGCGCGGAAAATAATTTAAAGTATCTTATTGAGGTTGACGGCGGAATTAATAGAGAAACCGCAAAAGAATGCCGAGACGCTGGAGTGGATATTCTCGTCGCCGGTAATTACATCTTCAAAAACAATAAAAAGAGCGCCATAGAGGCCCTATTAGGATAATTATGAATTCAGTTTTAATGATTACTTTACCGATTCTTGCTATCCTCTTTTATGTCTTTGCTTTTTTCTTTCACCGCATGGACTATTTTCACCGCCAGAATAAACAGTTTACCTGTCGTAATACCTTCCCATATGAGCTAAATGAACCTATTGAACTAAGTAAAAACCTCGCAGGGAATATCTTCTTATTCCTCGGGCTTATCTGTGAAGTTTTATTCTTCTCCTTTTTTATGATGGCGACCAACGAGAGTAGTGCTTCCTTTTATATCGTCGTGATTGGCGGAGCCATTCTCTCCGTTCTTATCTTTGCTCTCTACTTTATCCCCTTTAAGTATGTAAGAGCTCATCTCTCCGTCTCCTTAATCGCTTATGTCTTAAGTCTCGCTCTTTCTCTTATCTTTGCGGTTAACGCCACAAACGCAACGATGGATTATTATGACTATTTTGTCACTGGAACAGGCTCAGGAGAATTTGCCGAGCTTATTATCACTGATATCTTTGCCTATAGTGCTTCCCTCAGCGCCATTGTCGCTTTTGCCGTAGTCTGTATGACTAGAGAGCCTTTCCGTCTTAATAAAGTAACTCAGGATGATGGGACAGTGACCTACGAAAGACCAAAGGTCTTTGCCCTTGCCTCTATGGAGTGGCTCACCGTTCTCACTAACATTTTATTTATCGCCTCCCTTTTATTCTACGTCGTCGCGATTGGATAATTATTCACTTATTAAGTTATAAAAAAAGACTTCATCGAAGTCATTTTTTTTCGTCAAATAATGTCTTGCTTATTTGCTTTCTTTATTTAGAGAACGATAAGCGTGCGCAGACATTCTGACTTGCTGTTTTTTGCCGTCGACAATAATAGTGTGCTTTTGAAGATTCACATTCCATTTTCTACGTGTGGCAATCATGGATTTAGAGCGTTTGTTTCCACTTTGTGGACCTTTACCGCTATAAGTACAAACTCTGGACATACTTTCGCCTCCCTTTTAAATTTGCAATTGTGATATTATCACAAATTCCCTTCTTTATTCAATTAAAATTTTACATTTGGATAGCTATTATGAAAATCTTCTTCACTGATCACGTTCTTACACTGCTTAAGCATAATCTCATATAGCTTTCCCTCTTTATCAAAGGTGAGGTATTTCTTATACCCGTCCCTAGTAAAGAAACAGACCATCTTTCTTTTTTCTGAGACCTCTTTATCGATATAGATAATATTATCCATTCGGTAGGTAATTTTTCTAAATAGTCTTACCTGTTTTACTTCGGTTTTACTGACTAGGTAATAGTTTTGCGTCGCGGATAAGATATAGAAGACCACCGAGAGAACAAGCCACACTCCAATAATGGTATAGGGCTGCCAGGTCTGCCACTTCCCTTCTCCCATAAACACGCCAAAAAAGATTCCATATAAAGCCGCTGCGACAATAGCGATAGCGATAAGGAAGGTGTAGGTTATTTTCCAAAGCCCTAGTCTCAGTTTCATGAAACGAGTTTATCCGCTCCTGTTAATTCAAGAAACATCGGAAGTGACTCGCACCATGTGCAGAAAGTATGCCACTCCGTTAGTTTATGATTTTTTCGCTGTATATACATGGTTTTAAGCTGCTGATAGTTTGTTGTCATCGTCGCCCCTAGGCAGAACCCTGCGGGAAGAGAGGCAACGACCTCTTTCCACTTCTCGCTTTTAGCCTCGGGATCCTCTAAAGCGTTCCACTCGTCAACGAGTCCCTCAACGATTTTAATGACTTCTTTATTCGTCTCTTCAACGCACTGCTCCCCAATCTTAAATTTCATGAGGCAGTGCATCGTCGACTGAGATGAAACAAAATCAAACCAGTGATAACGCTGAGCCTGTTTCCACCAATACTGAGGTGCGGTAACATCCATTTGGACGATTATTCCTTTAAGGTAATTATCATGTCCTTCTCCGTTACGCGCGGTGCCTAGAGTTTTCGCTCTCGCATAGTCTTTATCGCTTACTTCACTTCTATCAAAGACCGTCCTCATCGGGTTACCGCTGGCCTTTACGGACTTTTCAAGTCCGTATACTTCTGTATTTTCAATCTTGAAGTTCATAGTACGCCTCCATTAAGTTTTTCATTAAAGAGAGGCGGGTGAGTAGACCTACGCCTCTTGGGACAGGGGTTTGAAGTCTAACCGGTAGACCCGGCTTAGAGTCACCATATAGCTTTCCGTCTTTTCTAGTGATTCCAACGTCGACGATAACCGCACTCTCTTTAAAAGTGAATGAATCGTCTAAAAAGTATTTATGACCAATCGCAATGACGATGATATCGGCACTAGCGACATATCGTTCCATATCTTCTCTTTTGGTGTGGGAGTGGAGAGTGGTGACATTTCCGTTTTCATTAAGGAGGACTTTTGACATCGGTTTCCCGACGATATCACTCCTTCCAATCATGACGCAGTTTTTCCCGTCGATCTCGATCTCTTCTTCTTTTAGATAGTCGAGTATTCCCCTTGGAGTGCAGGGGGTAAAACTAGAGAGGGGATTAAACCCATCGATATCCTTTTTGGGGTCAATCGCGCATTTAACGTGGTCTGGATTAATCTGCGGGGGTAAAGGAAGCTGAACGATGATTCCGTGCACCATCGGATTGTGGTTTAAATCATCGATGAGTTTTAGAAGGTCTTCCTCTTTCATATCTAAGGGGCACTTCATATGCTCGACATTAATTCCAAGCTCTTCCGCGTCTTTTATTTTTCCCGCGATATAGATATTACTTCCTTCATCGTCATTAACCTGAATAATCGCAAAATAAGGGGCCTCTTTTAAATGAGACACCTCTTCTTTAATTCTTTCTTTTTCCCCTTTTACGTAGTCGACGATACTCATCTTCATTAGTATTTAATCTCCGGTATACGTCCCTCGTATTTTCTGACCTTAACTCCAGCGAGTTCGAGGAGTTTTTTACTCGCTTTGGTCTCGGTGTGATCGGGGTATTTATCTTCTACATATATCACTTCTTTAATTCCAGTTTGTATAATCGCTTTCGCGCATTCATTACAGGGGAATAAGGTCACATATAAAGAGCATCCTTCAAGAGCGGACCCATTTCTCGTATTTAAAATCGCGTTAAACTCAGCGTGACAGACGTAGAGATATTTACTATCTAGTCCCTCTCCTTTATTCCAGGAAAGCTTTGATTCATCCACTCCTGCGGGCATTCCGTTATAGCCGATACTCACCACTTTATGGGCGTTATCAGCGATACACGCTCCGACTTTCGTGTTAGGGTCTTTACTACGTAAAGAAGAGAGGAGTGCTATCCCCATAAAGTATTCATCCCAGTTAATATCTGCTTTTAACATATGCTCGTCCTTAATCACTAATTTTATATGAGTTAGACCTATAAATAAATGATTTGTTTATTTATTCGTCTTCCTCCCCCTAATTTCTATTTAATGTTATTGAATAAGGTTTTATTTTTGAATAAAATAAAAAGAGCAAAGAAGGAAATAGATATGACAAATAGTCTTATCGCTGTTGTCCTTGCCGGTGGCAAAGGAACGCGATTATATCAATTAACCAAAAGAGTAGCGAAGCCCGCCGTCGAGTTTGCTGCTAAATATCGTCTCATTGATTTTTCACTTTCTAACTGCGTTAATAGCGGCATTAATACCATCGGTGTTTTAACTCAGTACGAATCAACTTTTTTAAACTCATATATTGGAAATGGTGAGAAGTGGGGACTTAATGGTCTTCATTCTTTAATGACTGCGATTGCCCCTAAACAAACCGATGAAGGAGCGAGCTGGTATAAAGGCACCGCGGACGCTATCGCTCAAAACATTGAGTGGATTGACTCAATGTATCCAGAAAACGTTCTCATTTTAAGCGGTGATCATATCTATAAGACCACCTTTAATGATATGTTCTGGCGTCACACCACTAACGACGCGGATGTCACTATCTCCGTTATTGAAGTGGACCCCAAAGAAGCCCCTCGTTTTGGAATTATGGTCGCGGATGATGATGACCATATCACCGAGTTCCAAGAGAAACCAAAAAACCCAAAGAGCAATCTTGCCAGTATGGGTATCTATATGTTTAAATGGAAAACCCTCCGTAAACTCCTCCTCGAAGATATGAAAGATGAAAATAGCTCTCATGATTTTGGAAATGATATCATTCCAAAAATGCTCGAGAGGAATATGAAAGTCTTCTGTTACCGCTATAACGGATACTGGAGAGACGTCGGAACTATTCCTAGTTTACACGCCGCAAATATGGATATCATCGACGGCAAATTTAATCTTAACTCGATTCGAGATGACGATAGAATCTACACTCAAGATACTTATTCCCTCCCTCACTACGTGGGTAAAAGAGGAACGAGTATTACGAGTAGTATTGCTAATCAAGGCGCGGTTATCCTTGGCAAAGTAAATTACTGCGTCATTTCTAGTGATGTAATGATTGACTACGATACCGTCTGTGACCACTGCGTCATTATGAGTAATGTTCATATCGGTAAAAACTCGAAGGTACGTAACGCTATTATCGCTCCAGGAGTGTGGATTGGCGATAATGTTTCGATTAACCAAGATGGAGATGAGATTATTCTCGTCGCTAGTAATATGGAAAGCCAGGTGCAATAAGATGAGTGACGTCGTTGGATTTGTTGATTTACATTACTCCCCATCTCTCGGGGCTCTTACCGCCCGCCGTCCTATGGGCACTGTAACCTTCTTAGGTCGATATGGAATCATGGATTTTACCCTTTCTAATTTCTCTAACTCTGGGATTAACGATATTCTCATCTTAGCGAAAAATTATGCATATTCCATCCACTCCCACATCCAAAATGGTCAAGCGTGGATTAATAATACCAAAGCGGGTTATATTAGAACCGCAATTAATGAAAAAAGTATTAATGACCCCACTTTTAATACGGATATTGGGAATATCAATGCAAATCTCGAGCAGATTGATCTCTTTAATACCCAGTATTTTGTGATTGCTCCTGTTCATTTCCTCACCTCGATGGACTTCCGTCCGATTATCGATGAGCATAGAAGAAGTGGAGCTTCTGTTACCATGGTCTATACGAGAGTGGATAACTCTCAGGGTAAATTCCGTAACTGCACTTCGATTAAACTCGATAAATCGAGAAAGATAGTAAAAAGCGCTAATCCACATAATAGCGCTCCCTCAATTGATGTCTCACTAGATACCTTTATCATCTCAAAAGATGCTCTTCTCGATTTAATTAAGATGCAGAAGAATATCTCGACCTTACTTTCAATCTCCGATTTAATTAACTACTGCATTAATAACCACCTCTTAACAATAAATGCTTATAGACACACAAATAGAGTGTTCCCAATCTTCTCTCTTCATGATTATGTTGATGTTTCAATGCAGCTTCTCGATCATCAAACGAGAATGGAACTCTTCCTCGATTGGTGGCCTATTTATACCACCACAAATAATACCCCTCCTTCTTTATATGGACCAAAAGCGGAAGTCTCTAATTCCTTTATCGCTAATGGAGCGATTATTAAAGGAAAAGTGACTAACTCGATTATTTCCCGTGATGTCACAATTGAAGAAGGCGCGGAGGTAAAAGACTCCATTATCTTTACGAGAAGTCTCGTGGGAAAAGATGTTAAATTATCTAATGCCGTCTGTGATAAAGACGTCAAAATAAAACAGGTGAAAGAATTAAGCGGATCCGATGACGAGTTCCTCGTCATTGCTAAGGGAGTAACAGTCTAATGAAAATTGCGATGATTGCCTCTGAGGCGGTACCACTAGCGAAAACCGGGGGACTTGGAGACGTTGTCTACTCGCTCTCAAAAGAACTTAATGAACTCGGGGAAGAAACAGTCATTGTTCTCCCCTTTTATAAGTCGTCTCATTCTAAGATAAAAGGGAAGCTCACTAAAGTTACCTCTTTTACGGTGGCGATGAGCTGGAGAAGAGAAGAGGCTATAGTCTATAAAACCGAGATCAGCGGGATTACTTATTACTTAATTGAAAACGCTCACTATTTTGACCGTGATGTCTTATACGGGGAATATGATGATGGGGAGAGATTTGCTTTCTTCACTATGGCCTGTAATGACCTATTCCCAGAAATTGGCTTTAAACCCGATATTATTCATGTTCATGACTGGCAGGCGGGAATGCTCCCCGTTTTAATTAAGGAGCAGCACCGGGAGTTTTATCAGGCCACAAAACTCGTTTTTACAATTCATAATCCTGCATTCCAGGGCTTATTTCCGAAAATTGTCCTTGGAGATTTCTATAATCTCCCCGATTCTCTATTCGATAATGGACAGGTAAGATTTAAAGATCAAGTGTCCACGATGAAAGCGGCGATTATCTACTCCGATAAGATAACCACCGTTTCCCCAAGCCACGCTCAAGAGCTATTAACTCCTGAAGGAGGCCAAGGTCTTGACCAAATCCTTAGACTTAGGGAGTGGGATTTCACCGGTTTTCTTAATGGTGTCGACTATAAAGAATTCGATCCCGCTCACGATGAAATTATCGCTCAAAAGTATAACGTTAAGACCTTTTATGAAGGGAAAGCCGCTAATAAAGCTGCGCTTTTAAAGAGCATGCATCTAGTTGACAGCGGAAAGCCGCTATTCGGCGTTGTTTCCCGCTTAACCTGGCAGAAAGGCATCGATTTACTCTTTGCGATGTGCTATGAAATGGCTAATAGAGGCTGTAATATCGTTATCCTAGGCTCAGGGGAATATCAAGTTGAACAGAGAATGGAACAGCTCCGAGCGACCTATCCCGATATCGTTGGAATTTATATTGGATATAACGATGATTTGGCTCATCAAGTCTACGCCGCTAGTGACTTCTTCTTTATGCCTTCGCTCTTTGAGCCGTGCGGAATAGGGCAGATGATTGCCCAAAAATACGGGGCTCTTCCTATTGTCCGTAGGACAGGAGGACTTAGAGATAGCGTTATTAACTATGACGGCCATAATAAAGATAAAGCGGATGGATTTGGTTTTGACTCCTATAACCCAATGGATGCGGTGAATACCGCTATCTATGCTTATGATAACTGGTGGAATATCACTTTAAGAAAAAAGCTTATGAAGAATGCCATGAGTGTGGATCACTCTTGGAGACAGTCTGCCACCCTCTATCTAGGCCTATATAAAGAGATTGTCGGCGATAAATAGTTACGCCTAAAATGCGGAGTTATTAATGGGATACGACTATAAAAATATTGAAGCTAAATGGAGAAAAATATGGGAAGATCGCAATGCTTTTTATTGTGATACCCATGATTTTAGTAAACCTAAGTACTATGTTTTAGATATGTTCCCTTATCCTAGTGGAGAAGGCCTTCATGTTGGACATCCTGAAGGGTACACTGCTAGCGACATCATCGCGAGAATGAAAAGAATGCAGGGGTATAATGTCCTCCACCCAATTGGTTGGGACGCTTTTGGTCTTCCCGCGGAGCAGTACGCGATAAAAACAAATAATCCTCCAAGCGAGTTTACCTATAAAAATATTGCCCGCTTTAAAGAGCAGATTAAAATGCTCGGTTTTTCGTATGACTGGGATAAAGAAATAGCGACCTGTGATCCATCTTATTATAAGTGGACTCAGTGGATATTTACCCGTCTATATGAGCATGATTTAGCCTACGTCGATTATAAACCGGTCAATTTTTGCCCTGAACTTGGCACTGTCCTTGCTAATGAAGAAGTGATTAACGGCCGTAGTGAAGTCGGAGATTTCCCTGTCATCCGTAAAAACATGAGACAGTGGGTCCTTCGTATTACAAGCTACGCTGATCGTCTTTTA
>JAJQAL010000033.1:0-31817 GCA_021203815.1 Coprobacillus sp. | reverse complement strand
AAAGAAGTTCCTATCTATATCGCTGATTATGTTTTAGCAAGTTATGGAAGCGGCGCTGTTATGGCGGTCTCCGCTCATGATGAAAGAGATTACGCTTTTGCCAGAAAATATCATCTCCCCATGATTCAGGTTTTAGAGGGAGATATCTCTAAAGAAGCGATGACTAGCGACGCTCCTCACCTTAATAGTGAAGAAGCGAACGGCTTAGGAATAGACGAGGCGAAAAAAGTTATCTTAAAGAAACTCGTTTCTTTAGGCGCGGGTGAAGAAAAGATTACCTACAGGCTTCGAGACTGGCTTTTCTCCCGTCAAAGATATTGGGGTGAACCTATTCCAATGATTACTCTTGAAGATGGAGAAATAGTTCCTGTCCCTGATAACGAGCTTCCTTTAGAGCTTCCGCCTCTAGCGGAGTATAAGCCAAGCGGCACAGGGGAATCGCCTCTTGTGCACGCGAAAGACTGGGTTAATGTAACTATAAACGGGAAAAAAGGAACTAGAGAAACGAATACTATGCCTCAGTGGGCGGGATCTTGCTGGTATTATCTTAGATATATCGATCCCCATAACGATAAAGAAATCGCTTCAAAAGAGCTCCTTGACCACTGGCTTCCAGTGGATCTATATATCGGTGGTAGTGAGCACGCTGTCCTTCATTTACTCTATGCCCGTTTCTGGCATAAATTCCTCTATGACCTAAATATCGTGACCTGTAAGGAGCCCTTCCAAAGACTATTCCATCAAGGAATGATCCTTGGAGAAAACGGAGAAAAGATGAGTAAATCGAGAGGAAACGTCGTTAATCCCGATGAATGCGTAAATAAATACGGAGCGGACGCTCTTCGTCTATACGAGATGTTTATGGGGCCGCTTGAGGACTCCCTTCCCTGGAGTGAACGCGGTCTAGAAGGGGCAAAACGCTATTTAGATAGAGTGTACCGCCTTTTTGAAGACCCACTTAAAAGCAAGATAGTAATAGAGAATAATCACCAGCTTGATTACATCTATAACTACACAGTTAAGAAAGTAACTAATGACTATGAAGGTCTTCAGTTTAATACCGCTATTAGCACCCTTATGGTTTTAACTAATGAATTCTATAAAGCGGACTCAATTCCCCTTGAGTATATTGAAGGTTTTATTAAGCTTCTTGACCCTGTCGCTCCATTTGTGTGTGAAGAGATTTGGAATATGCTTGGTCACGAAAACCTCATAACGTATGAGCCTTGGCCAGTCTATGATGAATCTAAACTTACTTTAGATACTGTCCATATCGCCGTTCAAGTAAACGGAAAACTTCGTGATACATTTGACGCGCCGCTTAATAGCGAGGATAATGTCCTTAAAGAGATGGCCTTATCCTGCGAAAACGTAAAGCATTACACGGAAGGAAAAGAAATAAAGAAAGTCATCGTCATTAAAAACAAAATCGTCAATATTGTTCTTTAATTTTAGTAACATGGGACCCAAAGCGGCCTATAGGGAGGAAATTAAAAATGAATTTAATGGTGGACGTGGGTAACTCCACAATTGTCCTCGCTCTATTTAAGGGCGAAGACCTAGTAAACAAATTTAAGATTAAGACTGATATTCATATGAGTGAGAGCGAAGTCGAAATGGAAATTCGTTCGCTTTTTTCTTCGTCTAGTATCGCTTTAAGTGAAGTTGAAGCGGTAGTCTATTCTAGTGTTGTTCCAGTTCTTAATCATAGTATTAAAGAAGCATTAGCTTCTTTATTTAATGCCAAAATCATAACAATAGGCGCTGGAACAAAAACTGGATTACCGCTTGTTATCGATTCCCCAAGCGAAGTCGGTAACGATTTAATCGCGGATCTCGTAGGCGCAAAATTTATTTATGGCTATCCCGCTCTTATCATAGATATGGGGACCGCGACTAAGTTTCTCTTTCTCGATAAAAATGGAGCCTTTAGCTCCGCTCATATCATTCCGGGCTTAGTAAAAAGCGCGAATAGTCTAAAAGACTCGACCTTTCTTCTCCCAGAAGTGGGACTAGAAAAACCTAAAGGTTTTCTCGCGAAGAATACCATCGACGCCATAAATAACGGAATCATCTATTCAAATGTCAAAATGATTGAAGGGATGGCGGAGCAATACCAGAAGGCTGTTGGCTATGATTTTAAGCTCATCCTCACCGGAGGATGCGCTAATTTAATCGCTGACATGCTTGATTTGGACTATACGTATGACGAAAATCTCCTCGTTAAAGGACTAAATATTATCTTAGAAAAGAATCAAAATGAGAAATAACGCTGTTTATCAGATGACTACCTATGCGATGATAATCGCTATTATCGCCATCATGAGCTTTATTCCTCAGTTTGGATATATCTCCATCGGTGGCGTTATTTCTTTTACGACAGTTCACGTTGTCGTCTTAATCGTCGCGATGGTTTTTGGGTGGAAAGAAGCCTTTGTAGCCGGTCTTACTATGGGAGTGTGCTCCCTTATTAAAGCCGCGGCTATGCCTCAGTCCGCTATGGATCCCGATTTTATTAATCCCTTTATCTCGGTCTTACCGCGCGCTATATTTGGATTAGTGGCTGGATTTACCTATGAAGGAATTAATAAAATTCCTTCGAGAAGCGCAAAATACACCCTTGCGGTGGTTGCCGCTCCTGTATTAACATTATTTCATTCACTAATTACCCTTACCTGCTACTGGCTTTGGGACTATCTATGGTTTCCAATCCATGAAGGGGGTTATATGTGGATTCTGTCCACTATCTTCACGATTAATGGACTTATCGAGATGGCAATTGCTCTTGTCCTTGTCCCTGCTGTCTCACTTGGAGTGGCCGCAGGACTAAAAGGACGTAACCACGGCTTAAAATTTAATGAACTAATAAGGAGAAAGAAAACTATGTATCCAAAACTTGTTAAAGACTATGAAGGACTTCTTAAAGAGAATCTTGTTAAATTCTGCGCGATTAACTCCGCCTATGATGAAGGGAGTAGTGATGGGACCAATCCCTACGGCCTCGGGGTTACTAAAGCCCTTAACTTTATGAAAGATTTGGCGGAGCAAGACGGCTTTAAAGCGACGATATATGATAATCAAATCGTCGAAATCCTTATTGGAGAGGGCGAAAAGAATATAACCGTGATGAGCCACTGCGACACCGTTCCAGCGGGTAATGGATGGGAAGGAGATCCCTTTACCGTTAGAGAAGATAAAGGAATCTTATATGGAAGAGGCGTCTCCGACGATAAAGGGCCCACTCTTGCGGCCTACTACGCTGCGAAAGCCTTAAGCGATAATCATTTGCTTGGTAACTATCAGCTTCGACTCCTCGTTGGAGGAAATGAAGAAAGAGGCTCTAGCGAGATGAAATACTATTTCCATACCTTAAATAAACCCCAGCCAACATACGGCTTTACTCCTGATAGTGATTATCCCCTAATTTATGGAGAGAAAGGAATGATTAACTATCAAGTCTCTGGGAAGGTTACAATACCCGGAGTAAAGTCGATTAAAGGCGGGACTGCATTTAACGCTGTAATTGATAAATGTGACATAATTATGGAGGACGGTAGTGCACTTATTGGTCTTTTAGAGGAAGATAAGGTGCCGTTTACCGCAGAGAAAACGAGTGAAGGAGACCTCGTTACAATTAAAGGAAAGAGTGCCCATGGATCAATGCCGGAAAAAGGAATTAACGCGGGTATGCTTGCCCTTAAGTATTTAGGTAAGCTTTATCCAGATAGCGAGATTATAAATCTCGCTAAAAACTATGAAAATGTTAATGGATTAGGAATTGGTGCCTATTATGATTCCCCTAATTTTGGTCTTAATACCCTTAACGTGGGTTTACTTAGCTACGATGGAGAGGAATTAGTTATGGCGGTTAACTTTAGACACGGAGAGACCACCGATGTCGATTTAACGATTGAGAATATTAAGAAAAATACCGCTCCATTTGAAGTGAAAATATATGGCCTAGATAAACTTCTCTATTATCCTACAGATTCTCCTCTTGTGAAGACGCTTCTTGGGGTTTATAGAGAGGAAACTGGAGATGTTAATAGCCAGCCTCTTGCAATCGGAGGAGGAACCTACGCTAAGGAGGCTGATAACATCGTGGCCTTTGGAATTGAAAAAAGAGACTTCGACACCTATATGCACTCCGAAAAAGAAAGAGTCAAAATTGAGACTTTAAACGAGGCCATGGCTATCTACGCTCACGCCATTATTGAGCTTGGTAAACTAATCGAAAATGAGAACTAAATATAAAGCTTGGGCGGAGCCGCTTCTAGCGGAGCACCCGGAAATTGTAATCGATAAGGACACTTTTCTTTCTAAAAAGGATTATTATTTAGAAATCGGCTCCGGAAAAGGGAAATTTCTTTCAGAAATGGCGTTAAATAATCCTAATTTAACGTTTATTGGGGTAGAAAAGAATATCACAGTGGCGGGTTACTGTCTTAAAAAACTCCTTGAAACCCCATTATCTAATTCGTATTTGTATCCTGAAGATATCGATTCAGTTTTATCGGAAATCTCCGATGGTTCTGTTTTATCTATCTTTTTAAATTTCTCTGATCCCTGGCCAAAGGCAAGACACGAAAAGAGAAGACTAACGACTTCCGCTTTAGTGGATGAATACTATCGAATCCTCGCTAGTGGATCTCATTTATATTTCAAAACAGATAATAAGGAATTATATGAATATTCTCTCGAACAGTTTAAAAATTCACATTTTCTTATTGAAAGTATGAATGAGGACTATAATATTATAGAAAGTTTTGATGTCGAGACTGAATATGAACTAAAAGCGAAAGAAAAAGGCTTAAAAATATACCGGATTATTTTGGAAAAATAATATAGAAACTAGGAAAAGTAATGGAAGAACTCGAAATTAAACTAAAAGAAGAAGGAAAAATATCTCGTCTTACTAATAAGACTTTTAAATTTGACCCTAAACTTGGAGAAGGCTATTATTCCGCTAACTATTTTCTTAAAACTAGAGAGATAGTAGGCAAGCTTGCTCCAAATCATATAGTCACTATGCAGTGGTTTCAGCGCCGCGATAATGTAATGCTATGCGGTATCGATGAAGCCATTGCCATTTTGCATACTTTTGCCGCTCATCCAGAAGGTCTTGAAATACTCGCTCTTCATGACGGCGATATGATAAGTGCGGAAGAACCAGTCTTAAAAGTAACTGGGAGATACGAGGATTTTGGATTTTTAGAAAGCGTTATTGATGGCGTTTTAGCTCGAAGAAGTAGTGTTGCCACTAATACGAAAGAAGTTCTTGACGCTGCTGGGTCCACTCCAGTCTTTTCAATGGCGGACCGTCAAGATGACTACCTTACTCAAGTAGGTGATGGGTATGCTTCATATGTTGCAGGAATTAATAGAGTCTCCACTGACGCTCAAGGAGAGTGGTGGGGAGGTAAAGGCATGGGAACCATGCCGCACGCCCTTATTCAGATATGCGGTGGTGACCTCTGCAAAGCGGGTGATTTATACTACAATATGTTTCCTGAAAAAGGCGTTACATCGCTAGTAGATTATAATAATGATATCGTTACGGACTCCCTTAAACTCGCCCGTCATCTTGGAACTAAACTCCACGCTGTTCGAGTAGATACCTCATCTTCTCTTATCGATCACTATTTCGATGATAAAGACACAACTGGGTTTGATCCACATGGTGTTTGTAAAGAGCTTATCTTTGCTCTTCGTAATGCTTTAGATGCGGAAGGGTTTACTTATGTTGATATTGTCGTGTCCTCTTCCTTCTCTAAAGAGAAGATTAAAGAGTGGACCGCTTTAGGGGTTCCTGTTTCTATGTATGGCGTTGGAACTTCACTAGTTAACAATACCACTTGCGGGTTTGTTGGAGACCTAGTTGTGCTCGACGGGAAGGACGAAGCGAAAGTGGGAAGATATAATATTCCATCTTCACGCCTTGAAAAAGTCACTTATCCTATTTACAATAGGTAAAAGTTAAAAGTTATGGAAAATATATACGATGATTTAAAATGGCGCGGACTTATTAAAGATACCTCTAATGAGGATAATTTAAGAGAACTTTTAAAAACCCCACAGACTATCTATGTGGGTTTTGATCCAAGTGCTTCTTCCCTTCACTTAGGTAACTATCTTATGATTTCTCTTCTCATGAGATTTCAAAGAGCGGGACATAGAGTAATCGCGGTGGTGGGAGGGGCCACTGGAATGATTGGGGACCCTTCAGGCAAAAGTAGTGAACGTAATCTCCTCGATAAAGAGGCTCTTGATAAGAATGTCGCTAACATCAAAAAGCAGCTTGAAAGATTTATCGATTTATCTGACCCAAAGAAAGGGATTCTTTTAAATAACTACGACTGGCTTTCTAAAATATCCACTCTTGACCTATTAAGAGACTATGGAAAATATTTCTCTGTGAACTATCTACTCGCTAAAGATGTGATTGCTAACCGCTTAGAAAGCGGTATCTCCTTTACCGAGTTCTCCTATAACATCCTTCAAGCGATTGATTTCCTCTATCTATTCGATAATTATGACTGTCATATCCAGTGTGGGGGCTCTGACCAGTGGGGTAACCTCACTAGCGGCCTCGAGCTCATCCGTAAAACGAGAGGAGTGGAGTCAGTTGCGGAAGTATTAACCACTCCCCTAATCACCCGTAATGACGGCACAAAATTTGGAAAGAGTGAACAGGGCGCTCTCTTCCTTGACTCCGCTCTAACATCTCCATATAAGCTTTATCAGTTTCTTATTAACTGTGCTGATGATGAAGTCATTAATTATCTTAAAGTCTTTACTTTCCTCTCAAGAGAGGAAATAGAGGAAATAGAGAAAGAGCATAACGCTAATTTAGGAGCGAGAATCGGTCAGAAAAAACTCGCTCGGGAACTCGTCTCTATTATCCATGGGGTCGATAAAGCGGAAGAAGCGGTTAGAATGAGTGAGGTTTTATTCTCTGGGGATATAAAAAAGTTAAGCGAAGATGAACTCATCGATGTCTTCTCCGACTTTTTAATCGATATTAATGAGTCAATGAAACTTGAAGATTTACTCGTCGCGATAGGCGCGGCCTCCTCTAAAAGAGAAGCGAGAGAATTTATAAGTAACGGCTCTATCGCTTTAAACGGAGAAAAGATAGGTCAAAGCGATTTCCTTATTAATAAAGACTCCGCTTTATTTAATAAATTTTCTCTTGTCAAAAGAGGAAAGAAAAACTATTATCTTGTAAGACATAGTTATTGACCTAGTCAATGATTACGTAATATAGGGTCCAATTTTATCGGTCTTTTACTCTATTAAAAGACTAAAAAATAAGGCTCTTTTATTTTGATTTTTATAAGGTTTTTATTTTTCCTTAACAAAAATAAAAAAAAGAGTAGAATTATAACAATCATAGGGATGGAATGATGATTTATTTAATTTGCGCGGGCTCAGTCTTAGTCTTTGGAATCATTCTCTTGATTCTAAAAGTTCGTAAAGTTAATCATAGTGCTCTTAAATGGGTTTTAAGAGGAGCGGCTATCCTCCTTTTAGCCCTTTTCTTTATCCGCTACTACGCCTCCTCAAGTTCCATCTTCTCTTCGATTTATAAAGCGCAGCTTAGTGAAGAAGACCCCGAATTCTCAAGCCGCTGGCTCATGATTCTTACCTTTGTGGCTCTCTGGCTTGAAATTATGTCGGTTTTATGCTGCGAACTTTATCCCTTCTTTACGAGGTTTAAAGTCCTTGCTAACTACGCGAAAACGATTGGTTTAATCTCAAGTGTTTTAAATATCGCTTTAATTCAGTATACCGCCTACTCTTATGTTGGTGACTATAGCCTTAACCTCTGCTCTATCACTTTAGCGGTTGAGGTGGGACTAGTTTTTATTATGTGTTTATATCCACTATGCGAAAAGGGAGGGCTAAAGATTACCTCAAGAGAAATAGTGGATATGCTTTCAGTCTTCCTTATCGTTCTCATTATGAGTATGCCCCCTTACGCTTTTGAATTTATGTTTGGGAAAGTGGGTTTAAACCGAATCGCTGGATTTGATACCTATCACCGTTTCTATCTATATATCTTCGTTGGTATCTTCGCCATCTTTACTCTCTTACTCCAAAATAGAGATAAAGACTTTATTCGTATGATGCTTCTTTATATGACGATGGGCGCTCTTGTTATGTATGCTTCTAGTCATACATTTGATATATTTACTCATCCCTATCAGTATCCCCTTCACCTCTGTAACCTCGGGCTCATCTTAATTCTTATCTGCCTTGTGGTCCACTGCAAGTGGCTGTTCTGGTTTACTCTCTTTGTCAACGTAGTGGGCGCGTTCGGCGCGATGATGATCCCTGGATTCGATACTGGTCTCTATGCCTTTAGCGATGATATCGTGATCTTCTGGTACACTCATATTATCGCCTTCACTGTCCCGATGCTGATGGCGCTTCTTGGGGTATATGAAAGACCCCGTTTCAAGCAGTTTTCTATCTCCATCGGTTTATTTGCTATCTATTTTGTCGCTATCTGCGCTATCGACGCAGTTCTTGTAAATTATCACTCTACCACCGACTTCTTCTTTGTCGTTGGAGACTCGATTACGAGTGTCCTCGGTGATTGGGCTGTAAATCTTAAAGCGGACTATACGCTTTCATTTAATGCGGGAGAGTTAACCCTGACCTTCTACTGGGCGTATCAGCTAATCTTCTTTGGAGTGTACCTTGTGATGATGCTCATTATGTATTTTGTTATCACTGGTTTCCTCCAGCTTAGAGGAAGCTTTGAAAGCGCCTCGCAGATAAACCATAAGATTAGAGTGGAAGAATACGTGATGAAGAAAAAACACCATACAAGGAGATTAAGTGAGATTATGAATGAAGAAAGTAAAGACAAACTCGTCGTGAAAAACTTATATAAGGCGTATGGGCGCTCAAATATCTACGCTGTTGAAGATGCCTCCTTCACTGTTAATAGCGGAGAAATCGTCGGTTTCCTCGGTCATAACGGCGCGGGTAAATCGACCATTATTAAGTCGATCGTCGGTATTCACCCCGCGACCAGCGGCACGATCGAAGTAAACGGCTACGACGTTGATAAGCAGCCCGTTGAGGCAAAATTACAAATCGGTTTTGTTCCTGACCATTACGCTTTATATGAAAGGCTTACTGGAAGACAGTATATTAACTATGTCGCTGATTTATACGGCGTTAGTGAAGAAGATAGAGAAGTTAGGCTTAAAGACCTCACCGAGTCTTTATCGATGGTGGAAGCAATCGACTCTAAAATCTCCACCTATTCGCACGGCATGAAGCAGAAGACTGCCATTATGGCGGCTCTTATCCATGAACCAAAAGTCTGGATCCTCGATGAACCGCTTACGGGACTCGACCCCGTCAGTGTCTATGAAGTGAAAGAATGCATGAGAAAACACGCCGCCAAAGGGAATATCGTTTTCTTCTCCTCTCACCTTATCGATGTCGTCGAAAAGCTATGCGATAGAATTATCGTAATTAAAGAAGGTCATATCTTATTAAATACCCCTTTAAGTAATATTGAAGCGAGATATGATGACCTTGAAAAGTTCTATCTCGATATGAATGATATCGATGTTCATAGATCTCTTGTAAGACCCGAAAAGAAAGCTCCTAAAGGAATGAGCTATTTCTATAAAAGTCGTAAAAGAAAAGCAAATAAGACGCCCACTCAAGCGGAGCTTATGTATAAAGAGAATAAGTTTGACACCATTAATATCGAAGAAGGCTCTCACTACGTAAATCCTAGCGAAAAGCCTCTTACGAGAGAAGAAATACTTACTCAGCTCATTGAGGAGCTTAAAAAAGAAAATGAAGCCGCTCAGTTAGCTAGAGAAGAAAAAGAAGCCGAAGAGAAACAGAGAGCGGCTAGATACGCTCAGTACGGGATTGGCGTCTATCCTGACGGCTTCTATATCGATGAGGATTAATAATCTATATATAAATAGGATAAATATATGGCAAGTGAAGAAGAAATCAGTCTCAGTGAAAGTGAAGTAGTAGTGCCCCCAAGTGAGGAGAAACCCTCACTTTGGCAGCGCCTTAAAAATGGCTTCCACCAAGTGAAGACGCTTTTCCTCATGCAGTGTCGAGAAAAGATTGATTTCTCCATGCTTCATGACGCGAAAAAAGCGGCGGCGAGAATCTCTCTATTTATTCTCGAGTTTGTTATTATCGCGGTCGTGGCGTATTTCATTTTCCTCTTATGCGGCTACCTCAATCTCTTCTCCCCGTTAGGTATTATTCCTAACTCGGTTATGAGCGTCGTCTTCTTCGTCTTATTTATCTTCTCGATTATTACCTGCACTGCGTCCTTATCCCGTGATTTATTCCATAGTAAAGATAATGAAGTCCTTGCGACTTATCCAAGTAGCGCGAACGCGATTTATTTATCTAAGATTGGCGTGTGCTTCATCTATGAAGTGAGAAAGACGATCTTATTCTACGTTCCAATCTTCTACGCTTTTACGCTTTTTAGCGGTCTTAGTTGGTATCTATATTTCTGGGAGCTAGTGATGCTTCTTCTATTTGCAGTCCTCGAGACCCTCTTTGCGGGAATCTTAGCTCTTCCAGTTCACTATATCATCCTCGCCTTTAGACGCTACTTCGCAGTAAAGGTCACAGTGTCCGCGGTCTTTGCAGTGGCCTTTGTCATCCTCGTGGTCTGGCTTATCTCTTTAATTCCAGAGGATATTAACCTCATTACCGCGTGGAATAGTTTCTCTCAGGGAATGCGTAACTTCCTCGACTGGTTTACAAAGTACTTCTATATCTTCTACGCTTTTACTCTGTTCCTCGTCGGGCCTTTCCCCTCTAACTCCATTGCTTATAGTACAGACCTCGCCTGGGAAGTTTTCCTCGTTACTATGGCCTGTATCGTAGTCTTCTTCGCTCTTAATATTCTTATCTCTCACTATCTCTACCAGAGAGTGTCAATCCGTCAAAATGATAATCCCCCTCGTATTATGAAAGCGGTTAAAAAGAACCACACGAGAAGAGGCGTAGTTAGTGACACTCACTACGAGAATATGAAGTTCTTCTATAACTCGACTAATGTCGCTTCCTCGATTGCGGTCATTATTATTATGCCGTTAATGATTCTGTTACTTGATGGTATCTATGACGCGATATCTACGAGACTTGTAGGTGATTATCTCGTTATTAGTTTTAATATTTTAATCGTCTTACTCTTTACGACCTCCTCTAATGTCTGGGTGGCCTCAATCTATTCAAGAGAAGCGGACGCTTTACGTATGCAGCGGACGATGCCGGTCGGCTATAAGAGGACCATCTTCCCTAAGCTTGTTATGCCCCTTATCGTTTCTATGCTTACTCTTATTCCATCATCACTTATATTCTTATCTAGGTGTAATATACATGGACTTAATATATTATGGGTCATATTAATGGAAGTATGCCTTGTTGTTGGCCATCTCCTTTGGAGCGCTGAAATCGACTTTACCCATCCTCACCCCGATTTATTCCAAACTAGTGGAGCCGGTGCGGTTAATCCTAATGAAGCGAAATCGATTGTCTTATCAATCGCCATCAGTGCGATTGGCTTTGGTCTTATCTTCTTCTTCCTAATGTTTACCTCCCGCTACATGTATCTACAGGTCTTTATCATATGCGCCGTCTTCCTTATCTATCGGATTATCTCCTTTATGTATCGAAGTAAAGCAGTTCAGAGAACGGAGATTTAGTGATTATGAAAAAGAGTTCTATTTTTATCATTATTGTGGTCTTTGCGGTCTCGATTGTCGTGGTCACCTTCTTTGGTATGGCCATCTCTATGGATCAGTTTAAAGTGTATATGACAAGTATTGAAATCACTAACGAAACGACGAAAATGTATGACACGCAGGGGAACGTCATTATGGATCTTATTATGCTCCCCTTTAACTACGCTGATACGTATTCTTCGGTTATTATTGATTATGTGACAACGCCAGAAGACGCCACCGAAAAGAATTCCGTCCGTTTCTATCTCTCCTCTAACGCCACTTATACCGACCCCGAAACGGGAGAGGTAACCATTTACGCTGATGTTAGGTGGAACGGAGAAGTCGTCTTCTATTCCCCCGCTTCAATAAGAGCGTATGTCACCACCACTGATGGGTCTCAGCTTACCGATTATGTCGATATCTGGTGCTATGACCCCGCTATATTTGGTTAATCTTTATTCCATCCCGAAAGCAGTCCACCCGTGGGCTGTTTTTATTAATTAAAGCTTTATATAATAAGTTAGACTTATTATAAGAACGCATGATTAAAACTGGGCCTTTTTCCGTGCAGTTTAGGACTTTTTTATTAAAAGGTCTTTTTTTTTTTTTGATTATGCCTATACTATCGGCATAATTAATAAATTACAAAAAAATATCTGAGGATTTAATTATGAAAAAAACAATTATATTAGCTGTCATTTTAGCGGTAAGTTGTCTATCGGCTTGTGAACTAGGAGATGTCGATGATGATGATAAAAATGAAGAGGGGAGCGGCGAAGTTAGTAGTGTCACACTTAATGGTCTTAACTCCTTTTACATGCCTACTGACATAATTGAGTGGGATAATGTTTATCTCACCGTAACTCTATTAGGTAAGTCCACTCTTACCCTCACAAAAGGAGAGTTTGATGTCGAGTCTCCAACAAGTGATGAAACTGAATTTATTTTAAATACCTCAGGATTATACACTAATTCGATTAATGAAAACCTAATTCCCGAGGGAGATTATGCTATTTCCTATTATTTTGTTTATAACGAAGTGGAATATAGCGGTGACCTCTTTAGCGTGGCCATAACGGAATATCCTTCTACGCTTTATAGCGTCTATTATTTCCTCGACCCCGATTTCGTCACGACTTATAAAGCTAACCTCGATAGAGTTGATGATAGTGAAGACGCAAGTGAAGATGCTTACTATGAGGCATGTGAGTATACAGTGGGGGATGATAACCCCTTCCTTTTTAAACCGATTCTCGCTTTAATGGATCATAGCTTTACCCTTAGCATTCCTGACTCATACGCTGTAGATGTTAGTCTATATCTAGAGCCAGATGATGAGAGTGACACTAGAGCCAACGTTATCGATGATAGTGAGTATGTCTCTTACTCTAACTTCTCTTTCCAGTTTACGGAAAAAGCCGTGGGCCATACCTTTACTATTGAAATGACTCTTCGATATTTTAGTCAAGATATAAATGGTATTCCCCTCACTCCTGTTACTTTTACCTTTAACGTCGAGGATGGATATAACGCTTATAAGGGTCTTGATCTTGGAAGAATGAACATCCACTCCGAGGGCCTTTATGTTGATGATTATACCTATGAATACCATAATGGTGCTGGAGCACACGCTGGTGACCATAAAGTGTTCTGGGATGAAGAAAACGAAGAGCGAGTTAATCTAGAATATCATGATTTATGGGCCGACTTTTATGAGAGCATTGGAGTTAGTGATGCTACCTATATAAAAGGCATATATATGCATAACGACATTAAACTCAGTATGGATGATTTCCCTAGCGAGTATAAAATCAGTGAGAGTGAAGCCGCAACCTTTGGTTATAGCGGCGATGAACTATTAATCGGTTCACTTAGAGATGAAACCTTTATTTATAATCACCTCATGGAAGATGACTTCACTTTTAACGGTAATCTCTTTACCTTAGACTGCACCGACATTAGATGGAGTAGAACCCGTGCGGATGGGTCTAACTATAAATATTTTGGACAAAACGAGGAAAGCACAGAGCAGGGTAATTCCCGTTTATTTACCTTTGACGGAAGTAGAAGAAGAGAAAGTAAAGAAGGCGTAACCGCATCTATTAAAAATCTTAATGCGGTGGGTAATCTTGACCTAGAAGAGACTGGGGACAACTTCCCTATTCCTGAGGGAGAAGCCGAGCTTACTACCTCTTCCCTTAGAAGCGGTTCCATTTGGTTTGTGGATTCCGTTGGCACTCATACCGAGGTTGATAACGTGATTGCTAAAGAGTTCCTCCTCGGCTTCTATGCCGAAAAGACTAAATCAGGTTATCTCTGTTTAGAAATCGATCACACGAAATTATTTGACTGCTATAGCGCTGGGTTATTTACCTGGTGCAGCGCGGAAAACGTCGTTAGAAATTCCACACTCAAGAGATTTGGCGCTCCCGTTGTGATGGCTATGAGCGCTATTGACTATACGAAGTATGGCGGTGAAGAAACTCCCTATATTGGTTATTTAACAGGATTCCAGATGAGTGGATTTACTCTTGAAGAATCCGTTATTATCGATAACTACCTCCAAGGCGATGAATATTTCTTCCAGTCCTATGGACTATTGGAAGTTATTCCATTTATAAAAGGAATTGACGGCGTCTTCCATAACGGAAATATTAATTCATTACTTGATATTGTCCTTCAAAGCTTACTTGGTGATCTTGGAGGAAGTTTATCCTCATTATTTAGTGTTACTATAACTGACTATAAGAAAACATTCATTGTTGAAGGGGAAGATAGTGGTGGTGAAACCACTGAGTCATTTAATCTACTCTACGCCGGAATGGATAGAAATGTCTTTGGTTATACCACTGACTTATACCTCGATTTTGGATACGCTGGAAGTAATATCCATATCGATTCCGATTATGATAAAGATGATCCAGATGAAGCTAATACGAATAACCTAGCCTATGTTATCGATCAGTTCTACGCAAATACCGACCTTTCTCTTGGTGGATTTATGCCTCTATTTATCACAAATACCGGGAAAGTATTTACTATTGGACTTATTCTTGGTGGCAATTTAACTCCTACACTTTCTGTCTATTTATATGATGTAGTGGCAGCGCTAGATGATGTAAATGACGAGAATCCCTCCTCATGTTCAGGAACATATAAGCTTATTACTACAACGGTGTATGATTTTGGTGATCACGTGGTTCATAAACTTGAAGATTCATATGATGGCACTGGACTAAGCGAAGAAGATACCGAGCTTATGCTCTACTATGATGCGGGATCACTAATGGGGAGTGGAAATCAAAACCTCCGTATCGCTGTCGGTGTGGAGCTCTTCGATGCGGTTTCAGAATAGGTTTTTGAAATCTCAGTCATAAATAAAAAAAGCAGTCCATTCGTGGGCTGTTTTTTTTATTCAAAAAGTAAGACCATAAAAATTAAAATTACGCAAAAAAGGTCTTTTTTTTTTTTTTCAAAACAGATATAATTAGGAAACATAGTAAAAAGCTATGTGCATCACTATGTGATGTATATATAAATCCCCGGGAAGTGGCCTAGCCACTTCTTTAATAAATATAGTGATATTAGGAGGATATTTTTTAAAAAAAGACTATTTCGGCGCAGTTTAGAACTAATTTTAATAAAATTGTTTTTTTTTTTTTTTTCGTTGCGCCTATAATAGTTAGACTAGCTAAATAAGCTAGGTAGAAAATATAGGGATTTAGATTATGAAAAAAACAATTATATTAGCCGCTATCTTAGCGGTAAGTTGTCTATCGGCTTGTGAACTAGGAGATGTCGATGATGATGATAAAAATGAAGAGGGGAGCGGCGAAGTTAGTAGTGTCACACTTAATGGTCTTAACTCCTTTTACATGCCTACTGACATAATTGAGTGGGATAATGTTTATCTCACCGTAACTCTATTAGGTAAGTCCACTCTTACCCTCACAAAAGGAGAGTTTGATGTCGAGTCTCCAACAAGTGATGAAACTGAATTTATTTTAAATACCTCAGGATTATACACTAATTCGATTAATGAAAACCTAATTCCCGAGGGAGATTATGCTATTTCCTATTATTTTGTTTATAACGAAGTGGAATATAGCGGTGACCTCTTTAGCGTGGCCATAACGGAATATCCTTCTACGCTTTATAGCGTCTATTATTTCCTCGACCCCGATTTCGTCACGACTTATAAAGCTAACCTCGATAGAGTTGATGATAGTGAAGACGCAAGTGAAGATGCTTACTATGAGGCATGTGAGTATACAGTGGGGGATGATAACCCCTTCCTTTTTAAACCGATTCTCGCTTTAATGGATCATAGCTTTACCCTTAGCATTCCTGACTCATACGCTGTAGATGTTAGTCTATATCTAGAGCCAGATGATGAGAGTGACACTAGAGCCAACGTTATCGATGATAGCGAGTATGTCTCTTACTCTAACTTCTCTTTCCAGTTTACAGAAGAGGCTATAGGACATACCTTCACTATTGAAATGTCCCCTAAATATTTTACATATGATATTTCTTATAACCCGATTGAACCAGTTACTTTTACCTTTAACGTCGAAGACGGTTATAACGCTTATACGGGGCTAGACCTCGATATGATTAACGTCGCTCCTAGTGAACGTATTGAGGGATGGTCTTATTATATTCATGACATTGTTTATTCAAATGAGTATAGCCGTCACTCTATTTACTATGACCCTGATTATACTATTACCCCTAATCATCCGGAGTGGTATCATAATGGCCCCTATCTCCGTTTCCCTTATATCTATGTTTGGAATGAGTTCTTTACAAATGAGCATCCCGAAATGGACGCTCACTACATTAAGGGCATCTATATGCATAATGATATAAGTATTAGTCTCGATGATTTCCCAGCTGACTTTAAGATAAGCGAAGAGGAAGCCGCTGACACAGAAAGCGGCACCGAGAGTCATAGAGATTTAAGCGGGACTGAAGTCGTAGGCTCACTCCGAGCTGAAACCTATCTCTATAACCATTTTATGGCGGATGATTTTACCTTTAATGGAAATCTATTTACTCTTGATGCCTCAAACATTAGATGGTGTCGGTCTTACATTTCAGGAGGCGATGATGACACTCCAATCTTCCTCGATGATAATGAAGACTTTGTCGAGCAAAGTAGCTCCCGTCTCTTCTGCTTCTCAGGGAGAGCGGTGGCCAGTGATGACTATCGAACTGAATCTGATGAAGAGGGAGAAACCGCTAGGCTTATTAACTTAAACACTAAAGGGAATTTGGACCTATCGGGAACTGGAGTAAACTTCCCCCGCCCAGAAGAGGAAACAAAAGAGTCCACGGACTCTAGGAGAGCGGGCTGTATTACCTTCTGCGACTCAGAAAGCACGCATACTTTAGTGAATAATGTCATCGTTAAAGAATTCCTCCACGGACTATACGCGGGGCACGCTAATGAGTGCTATACATGCCTCGAAATTAATCACAGTAAAGTCTTTGACTGCTACATCTCAGGTGTTTATTCCTTCTACGGAGGAATCACAAGAATCTCTAACTCCGTCTTTAAAAGATTTGGAGCTCCGGCGATGATGGCCGTAAGCGGTAATGCTGAATCATATCATGAAGGCTTTGAGATGAGCGCCTTTATCCTTGATAATGTTATTATTGAAAACACTCTTCAAGGTGATGAATACTTCTTTGAATCATATGGGATAACTCAATTAGTTCCATTTATTGAGGAATTTGATAGTTTCTTTAGCGGCGGCGATATTAGCTGGGTTAAGGATATCCTTACGGAATTTGATTTATCTAGTATTTTAGGTGACTTTGCTAGTTCTTTTGATATTAGTGGCATACTAAGTAGCGCTTCTTACTCTTCTACTGACTATGGAAGAACATTTGTCACTAGCTACACTGGAACAAGCGGTGAAGAAAGCAGCGCTCTTAATGTTTTATACTCCGGTATGGATAGAAATATTACGGGGGCCTCCGCTTCCACTGAGCTCTATCTTGACTATCAGACCCATGGTGGTGATTTCCTTATTGACTACCGTAATCTTGAACTAGAAGGTAATCTTGCCCCTATTATTGAAGAGTTCTATGAGTACGATATGTTATCCCTTGAAGGGTTCTTACCATTATTTGTCACAAATACAGGTAAGATCTTCACTCTTGGTCTTAACGCCAACGTGTTTGGCGGCACAATTACATCATACCTATATGATGTTAAAGACGCGCTTAACGACGATACTGACACAGATAAATCAATGGTTGGTATAGACGCGAGCTTTCTTTATAGCTATGGCGGTGGTCATGACCTTAATGATACTGAAGGCGGACTAACCGAGGAAGATACCGACCTTATGCTTTACTACCGATACGGAAAAATGTGTATTGCTATCGTCCTTGAGCTCTACCCATCCGCTTTATAAAATCTAATCATAAAAATAAAAAAGCAGCCCTTTCAGGACTGCTTTTTATTAATTTAATGCTTAGATTAGAGCTTTCTATTATAGTACTCAACGATTTGTGATTCGTTAATATCGCGTGGAAGTTCGTCTCTTAGCGGCTCTCTTAAGTATTTACCGCTCATAGAAGTGGGGTCAACACTTACATAGGCAATCTTCATGTGATTTGACTCTAAAGACTCTTTAATGACTTTGAAGTCTTTGGCGTGCTCTCTTACGGCAATGACATCACCGACTTTACAGAGTGAACTAGGGATATCGACTTTCTTTCCATTCACTTCGATATGGCCGTGAGTGACAAGCTGACGGGCCGCTCTTCTAGTTCTCGCAAATCCCATACGGTAAACGAGGTTATCAAGACGGGACTCACAGATCTTCATGAAGGCAAAACCGGTAACTTCCTTGCTCTTAAGAGCGAGGTTGAAGTAGCGCTGGAACTGACGCTCATTAATGCCGTACATCTCTCTGAGTTTTTGTTTCTCAATGAGCTGCTTCCCATAGTCAGAAGGTTTCTTTTTCCTATCTTGACCATGCTGACCAGGAGCGTAAGGCCTTTTAGCGAGTTCTTTTCCGGTTTCGAGAGTGGAGAAGCCGAGTCTTCTAGACTTTTTCCAGGCTGGACCAGTATATCTCATTATGTGCACATTCCTTTCTTTATTATTTACAAATAAATAATTGGGGTAAATCCCTCACTCCGGGTGTTTATCATTGGTTTCGCCTTTGTAGCTAGGGTTACTTCGTTACGAGGATAAACGTCAGTCGAGGAGTATTTACCAGCTTCTTTATATGCGTCTAATAATATATATAATTATTAGAAGTCTGTCAAATAAAAAAATAAAAGGAGAGAATAGCCAGATAAAAAAATAAGTCTCCTATTCTTTTAAGTTTATTATTTAGTTAATCTTCGATAGAATATAAATAGCGATTTTCGTATATTATTTATACGAATAAAAAGATTTAAAAAGAATGAAAAGCCTAATTACGATTTATCTAAGTACCGCTCAAATAGTCCTCATCGCTTCGATGAGTGTTTTAGGCGCCGCTATTATCGGCGTACTTATCTTTTTATTCATCCGCTATATTTATATCCCTAGACGCTATAAAAGACATATCCGTGACTTAGATAGTAAGACGAGCTATTACTCCGGCCTTCTTAGAGGCCAGGTCTCTCAGTATCTAAATAGACTTGAATCTATCTCCCACTCTAACTTACTCTATGTCGATTTATATGATGAATATCTCGGTCAATACCGTCATATTCTCGATAGTGATGAACCCTTTGCTCTTCAAAATGTTAATCAGCTTCGGGAGCTTCTTAATAATAAGCAGTATAAATCCCTTAAGGCCTCTTTAACTAACGCTCAAGGAGCGGTCTCAATCTATGAAAACTCGGTTAATGATTTAAACTATAAACTCATCGAATGTGAAAAGCCAGACGATGAATGCCGTCAACGCCTTGTTTCCCTTAAAGGAACCTACCGCTGGGTGGAGCAGTCCTATAACGAAGTCAGTCATGAACTCGATCTCGTCTCCTCTTCCTTTGAGCAGTGCTTTTCTAAGCTTAACGCTCTTCTTGATGAATGCGATGAGCACCTTGCTAAAGCGGAGTATGAAGAAGCGAATAACATCTTACCCACGATTGAAAAAGTTCTCCATTCCCTTGATAACGCCATTAGAGAGCTTCCTAATATCTGTATCCTCGTGACCGATATTATTCCAAACGCCATTACAAGTGTGACCTCTAAATATAACGAATTAACGAGTAAAGATATTCCTCTTTATCACCTTAGCTTTAATACCTATTCCACGGAGTGGAATACCTCGCTTGCTAACGTGAAAAAGAAACTTAAATCACTCGATTTAAGAGGAGTGAATGAAGAGCTATCAAGAATTCAGCATGAAATCGATGATATGAATCAAAAACTTGGAGAAGAAGGCGCGGATAAAGATGTCTTTACCGCGTCAAGTCTCGATGTCTATCATAAAGTAAGCGCTCTTGATGACGAGTTCATTAAGGTGAGCTCCCGTCTTCCTAAATATCAAAAAGGCTATCTTATTAATGAAAATGAGCTTGAAACCTTTGAACAGCTTAAAGTGGATATAAATGATGTCACTAGCGCTAAGCGTAACCTCGAGACCATCCTTCATGACCCCACTCCTCAGCCCTATTCCTCCCTTGCTTATCACCTTAACGAAGTGGAAAGACTCTATGACGATACGAGTAAAAAGCTTCACGCTTTTACCTCTTATCTCGATTCCCTTAAAGCGAGTAGTGAAAGCGCTTATAAGCTTATCTTTGACTACTTCTATAAACTTAAAGATCTCGAGTCTAGTATTAGAGGCATGGGTCTAAATGATTTCTTCGCTCCCTATAACGAAAAAATAGATGACTTCTATCTTAAGATAAATGAAATAGACGCTTTACTCACCAAAACCCCAATCGATGTCGATAAGGTAAATGAAGAAGCCGGGGCATTAAAAGCTGAAGCGGACGCTTTAATTAGTGAAGTAAGCGATAACCTCCATGAAGCTAAGCTTGCCGAAAGCGCCCTGGTCTATCTCGCTAAAGATAGAGCCAAGCAAAACGATATCGATACTCAGGTAGTCCTACTTGAGCAGGAGTTTTTTAAAGGCCGCTTTAAATACGTTTATGAAAGCGCCACTAATATCTATTCATCCCGCCATGTCGAGAGCTAAATAATAATGGAAAAAGAGAAAATCATCTATTTTGATAATGCCGCGTCCACGAAAACGAGCCCTGAGCTCCTCTCTTTATTTATGGAAGCGAGTGAAAAATACTACGCTAATCCCTCGAGTCATCATAGCCTTGCCTATGAGGCGTCTCATAAACTAGATGGAGCACGTAGCGCGATCCTAAAAGCCCTAAATATGAAAGACACTTCCGTTATCTTTACTAGCGGGGCCACGGAAGCTAATAACCTTGCGATTAAGGGAGCGGCCTATAAATACGCTAATCGTGGTAAGCATTTAATTACCTCTTTAGTGGAGCACCCTTCAGTTTTAGAGGTTTTTAAAGAGCTAGAAAGTGAAGGATATGAAGTCACTTATCTCCCCGTAAAAAAGGACTGCACCATAGATATAAATACCTTAAAAGACGCCATTAGAAAAGATACTATCTTAGTCTCTTTAATCTATGTCAATAACGAAGTGGGCTCAATTAACCCGATTCCTGAAATCGCTAAGCTTCTTAAAGGATATCCCAAAATAGTGTTCCACACCGACGCCTCTCAGTCAGTTGGAAAAGCCGAGATTGATGTTAGTGACGCTGACTTAGTGACAATCTCTTCTCATAAGATAAACGGCACTAAAGGAAGCGGAGCCCTTCTTAAAAAGAAGAATATCTCCTTAGAGCCGCTCTTTAATGGAGGCGGTCAGGAAGAGGGATATCGAAGCGGGACTTATGACCTCCCTAACGCTTTAGTTCTCGCTAAAGCGGTGGAGATTGCAGTGAGTAGTGTAAAGGCTAATGTCACCCATTTAACCCACCTTAAGGATATGCTTTTTTCCTATTTAAAAGCGAACCCCGACCTATATCATATTAATTCCCCAGAAAACTGTACCCCTTATATCATTAATTTCTCCCTTCTTACTAAAAAAGCCTCCGTCGTCGTGGAAGCCCTCTCTAACGAAGGGATAATGGTGAGTACCCGTTCCTCCTGTCACGAAAAAAATAATGACCCCTCTCACGTCGTAATGAGTATGTTTAATGACCCTAAACTCGGAACTGAATCGATAAGAGTGTCTTTTGCCTATGATAATACGCCTATGGAGATGGACTATTTTATAAAGACCTTAGATAAAATCATAAAGGAATTATACTAAAGATAAATGAATAAGTATGACCTTATCATGATTAGATTTGGAGAGCTCTCCACGAAAGGGAAAAATAAAAAGGAATTTATTTCCCTTCTTTTCGATAACGTGAGAAACGCGCTTAAAGAGTTTTCTTCCCTAACTTATGAAAGAAGATATGACCATATCTATATTCATTTAGAAGGGGAAGATATAGATAGAGTAGTGGACACGCTTAAAGAAATCCCAGGGATCCACTCCATCTCCCTCGTTAAGAGAGTGGACTCTGATATCGAGCTAATTAAGAAGGCCGCTCTAGATCTTATAAAGGATGAAGAAGGCTATACCTTTAAAGTCACCTGTAAAAGAGCGAATAAAGAGTTCCCCATCCATAGCGATGAAGTAATTAGAAGTGTTGCCACAGTAATCTTAAAAAACACAAACCTAAAAGTGGATGTTCATAATCCAGATATTCTTCTCTCAATTGAAATTAGAGATGAAGGCACCTATCTCTTTTTTAAGACTATCCCCTGTATGGGAGGCTATCCTCTTGGCGTGGGCGGAAAGGCTTTACTTATGCTTTCCGGCGGGATTGACTCTCCAGTTGCGGCGTATCTACTCATCCGAAAAGGGGTTCGGATTGAATGCGTCCATTTTGCCTCTCCCCCTTATACCTCGGAAGGCGTTATTATTAAGCTCGTTGATATCCTTACTAAACTTAATAAATATCAAAGCGAAATTCGTCTTCATATCGTCCCCTTTACCGCAATTCAGGAGTGTATTTATAAAAATATCCCTGAGCCCTACTGCATCACTGAGATGAGAAGGTACATGTATAAAATTGCTGATAAACTCGCTAGAAAAAGAAAGTGCCTTGTTATCGCTAATGGGGAATCCATTGGTCAAGTCGCCTCGCAGACTTTAGCGTCTTTAAAAACGATAAATGAAGTGACCTCTTTCCCTATTATTCGTCCCCTTGCGGTCCTCGATAAGGAGGAGATAATTCGCCTCGCGGGTAAAATTGGAACGTATGAAATCTCTATTCGTCCCTTTGAGGACTGCTGCACTATTTTCGCTCCAAAAAATCCAAAAACCGCCCCAAAACTCGATGAAATTAAAAAATTTGAAGAGAAATTAGAGCTCGATGAATTAATCGAGGAAGCGCTTAAAAATATCGATACCAGAGTGATAAAATAAAAGCCGAATTTCCATTCGGCTTTATTCATATCCCCGTTATCCTCGGATATTTTTTTTATTTTACCACGGATTTAACTAAATCCTTAAAAGCATCTGGATCATGGATGGCCATTTCGCTTAGCATCTTACGGTTAATACTAATTCCGTTCACTTTAAGCCCATGCATAAATACGGAATAAGATGTTCCATTTAAGTGGCAGGCCGCATTAATTCTTTTAATCCAGAGTTTACGGAAATCACGTTTCACCTGTTTACGGTCGCGGTAAGCATAGTGAAGGGAACGCATCACCTGCTCATTCGCGGTCTTATAGAGTAAATGTTTACTTCCGTAGTAGCCTGAGGCTCTCTTTAATACTTTTTTTCTTCTCTGTCTTGAGACAGTTCCGCCTTTAACTCTCATAGTGCGCCTCCTAGTCCTGGATTAAACCTTTAATTCTCTTCTCCACGGTCTTATCCATAGAAGTGGATTTAGAGAGTTGTTTTCTTTGTTTAGTAGTCTTATGGTGAGCATTATGTGAAGTATAAGCGTGATGACGCATAATCTTCCCGCTTCCGCTGACCTTGACTCTTTTAGTTAGAGCTTTTTTACTCTTCATCTTTGGCATGTCTAGTCTCCTCCTTTTTCCTTATTTCCTTTTTTTCGGGATGATTGTGGCGTTAAGCCATTTCCCATCGAGAAGTGGGGGCTTATCTAATTCCCCGTTTTCACTGCATAACTCGAGAAATTTATTTAGGGTTTCCTCTCCCACTTCAATATGGGTGAGCTGTCTCCCTCTAAACATGACTCTCGCTCTCACTCTATTTCCTTCTAGAAGGAATTTATTCGCCGCTTTCGCTTTGGTTTCGAGGTCATGCATTGATATCTGCGGTGTAAGCTGGATCTCTTTTATTTCGACAGTCTTCTGATTCTTCCTTGATTCTCTCTCTTTTCTTTTCTGCTCATATCTATATTTCGAGTAGTCGAGTATCTTACAGACTGGAGTCTCCGCGTTAGGGGCCACGCAGTATAAGTCGAGACCAAGCTCATTAGCTTTAAGCTGAGCGTCTCTACTCGACATAGTGCCGAGCTGATTACCATCTGGGTCAATCACAAGAACCTTAGGAAAGCGAATCATATCGTTAACGAGATCATGACTCTTTTGGGGCAATTGATTGGGGTTTTTAGTGTCTGGGATAAGCCAATTTCCTTCTTTCTAAATAAAAATGGGTATGAAGACACCCATTACGCATATTAATAAATACTAGTTATCTTTAATAGCGTTTACCTAGCAACTACATCGCTCAGGTGAGAAGGGGTGCTTCTACTTTCTATTTGCAGTCTATAATTTAACAAATATCACTTACTCTGTCAAGTGACTAATTTATTTAATCCATTACTCTTTTATCCCTAAGGGGGATAAGAAGTGAGATAAACTCATCTAAGGAGAGGGTTACCTGCTCCTTATCGTGATAGGTTCGATACGTCACCGACCCATCTTTCTTCTCGTTATCTCCAATAACGATGGTATAGGGAATCTTTTTCATCTGAGCGTTACGCATTCTATAGCCGAGCTTTTCATTTGAGTCATCGAGAGTCACTCTAAAGCCCTTTTCCTCGAGCCTTGCCTCTACTTCTCTAGCGTATTCTAAGTGGTACTCGTTATTCACGGGAAGAATAGCCACCTGAATAGGGGCAAGCCAAAGAGGGAACGCTCCCGCAAAATGCTCGATAATGACCCCGATAAAACGCTCAATGGAGCCGAGGCATGCTCTATGGATCATAATGGGCTCTACTTTCTCGCCGTTACTATCGATATAGAAACAGCCAAATCTATGAGGTAAATTCATATCAAGTTGAATCGTCCCGCACTGCCAGACTCTATTCATCGAGTCTCTTACTTTAAAATCGAGTTTAGGGCCGTAGAAGGCTCCATCTCCTTTATTAATTTCATATTTACGTCCGGTTTTTTTAATTGCGTTCTCTAAAATCTGTTCACTCTTATCCCAGATTTCGATATCCCCAATAAAGTCTTCCTCTGGTCTAGTGGAAAGCTCAATAGAGTAATCGAGATGGAAAAGGGAGTAGACTTCATCAAAGAAAGCGATACAGCCGTTTATCTCGCTTTCTAACTGATCCTCCGTGCAGTAGATATGCGCATCATCTTGAGTAAATGATCTCGCTCTAAATAGACCGTTAAGGGCGCCACTTGCTTCGTGGCGGTGGTCTAAGCCTAGCTCCGCTAGTCTAACCGGAAGGTCTCTATAGGAGTGAAGCGAGCTATTATAAACGAGAATTGAGCCAGGGCAGTTCATCGGTTTAATCGCAAAATCCCTTTCATCAATTTTGGTGGTGTACATATTCTTTTGGTAGTGGTCCCAGTGGCCTGAGGTCTCCCATAGCTCCCTACTTAAAATAATAGGAGTCTGGATAAGCTGGTAGTGGTATTTATGAAGAAGCTCTTTTATTAGGTTTTCAATTTCTGTTCTGACTGTCATTCCGTTAGGGAGCCAGATCGGAAAGCCCGGGCCATATTCACTAATCATAAAGAGGTCAAGCTGCTTTCCAAGCACTCTATGGTCTCTCTTTTTTCTTTCCTCCACGAGCGTGAGATAGCTCTGTAGACTCTCCTCAGTGAAATGAGAGGTCCCATATATTCTTACTAGCATCTTATTTTTCGAGTCCCCTCTCCAGTAGGCGCCCGCGACACTTAAAAGCTTAAAGTGCTTAATAAGGGAGCTATTTAAAACATGCGGCCCGCGGCAGAGATCAATAAAATCGTTTTGTTTAAACGCAGAGATATCTCCATCCTCTAGGTTTTCAATTAGCTCCACTTTATAAGGGTTATCTTTAAAGTAATCAAGGGCTTCTATTTTAGACATAGTCATATAGGTAATGTCATAGCCTTTATTACTTATTTCTTTCATCTTTGCTTCAATTGGAGCGAGATCCTCTTCCGTAAAGGGCGCTCCAAAATCGATATCGTAATAGAATCCTTCTTCAATTGATGGACCTATAGTAAGTTTCGCGTCAGGATATAAAGCTAAAACCGCCTCCGCAAGAAGATGCGCCGTGGAGTGATTAAGCGTTCTAAACGCTTCTTCACTATCTCTATCGATTTCTTTTACTGAGCCGTCATGTAAGGTTATTTTCATTTTAGTGTCCTTCCGCTTTACTAAATCCGTAGGCCGCGCTTCCAACTAACCCCGCGTCCTCACTAAAATAGCATTCTACCATATTTAAGTCGGGATTCAATTCTTTTAATTTTGGTAAAATTAAATCTTTATTTTTAAACACCCCTCCTGTAAAGCAGTAGATATCAGGATTATAGATTTTTTTGGTGTAAGAGAGAAACTCGCTAAAAAGGTTTAGCCAGATATTATAGACTTCCCTAGCCTGTTTATTATTCCCCTTTAGAAGAGTAAAGAGGTCGCTTGCTCTTTCTATTGATAAGCCGAATATATGAGAGAGACGGACTAAGCCTCTTCCCGAGCATATACTTTCTAAAGGATAAAACTCCCCATTTAAGCTTATCGGCATATGTCCGATTTCTCGTCCATAGTTTTTAACTTTACCGTGGTAGGCAAAAGCGCCGCCCACACCAGTCGAGATAGTAATAAAGTAGACCCCGTCATACTCTTTTCCATTCCCACATACCGCTTCCGCAAGCACTCCCATTTCTGCGTCATTAGCGATATTAACTGGTACAGGATATCTCTTTTCTAACACTCCCACTAAATCAACATCAGTTATTCCAACGTTAGGGAGGGCGTCAATCATTCCGTTTCTTCTCACTCTCCCCGGCACTCCAATAGAGATATTTTCAATCTCATTAAAATCGACTCCTAAAGAGTCGATTAAAGAGATGACTCTCGAGTAGAATTTCTCTTTATCGTTAAAGCAGTCATTCCCCACTTTACTAACTTTACTAAGTTTATAGTCAGGGCTTACTAGGGCCACACGAAGATTAGTGCCCCCTATATCTAAACTAATGACATCTTTCATTAAATTACTCGCTTAATATATCGAGGAGTTTAATATATTCCTCATTTGGCACTCTAGGTTTATTAAGTGACTCTTCTAGGTCCATATCGCTGACCGCGCCGTTAAGGACGCCGACCGCTCTATTTTGTGCTCCTTCATTAATAAGCTCGACCGCTCTAACGCCTAGACGTGCCCCTAAAATACGGTCCGCGGCGCTAGGATTACCGCCTCTTTGAAGGTGACCTAAAACCTGCGCTTTAGTCTCGTAGCCCGTATTCTCCTGAATCTTACGGGCGAGTTCATTCACATCGAGAAGGTTTTCACTTACAATCACTAAGCAGTGCGATTTTCTCGTTTCTTTTATATGTTTAATTTTCGCAAATAGCTCTTCTTCAGGCATCTTCTTATCATAGGTCACTGTGGCCTCAGCGCCTTCGGCGATAGAAGCGTATAAGGCGAGATCACCGCAGTAGCGTCCCATGACTTCAATAACGAAGCAGCGCTGATGGCTTGACGCAGTGTCTTTAAGTTTTTCGACGCAGTCACAGATTGTCTCGAGCGTGGTGTTAAAACCAATCGTTTCATCGCTTGACTGAAGGTCGTTATCAATCGTTCCAGGTAGACCCATGACGTTCACTCCGAGTTTAGAGAGAGCGAGTAGGCCGTGATATGAACCATCTCCACCGATTCCAATGATATCGTTTATTCCGAGTTTATGGAGCTGTTCTACGCCTTTCTTTTGGATTTCGACATCTGTAAACTCGGGGAATCTTGCGGTCCTAATAACGGTGCCGCCTTTATTTATAATTCCACTGGTAAATAGTTTATCAACTTTTTCTATTTCGCCGCCTACTAGGCCTTCTAGGCCGTCATAAATGACATACATTTCATTACCGTAGTGTAAGCCCGCTCTAATGGCCGCTCTTAAAGTGGCATTCATTCCTGGAGCGTCCCCTCCACTGGTAAAAACTGCTATTTTCTTTCCCATAATTATTACTTCCTTTATCTAGTAATTTCTAGTTATTAGTTTAGTGGTGTTTCTCTCTTTTGTAAATTATTTATAATAATTTGCCCACAAAATGAAATGTGAATAACTTACGCTATATTTCTAGGAAAGCCCTTATTTTACGGCGATATCTCTCCCTTTAGGTGTGGATAAGTTATCCACTAGAAAAAGGGAGAAAAAATAAGTAATAGAAAATAAGCCGGCTTTATTTATAATAAAGGGTATGAAAATAATCTCGACGAGTGACTACTTCTCTATCTCTTTATCCTCTCTTATTGCGGACTATGATAGGGAGACCATAACAAACCTTTATCAACCGATCATCGGTTTTGAAGCGGCAGCCCTTTATTTTTCCTTTTTAAGCGAAGCGAAAAACCAAGAGATTTACTCGATGAGTACACACGGAGATTTTCTTAATCGCGTGGGAATGAATATCTATGTCTTTACTAACGCTTTAGAAAAGCTTGAAGGAATTGGCCTAGTAAAGACCTATCTAGAAGAAGAGAATAGTAAAATCTATCACTACGAAGTATACGCGCCTGACACTCCCTTTGATTTCTTTAATAATACCGTTTTCTACGGGCTTCTTAAGCAAAGTATTGGAGAGAAGGAAGCGGAGAGACTAAAAGCGCTTTATAAAGTAAACACTAACGAAGAAAAAGGGAGAGAAATCTCCGCTTCATTTGATGAAGTATACGCTCCTGATATGTCTAACCCTATCCTAAAAGCCTCAATAAACGAGGACTCTCTTAAGGAGAGAAATGAAGGAAATGTTAACTCTAGTTTCTCCGATAGTAAGTTCTTCGAGGAGTGTAAAAAGCTCCTCCCAGAAAACTCAATAAATGAAAAATCGCTTTCTAAAAAAGAGATGGAAGAAGTGAGGAGAATGGCGGCACTTAACGGTCTTGCTGAGGAGCAGATGGCGCAGATTATCGTGACCGTATATGATGGAAGTAGACCTAAAGGCGAGAGAGTGGACTTTTATAACCTTAGGGAAAAGATTATCTTCTCCCGCTCATTTACTTCGATGTATAAGCACCCAGAGTATTATAGTGATGAGCCCGCTAAAGTATCTTCTCAGACGAAACTTGGTCAGAAGATAAACTTAATGGAAAGTCAAATCCCAAGCGATTTCCTCCGTATTGTGAGCGGCATGATCGAACCCGCAAGTAGTGACCTCGTCTTAATCGATGATATCTCTAAGAGATATAATTTCCCTAATTCGGTGATTAATGTTTTAATTGACTATACACTAACCACTCAGAACAATACTCTTCCACGTAAGTACGTAGAGAAAGTCGCGGCCTCTTTAGCAAGAGAGCACGTGACATGCGCTCAAGACGCCATGAATTACCTAAATAGTGTGAATAAGAAGAAACGTAAAAAAAGTGAAACCCCTCCTACTAGAGCTGATATCGGGGATAAAGAAGATAATGAAGAGTCAAATATAGATAGTAAAGAAATAAGTGATGAGGAGTGGGACGCTCTCGTTAAGGAAATAGATAATGGCTGAGTTTGAAAAAATAAGCATTGATTTTAGTGTTGATCGAGACCTCTCTATAGAAAAGGAGTGGAAAGCCTTTATTAAAGAGCATAAAAAAGAGGTTCCTCTTCCAGAAGGACTTACTGATGACCTTATCGATATCTATTTTGATAAAGTCTATGACTATATGCAGTCTTACCTTTACTGTAAAAACTGTCCAGGGAAGAATAGCTGTAAAAAAGAAGAGCCAAGAACTAGCGCTTCTTTATCCATTTACTGCGGTGTCGTAGAAGAAAATATCGCTCCATGTAAGGAAATGGTAAATGACTACTTGTTTCAAAGGCAGTATGAAATCGCTGATTTCCCCGAGTATTATTTAGAGGCTTCGTTGCGAAATATCGATAAAAGTACCCCTAGAGCGGAGGCACTAAGAAGGACCCTTCAGTCTCGTGATTGGGCCTATATTCAGGGGGCCGCAAGAAGCGGAAAATCATATCTCGCCGCGGCGATTACTAATGAGTTCGCTCTCAAGAGCGAAGGCCCTATCTATTTCCTCGATTCAAAAGATAGAATAAGAGAAATCGCCAGCGCTAAAAGATTCGACCAAGAAGATTTAATTAGAGAGTATTCTCAGTGTAATGTTCTCGTTTTCGATAACTTTGGAAGTGAATATGTAAATGACTATATAAGAGACTCAATCGTTATTCCTATCCTCGAGTTTAGAGCTACGCATGATTTAATTACGATCTTTACTAGTCAGTATTCGATTGAGGAAGTAGTGCATCACTACGAAACGAGAAGCGAAGCGGGAAGAGATAACGCGAAAAGACTTAGAACAATATTAAAAGATAACTGCTATAGAGAAATAGTTTTATCCACTCTTAAAGGACTTTACTAACTATATCTTTAATTTGTTTTTCTAGATTAGAAACTGGTCCATTATTATCGACGATAAAATCCGCTTTATCGGTATAGAAGGTAGCGGGCTTTTTATTTAAAGCGAGGAGCTCTCTATACGCTACTTTATCCTCCCCAGTCCTTATAGCAAGGTATTCAAGTTGTTTTTCCTCATTTACTGAGGTTGAGATAACATAATCAAATAAGTTCTCAAAATGCGCTTCATAGAGAAGCGGAACTTCCACAACTACGATATCTGTGTTAGCTTTCGATAATATCTTTTCGACTTCTTCTTTGACCAATTTATGGACATACGTATCGACTTTTTCTTGCATTTTTGGATTAGCGAGGAGGATAGATCTTAATTTTGCCCTACTAAACTCACCTTCGAAGTCATTTCCAACGATTTTTTTGATGTGATTTATGACATTTTGGTCCTCATAAAGCTCATGAACGATATCATCGCAGGAGATTGTTTCATATCCAAGTCCATTAAATATCTCCATGGCTTTACTCTTACCTGACGCAAGTGGACCGGTTAGACCGATGAAGTATGGAGGGTATTTTTTCCTCTGACAGACTGGGCACCAAGTGGTTCCTCTTCCTCCAACTTTTTTATAATACAATTCGTGAGAGCATACTGGACAATTTTCACCTTTTTTACCATAGACATTAAGCTGAGTTTGAAACATCCCGTCAATCCCTTCAGCGGGGTGATAAGAATGGATAGTGGAGCCACCTGCTTCAATAGCTTTGTTTAGGACAACTCTGGAGTTAGCGACAACCGCTTCCCAGTCATCTCTAGATAGGCATTTAGATTCCGTAAGTGGATAGAGCTTAGAGAGGAATAAAACCTCGTCGCTATATATATTACCTAGACCACATATCTGAGTTTGATCAAGAAGAGTGGATTTGATAGGTTTTTTCGAGTTTTTGTTTCGTTTTAATAGGTATTCGACGTCATTTATCTCAAAAGGCTCTAAACCTAGACTTTTAAGCTCTTTTTCCGCAAATAGGAACTCTTTTGTCGTTAATTTCATAATTCCAAATGAGCGGGAATCATCATAACATAGCTTAGTATTGTCACTAAAATGAAAAACCACTTTCGTGTATTTACTATTTTCTTTTTCTTCGTCAAAAAGGTAATATTTTCCCTCCATTCTAAGATGGGAGAAAATCACTAAATCACCCGTTAAATAGATAAGAAGAAATTTCCCTTTTCTTCCTATTTCAGTAATTGATTTACCCACTAGTG
>JAJQAL010000051.1 GCA_021203815.1 Coprobacillus sp. | reverse complement strand
ACGAAAGAGCATGAGAATATAGTTCTCTCCCTTTACGTAATCTTAAATCACGCTAGGGAAAGTGAAGATAAGACATTTCTTGATCCCCTTAAGGTAATAAGCGAGGTAGTGGATAAAGATGAAATCACTCCGTTTATAGAAAATACGGTCTATGAGTCATTACATCACTATAGTGAGATAGTAAATCTAGTTACCCCGCATCTAAATGGATGGAAATACTCCCGTCTCCCTGTTTTAAGCGAAGCGATACTAATTAGTAGTATTAGTAAATATTACTACGTAGAGCCCCCTATCCCTAAAGCTATAATTATAGATGTTGCGGTAAAGCTCGCAAAAAAATACGTTGATGATAAGCAGGCGGGCTTTATAAACGCGGTTCTTGATGAGGTATTATAGTAGTGGCGCTATCTGATAATCCACTCTCTTTAATCTATTCCGTAACGGATATAAATAGTTACGTTAAAAATCTTCTTAAAAGCGATGAAAACCTTCACTATGTTTTAGTAAGAGGCGAGATCTCTAACCTTAAAGTCCAGGCGGGCGTTGGTCATCACTATTTTTCTCTTAAAGACGAAGAGAGTATGGTAAATGTCACTCTCTTTAATAGCTACGCCTCTAAGCTGGACTTCGCTTTAGAAAACGGAATGGAAGTTATCATCTTAGCCAGCGTTGACCTCTACGTTAGTAGAGGCTCCTATCAGCTTAACGCCTATCAGGTTGAGCAGGTGGGAGAAGGGAAAGCCCTTGTGGAACTAGAAAAACTAAAGCAGAAACTTAACGCGGAGGGGCTATTTGACCCCGCTAGGAAAAGAAAGATAAATATCTTCCCTAATAGAATAGGCGTAATATCTGGAAAAGGAAGCGCAGCGATAAAAGATATTACTTATAACGTCTTTAGACGTTATCCATGCGTGGAAATCTACTTTTTCCCTTCGCAGGTTCAGGGAGACGGGGCCGCTAAAGACATCATTAGAGCCTTTGATCTCGCCCAAAAATGCGATTTAGATACCCTTATCATCTCAAGAGGCGGAGGAGCAAGTGAAGACTTAGCGGCGTTTAATGATGAAGCCCTTGTTAGAAGAGTGGCCGCCTCAAAAATGCCCGTAATTAGCGCGGTGGGCCACGAAATCGATACCACACTTGTGGAGCTAGCCTCTGATTTAAGAGTGTCTACTCCGACAGGCGCCGCGGAAGCCGCCACAATTGATAAAAGAGAGATCGAACAGTCTCTATTTGGCTATGAAGAAGAGATGAATGAAATAATCTCCTCTAAAGTTAAAGAGATAAGAGACAGTATTAATTCGTATAAAAAGGATATTAATAATATCCTTATTCATAAACTTGATTTAATTAAGAGTGATCTTAACTCGAAAAAGTCCTTACTCGACTCACTTAATCCTTATTCCGTTTTAAGTAGAGGCTATAGCCTTACTTATAACGAAAAGGGGAAAGTAGTGACCTCAATTGGGGATGTAAATGAGGGAGAAAATATAAGAACCCTAGTTAGTGACGGAGAGATTCACTCTAAAGTAAGCAAAAAGGAGAAAAAATAATGCCAGAAGAAGAAAATAGCCTTAAAAATCAACTCGCGCGTCTTGATGAAATCGTCTCAAAGATGAGTGAGAGCGAAATTAGTATCGATGAGAGCCTAGTGCTTTATGATGAAGCCAAAACTCTTATCAAATCCATCGAAGAACTTCTCTCTAAAACTGAAGAGAATATTAAGGAAATACTAAAAGAAGAGGATATTTAGTAGTTATTTAGTATATTTATGAGTAAAGAAGTTAAACACATAAATATTAATAATATTAGCTCCCCAGATATCGTTAAAGGGATGAATTATAAGGAGCTAGACGCTTTAAGCGCGGATATAAAAGAGGAAATTATTAAAGAGGTCTCACTTCACGGTGGCCATTTATCCTCTAACCTTGGCTCGACGGACTCAATTATCTCGCTTTGCCGCGTCTTTGACCCTAAAACTGATAAAATTGTCTTTGATGTGGGCCATCAATGCTACGCTTATAAGATCCTTACTGGTAGACCTCTTTTCTCTTTAAGAGAAAAGGACGGGATATCTGGCTTCCAAAATAAGGATGAATCCATTTATGACCCTTATAGCGGCGGCCATAGCTCTACTTCTATCTCAATCGTTTCTGGAATGGCCTGTGCGAGGGACTTAAACGGAGATAAATATGAGACAATCGCCTATATTGGAGATGCTTCGCTTGCGAACGCCAGCGCGCTTGAGGGTCTTAACTACGCTGCGGCGTCCGGTCATAAAGTCATCATTGTCCTTAATGATAACGAAAAAGGAATAAGTGAATCTAAAGGGGCACTTGCTAAGCTCTTTAAAGAGTTTTCTACTTCGACTTTTTATATAAAAAAAGAAGAGTTATCTTCTAAGAAGATAAATATCTTTAGAAAAGCCTATATTAACCTCTCTTTTTATATAAGAAATCTCTTTAAGAAATACGCTAGACTTAATGTCTTTAAATGCTTTTCTTATAAATGTATTGGACCGGTGGATGGTCATAACATTAAGAAAATGGATAAAGCTTTTATAAAAGCTAAAAAATGCCCCTCTTCAGTCGTGGTCTATCTTAAAACCATTAAAGGAAAAGGGTATAAGTACGCGGAGGAAGATGAAGAAGGCTTATATCATGGTATTTCCTCTTTAGATATTAAAACTGGTAACACCGGTGATAACTGCGAGAAGAAAACGCTATTATGGGAAGATATATACGCTAAACTCGTTAGTGAAGAGCTAAAAAGGAATAAAGACGCTGTTTTAATAAGTAGCGCGATGCAGCTAGGAAGCGGCCTCTCCCCGGTCTTTAAAGCCTATCCAGATAGATGCATTGATGTCGGGATAGAGGAAGGTCACGCCGTTTTATTTAGCGCCGGCTTATCACTTAGTGATAAACACCCTATTATTTCTCTTTATTCCACTTTCCTTCAAAGAGCGTTTGACCAGACTCTTCACGATTTAGCAAGGTTATCTCTTTCCTCTACATTACTAATTGATCACGCAGGCCTCGTAGGTCATGAAGGGGAGTCTCATCAAGGTATCTATGATGAAGCGTATCTATATACTATTCCTAATATGGTGATTAGTTTTGCCTCAAGTGTTGAGGAAGCGGAGTTTCTTTTTAGAGACTCGATAAATTATCCAGGGCCTTACGCGATACGATATCCTAAGGAAGTAGTGAGAGACTACCACGTCGTTGGGAAAAAGTATGAATTTAAAAAGTGGATAGAAGTGAACGCCGGGAGTAACGCGTCTACCGCGGTTATTACCTATGGCCCTATTATTTATACGCTTCTCCATCTATTTAAAAGTGAAAAGAAAAACGTGAAAGTAATAAACGCTTTATATCAAGCCCCGCTAGATATGAAGTGTCTTGAGTATCTTCTTAATATGCAAAAGATTGTAATTTATACCCCTTACGCCACGAAAGAAGGATTTACTCTTCATGTATTAGACGCGCTTAATATGTTAGGCTTTAAGGGAGAAGTAACTTATTTATGTCTTCCAACCGCTTTTATTAAGCAGGCCTCTATTGAGGAGCAGATGGA
>JAJQAL010000031.1 GCA_021203815.1 Coprobacillus sp. | reverse complement strand
TGGGATCGGTATAGTCGACATAAGGAGCGTTCCATAAACGGATACGGATATAGTTAATTCCGTTATCCGCGAGGAAGTCAAATAGATCGACTTCTTTTCCATCCCAGTCATAGAAGACGCCTCCGGCTTCTTCAACCTCGATGATGGAGGAGATGTCCATGCCCATGATGTAATCTTTATTATTAGCTATATTTTCAACACCTGGAACAATAACACCGTACTGTTCCGCCCATTCTGCATCGGTTAGTTCAATGGGTTCCCATTTACTACAACCTGTGAGAGCAGTCGTTGCTAAAAAAAGAGTAGCTAAGCATGTTAATAATTTTGTTTTCATAATTATTTCCTCGCTATCTATTAAATAACTTTCTACTTTTAATTATAGAGTAAAAAGTTTTTTAGTAAATAAAAATAAAAGTATTTATTTAGTGGTGAATGAGAACCTAGTGAAATGGTGATAAAGTTCGCCCTTATGGAGGGTATATTGGGGCCACTCCGGATGATTAACCGCGTCATTATAAAGTTGGGTTTCAAAGCAGAAACCACTATATCTACCGTATGAGTGATTATGCTTTCCGTTTTTTACACTAACAAAGTTAGAGGTATAGATATGAAGGATAGGATAATCAGTAGTGCAGGTTAGATAAATACCAGTTTTAGGGGAGTACGCATAAGCGGTTTTTGATTCATTTAATATAAATGAGTGGTCATAGCCCTGGGCTATATGAAACTGCGCGTTATCCGCTGCTATATCTTTTCCTATCTCTTTAAATTTTCTAAAGTCAAAGGGAGTGTCTACTACTGATTTAGAGACAGTTGGAATCATATTAGGATCCACTTCAATATAAGAGGAAGCATCTATTTTAAGCTGGTTATCTAAGATAGAGTTAGTGGCCTCTCCACTTAAAGAGAAGTAGGTGTGATTAGTAAGGTTTACTAATGTATCTTCATCTGAGACCGCTCGATAATCGATAAGAAGGGAATTACTATCATCAAAGCTAAAGGAGATATCAACGCTTAAAGTGCCTGGATATCCTTCCTCTCCAGAGGGAGAGATAAGACTCATTTTTACGCCTTTAGGGGTTACTTTAGCGTTCCATGTCCTTCTTGAAAAGGAACGGACTCCCCCATGGAGGTGATTCACTCCGTTATTTATCGCTAAATTATATTCCTTATTATTAAGAGTGAAATGACCGTAAGCGATACGGCCCGCGACCCGTCCAACACTCGCTCCAAAATAGCAATCGCTTTCAAGAAAACCCTCTCTATTAGAATAAGATAGAGTTACATCCGTAAGTTTACCGTTTCTATCAGGCACCACTATCGAAGTAATCGTGGCTCCTAAGTTAGTAAGCTCGATATACGCTCCCTTAGAATTAGTAATCCTATATAGATAAGTTGTCTCTCCATCTATTCCCTTAAGGAAGGGAGTGTAGGTCACTTTAATAGGTTTACTCTTCATTACTTAAGGACCTCGATGAAGCGGTCAAAGGCCTCTCTGCCCTCTACGGTGCATTTATACACACCAGCGTCTTTAAGGACATCAGCGAAGACTTTCCCGACTTCTTCATGGAGGATATTCATAATCGTTTCTTTCCCGAGACCACTCATATCATGACGGGTTTTAATCTCTTCCACCCATTCCGCGTGCTTTTTAAGCGACTCATCAGTGGAGATATCTTCTCCCGCGATAATCTTATCGGCAATCCCGTCGAGTTCTCCTTTAAGTCTAGCGGGTAATATCGCTAGTCCCATAACTTCAATAAGACCGATATTCTCTTTTTTTATGTGATGGAGATTAGCGTGTGGATGATATAGTCCTAAGGGATGCTCTTTTGTAGTTATATTATTACGAAGGACTAAATCCATGACATACGTCCTCCCATCTTTATACGCAATGGGGGTAATAGTGTTATGAGGTTCATCTCCAGTAAAAGCATAGATATAGGCCTTCTCATCGGTATAGTGTTTCCACTTATCTAAAATATAAGTGGAGGCTTCAATAATTGTGTCACTATTTTTTGATTTAAGACGGATGACACTCATCGGCCAGTCTACAATCCCGCAGTCGAGTTTTTTAAACTGAGGAAGAGTAAACTTCTTCTCCACCTTTGCTCTTTGAAGGGGGAAGGTATACCTTCCGCCTTGAAAGTGCTCGTGAGAGAGAATTGAGCCTCCGACGATTGGAAGGTCCGCATTTGACCCTATCGTATAGTGAGGGAAATAGTCGAGGAAGGTGATGAGATTAATAAAGGTATTATGATCGATCACCATCGGAGTGTGCTTCTCACTAAAGCAGATGCAGTGCTCGTTATAATAGACATAAGGGGAGTACTGGAAATACCAGGTTTCATTATTAAACTTAAGAGGAATAATCCTATGATTATTTCTCGCTTGCTGAGTAATTGAACCTGGGAAACCGACATTCTCTTTACAGAGTTGACATTTTGGATAGGTCGCGGCTTTTGCGGTTTTGGCCGCGGCGATATCTCTGGGGTCCTTTTCGGGTTTAGAGAGATTAATGGTGATATCAAGATTTCCAAACTCGCTTTTATAGGTCCACTTAATATCATTAGCGATTCTATATCTTCTGATATAATCAGAATCATTACATAGTTTATAAAACCACCCGGTGGCAAGCTCTGGATTTCGATCGTATAAAGCGTAGAACTTTTTTGTTATCTCAGAGGGGTGAGTAAGGAAGACATCCATGAGTTTCGACTCAAATAGGTCGCGGTAGGTCACTGTATTCTCTGTAAGTAGACCCTGCTCCGCAGCGTAGTCACTTAGATTCTTAAGGATATCAGGGAGCTCTTCCACTTTAACGTGGAGGCCTTTAGTGGAGGCCGCGCCTTCAATTGAGGTGAGATGAAAAATCTCGAGGAGTCGATTAATACAGTAATCGATATCTTCCTCATTAATAAGTTCACAGCCTAACGCATAACTAACTAAACGGCAGATATCGTTATCAATCATAATTTAATGACCTCCGTTCCATCTTCAATCGAGGTATCATAGAAGGTTGCTTTATAACCTACCTCTTGTAAGTACTGAGCATTGACATGCTCTTTAAATGATTCCACGTTTTCATTCTTTACAATGGAGATGGTGCAGCCTCCAAAGCCCGCGCCAATCATTCTACTTCCGAGGCATCCCTCTTCTTTCTGAGCGATATGAGCAAGAGCGTCAAGCTCTCTTCCAGTAACTTCATAAAGCGTTGAAAGAGATTCATGGGACTCATTAAGAAGCTGGCCAAACATCACAAGATCACCATGACTTAAAGCGGTAACCGCTTCATCAACACGAGCGCACTCTTTAACGATATGCTCCGCTCTCTTACGAAGAGTGCCGTTAATAAATCCGCCGAGCTGATTAAACTTACTAACTGATAGCTGAGAGAGATTTTTAATATCCACAACTCCTTGGAGTTGTTTTGTGGCTTCCTCAGCTTCTTGTCTTCTATTATTATAGTTACCACTGACAAGAGAGTGAGGTTTATTAGAGTTAGCCACTACGATCGTATAGCCATCTAGCTTAATAGGAATATATTCATACTCTAAGGTGTCGCAGTGGAGAAGAATAGCGAAGTCTTTCTTTCCCATAGCGGAAGCAAACTGATCCATAATCCCGCAGTTAGT
>JAJQAL010000028.1 GCA_021203815.1 Coprobacillus sp. | reverse complement strand
GAGTAACTTCTTCTTCTTTAACGCCTTCACAGTAGATAATCTCATCAAAGATTGGATCTTTATGAGCGTTAATGAAAGTAACATATTCTTTAATACCACCATCATAATGGAAACTCTCACTTTTTGGTTCTTCCCCTCTAACATCAGAGAAGTTAATGGTGATACCTTTATTGAGATAGGCCATTTGACGGAGTCTATCATGGATAATGTTATAATCAAATATCGTCGTTTCTTGGAAGATTTCTGGGTCAGGGAGGAATGTGACCTTAGTGCCGGTTTTGTCCTTTGGACAATCACCCACTCTTTCGAGGTGTCCAACTGGATGACCACCGTTCTCAAAGCGGAGGAAATACTCCCCGCCGTCTTTATAAACAGTAACTTCAAGCCATTTACTTAAAGCGTTAACAACGGACGCACCAACGCCGTGTAGTCCGCCCGAGACTTTATAGCCTCCACCTTCACCGAATTTCCCTCCAGCGTGAAGGATTGTGTACACAGTTTCAACCCCCGATAGTCCACTTTTTGCGACTTTATCCACAGGAATGCCTCGTCCATTATCAATTACAGTAATGGATTCGTCTCTATTAATGGTGACATCAACCTGAGTGCACCAACCCGCGAGTGCTTCGTCAATTGCGTTATCAACGATTTCCCATACGAGGTGATGGAGTCCGGCGGATGCGGTGGTTCCGATATACATACCCGGTCTTTTGCGGACCGCCTCAAGTCCTTCTAGGACTTGGATATTTTCGGCGGTGTAGACTTTATCCGCTTTCTCATACTCGGTTTCTTCGCTATTGAGCTCGCTAGCTTCGGTGTTAGTTAAGTTTTCTTCTTCGTCTTCCATATATTCTCCTCCGAATAATTTAAGCTTTTTTTATTTCGAATTCCCTTGCATTACTCACTTCGTGAGTAGTGCCGCTTATGAATGCTTGATTGAACCTTGGGAGAAGGTCAATAAGTCTTGCTTTATTATTATCATCAAGCTCGCTCATGACATCATCTAATAGGATGATGGGTTTCTTATCCTCATCTTTAATGAGGAAATAGGGAGCAAGTTTTAAGGCGAGAGCGCATATCCTATTCTCTCCCTGGGATCCATAAGAGGCGATATCTTCACCCTGATAAAGAAGAGAGAAGTCTTCGTGATGGATTCCAATTGAGGTGGATTTAAGTTTTAGATCTCTATCTAGAGAGGCGTTATAGGCATTTAACGCGTCATTAAGATAGTTCTCGCCGGTTTTAATGAAGGGGTAGTAGATTATCTCTAATTTACTATCTTCGCCCGTTAGAGCGTTTACTAAGGGGTTAAGGACCGTATTTAGCGATTCGACATATTTAACTCGATATTCATCGATGGGCTTTGCCACTTTTACGATAAGTTCCGTAGTGCTTTTTAGTAAGTCCACATCGACACTCTCACTCTTTAAGATGATGTTTCTCTCTTTTACGAGGTGATTATACTGACTTAGTAAGTCCATATAAGCGGGGTACATCTTCGAGATTGAGATATCGAGGAATCTACGCCTCTCATGAGGGGAACCTCTAAAGAGATCAACATCTGAAGGAATAAAGAGGAGGACATTAGTGAGTGAACTTAGCTCTACGAGCTTATGAATGGGTTTTCCATTTACAAGCACTGAACGGCCTTTCTCGCTGATAACAATCTTGATGTTATTAGTTCTCTTCCCTTCTTCAACTACGGCCTCGATAACCGCTCTATCTTTTCCCTTCTCAATGAGCTCTCTTGAATCTAGCGTTCTAAAGGAGCGGCCCAAAGAGAGATAATAGATGGCTTCTAGGATATTTGTCTTACCCGCTCCATTAGGGCCCACTAGAGCGTTAATCTGAGGCGAGAAGGATAAATCTAGAAACTCATGGGAACGGAAGTTTTTAATTTTCAGTCTCGTTATCTTCATATTCACTAATAAGATACTTATTTCGTCCAATCTTAACGATGTCACCATCGTAGAGTTTTCGCCCTCTTCTATCTTCTCTGTCTCCATTAACGAGAACCTTAACTTCTTGGAGGTAGATTTTCGCTTCTCCTCCCGTCTGTGTTTCCCCACTTAATTTAAGGAAATCTTGAAGTAAAATGTAGTGGTTTTCACTCTTAAATTGAAACTTAATTTGACCCATTAAAAACCTCTCGTGAATATTATACATTATTATACAAAAAAAGAGAATTATTTAATTCTCTTAATTTAGATAATGTCGGATGATATTAAAATTAGGCTTAATATGTCCTTACAGGGGTCACCACTTCAACGATAGAATCGTCCGCGGGATTTTTAATGACGAATGGTTTCATCTCCCCCACAAAGAGGAGGGTAACGTCTTCACATCCAAGGGCGTTAATAGCCTGAATCACAAACTGGGAATTGAAGGCCACACGGAAGTTTTGTCCCTCAAATCTAAAGGGTTCAACTTTCTGCTTAGATGATCCTTGCTGCTGACTACGGGAGGTAACATCCACCGCTTCTGGACTCATGAAGAGTTCGACCGCGCTTTCTTTGTCATCAGAGAGGACAATAGCGCAGTCAATAGAGGACATTAAATCCTTCGCGTTCACTTCAAGGGTATAGTTAGTCACCTTTGGAACGATATTCTTGGTGTTAGGATATTCTCCAGAGATGAGGCTAGTGGACACCACCGTGTCACCAAAAGTGAATAACGCTCGACGAGAATTGATATAACAAGAGATAGATTCACTGCCTTCAGCGAGGTGTTCAATCTCGACGAGAATCTTCGCAGGGACATTAACAGAGAAGGAAAGGTCTGGATTAATGGTTGTGGTCTTGCGCGCCATACGGGCACTATCGGTCGCGGTGGCGGTTAAAACTCCGTCCGCAGCTTCTAAATTAACCACAGTTAGGATTGGTCTTTGGTCTTTTGTGGAAGCAGCAAAGGCGGTTTGCTCAACTATTTTAGCGAATAATGAGGTGGGTAGCTCAAAGGAAGTACCTTCGGTATCGAGATCAAAATCCACATATTCTTCACTACGAATGCAGTTTAATTGATACTCGGCCTTCTTAGAATCAGAGATATTAACTACAGTGGAATCTAAAACTTCAAAGGTAAGCTCTTCACCGGTGGTTTTACGGGCGATTTCGCAGACGATTTTACTATTGATGAGAACAGAGCCAAATTCATAGTTACGGATGATATTAGCACCTTCCGCGTCTTTATAAGGAATTTTTGTTCTAATAGCATAGTCACCATTAGAACCTAAAACGAATAAGCCTTCTTCAGTTAAATCAAACTTAAGAGTGGCTAAGACTGGATTAGTGTTCTTTGAAGAGACTGCTCTTGAAGCGCTATTGAGTCCTTTTAGTAATTCTTCTCTTTTGACTGTGAATCTCATAGATAGTTATTCCTTTCTTTTTATTCTAATTTATTAACAATTATTATTATCTCGGTGGATATGTGAATAAGTCCTTATTTGTTATTCTATCATATCGCATATTTTAATGCATTCTTTATTTCTAATAAAGAGCTAGCCTCTAATTCTCCTTGTCAGCTCATCAATTGCGGCCTGTAAAGAAGTGTCAGTTTTTAGCTCTTTTTCCACTCTTTGTACACCATTTATCACCGTCGTATGATCTTTACCACCGAAGATATCTCCAATTTTCTTAAGCGAGACATCGGTAAGGATATTACGGATGAGGTACATGGCAATATGACGCGCAAGAGCGACCTGACCCGTTCTAATCTTTCCAGTGAGTTGAGTGGGAGAGAGATTGTAGTAGTCAGCGACTATATCAATAATCTTCTTTTCACTTATTGTTGTGGCCACGCTATTGGACCCAGTAAGCGATGATAAAGCGTCTAAAGCGAAGTCAATTGTCACTCTATCGGTCTTTTTCCTGTTTACCATATAGAATATTAATCGATTAAGCGCTCCTTCAAGTTCACGAATGTTGTGAGAGAAGTTATCAGCAATAAAAACGAGAACATTTTCATCGAAGTTATTGATATCAAGGTTATTTTCCTCAATCTTTTTCTTAAGAATTTCTATACAGGTATCTCTATCTGGCTCTTTGATAGACACCACTAGGCCTTGATTAAACCTAGTAACTAGGCGATCTGTAAGACCTTTAAGTTCGTTTGGCTGTCTATCTGAGGTAATAACTACTTGTCTACCAGAATTAATAAGTGCGGAGAAGACATAGAAGAACATTTCTTCAGTTTTGGTCTTATCAGCGAGGAATTGGATATCATCCACGAGGAAGACATCCACTGTTTTAAAGAACTCTTTTATATCATCTTCTTTATCACCTTTAACAAACCTAAGGTATTCATCCACGAACGCATCCGCGGAAATAATAAGAACTTTAGGCTGATTCATCCCATTTTTAACGATATAGTTACCTATAGCGTTAAGTAGGTGCGTTTTACCAAGTCCTGACTCCGAATAAATGAATAATGGATTAAACATTTTACCTGGGTCACAGGAGATGAGTGTGGCCGCTTGATTGGCCTCTAAATTATAAGGACCAACCACGAAATTATTAAAGGTTTGTTTAGCGTTTAGGGACGCGTTTTCGAAGAACGTCTGCTGTTTTTGTGAACTAATTTTATTTTGTGAGGGATCTTTTAACTCTTCTAATGTAATATATTCAACTCGATAATCTGATTCAGTAATTTCTCTTACGGCTTCATCCACTAGATCTTTATATTTACTTTGCAGTAGAGTCTTAGCCAGTGATGAGCTAACTACCACCAGCATGGTATTATTATCTATAGATTGGATATAAGTATCCTTGAAAAACGAGTCAAAGACGACGTTTTCACTGAGGCTATCCTTAATATAATTAAGGATTCTACCCCATAATTTGGTGGTTTCAGAGACAGACGCATTATTGTAATTCATAAGCTTTTACCTCAACGATTGCTATTATAGAATAATAGGAAAGAATATTCCACATCGAGATTTTAGGAAAAGAGAAAAAATTAAGTTTTCCACCGAAAATGAGGCAAATAAACCCCAAAAGTAAGGGTTTTCCACCAAACTAACAAAATTTATGTGTGGATAAATGTGGAAAACTTTCTACTTATTAGTTAATAAATGTGAAGAATTCTATATTAGGTTAGTTTATATATATTACACACTGAGTGTGTAAAATGCATAATTTCACGCGTTTCGTAGTGTAATTTCTAGGGGAAAATCTCCTAGTATCCACCCAATATGCAATAAGGCAATTTTTAATTGCTTTATTTACATATTCCATTTATACTTTTTACTTGATTAACGAAAGGATAAGAGGAAAACGCATATGAGTATGAAGAGAACATATCAGCCAAGTAACGTTAGAAGAGCTCACGTCTCTGGCTACCGCGCGAGAAGCAGAACGGCTAATGGTCGCAAAATACTCGCTAGCAGAAGAGCGAAAGGAAGATCTAAATTATCAGCATAGCCCATGAAACGTGAATTTCGTCTTCTCAAATCTAGCGACTATACGACAGTAATTGAAAACGGTAAAACAATTAGTACAACATCAGTTGTTATTCATTATTTAGAAAACCAAGATATTAGTCATGTTCGTATTGGAGTAACAACCTCCACAAAAACGGGTGATGCAGTTACCCGAAACAAAGTAAAAAGGCAGGTCAAAGCGATGCTTGACCACCACATCAATACCTCTAGAGAAATTGATATTGTCATTATAATTAAGAAAAACTTCCTTAACTTCGAATTTAAACAGAATAGTGAATTTCTCTATCAGGGTCTTAAGCAGATCGAAAGGCTCTACGTAGAATAAATGAAAAAAGGAACAAAATTAGGTTTAGGGTGTTCGCTCGCCCTTGTTGGAATAATAACTTTATCAGGATGTACTGCCTCTTTTTGTTCTGCAAAAGATAAAGCGAATATTTTATATGCTTTCGATTATGGTGTAACCCAATACATGAGCATGGAAGAAGCGGAAGCGGATTCCAGTATTGATGTAAATAAGATTTCTCCATTAGAAATCGATGGTTATACCTTTGATGATGTTTATTATTATGCGGATATAAATAATAGCGAATGTGTCACTGATATTATTTTAAGCGCAGTCGACGCGGGAATGAGAGAACCATCTCTTGAGTATTTCCGTCTTATGGATCAGGTGGTTTTGACCCACGCCTTTGAAGCGGCACTAAGCGAAACCGACGACGAAATTCTTAGTAAGACAAATCTTCCTGAAGACGGAGTGTATTCCGCGCAGAACATCAGAGATGTTCTCGATAACTATGGTTATATCAAATTCTATGATTCCAGCGCAGAAAGAAGTCTTGATGCCGAGCTATGGGCGAACTGGTATGACTATACCGAAGAAGTCCGTCTCATGATTACTAATATCGACGACTATCCAGACGCCGACTTCATCGATTATTATGTATCCACACAAAATTCTAATATTTCTAGTTATCGTTCATGCCTTTCTGTTTCTGGTGGCGAATATGGCTATTATGGATATGGAAGTAATAAAGGTCCAGTAAGCATTGAAGCGAAAACCTACCGATATTCTTGGAACATCGGTTTCTTCACCGGACTACTTGTTTATCCAATTGGCTGGTGCATGGATAAGATGGTAGAAGGATTTGTAGGACTAGGCCTTAATATTGAAAATGGTGTGCCTCAAATTCTCGCTCTTATCTTTATGACTCTTATTGTCAGAATTATCATGTCACTCATTACCTTTAGATCCACTCTCGCTAACCAAAAGATGAACGCATTACAGCCAGAAATGGCAAAGATTCAACAGAAATATCCAAACTCTAATACTTCTCAAAGAGAAAGACAGCTCCTTGCTGCGGAGCAACAAAAACTGTATAAGAAGTACCACATTAACCCAATGATGTCGATGCTGGTTATGATAGTACAGTTCCCAGTATTCCTCTGTGTATGGGGCGCACTGCAAGGTAGCGCCTACCTGTCCACTGGTACATTCTTAGGCATGATGCTGTCGGAAACCATTAGTTCAATCCTGTTCAACGGGGCGAACTGGTCTGCTCCTTATGGTGCGGTAACCGCCTTAGTGATCTTTATCCTGATGGCGGGCGCCCAAGTTTTCCAGATGCTTTTACCACGTATTTTACAGCGTGGAAATATGAAAAAAGTCTCTAAAACAGGCAAGAATCCTGGTCAAACCCAGCAGCAGAACCGTATGAAGATTTTCCAGTGGGTGATGCTTGCTATGATTATTATCATGGGCTTCTTCCTTGTTTCCGCTATGTGTATTTACTGGTTCCTTGGAGCGCTTATTGGCTGCCTTACTACTTGGATTATGGATATTATCGGCAAGAGAAACATTAGGAACATTAGGGTGAAAGACGCCCACGTTAAATCATCGAAGAACAAGTAGGAGGAAAGAAAAATGACAAGTTATACAGGAAAAACGCTTGAAGAAGCCCTTGAAAGCGCAGCGAGTGAATTAGGACTAGATGTAAACGATCTCTTATATATTTCAAGCGAGTCTAAAGGGCCACTTGGAAGAAAGAGAATAACCGTAGAGGTTTATGACCTTTCAGAGGTTATTGAATACGCTGAAAACTATATCCTTAATGTTATTGATTCATTTGGAATTGAATCCAGCGTTAAAACAGTAATCCGTGACGACATTATTACTATCACTATTGATTCTATTCATAACCCTATTCTTATTGGTAAAAACGGCAAGACTTTGCAGGCTTTAAACGAACTTACAAATGCGGTGGTTTCAAAACGATTTCACCATCATTTCCGCATCCTTTTAGATGTAAATGGTTATAAAAGCGGTAAATATAAGAGACTTGAAAAAGTCGCAAGAAGCCTCGCTTTTAAAGTTAGAAAGACACACGAGACTTATACCTTTGATGAGATGCCCTCCGACGAAAGAAGAGTCATCCACAACGCAGTTAATGACATCAAAGGGGTAAAGAGTGTTTCCACAGGTGAAGGCGCTCATAGAAGAGTTCAACTTATCTATGACCCAGAAAGCAACGAGAAAAAAAGCTAAATATTAAACTTATACCGGGGAAAAACACCTCTCGGGGTGTTTTTCTTTAACTTTGGTATATAATTAATAGTATGTTCGAAACAATTGTTGCTTTAAGTACCGCGCCTATTAAAAGCGCCCTTGCCATTATTAGAGTCTCAGGGGATGACTGTTTTGATATTGTAAATAAGTGCTTTTCTAAAGATATAAGCGGAATTAAAGAAAGAAGCGCTATTATCGGAAAAATAATGGACAACGAGGAAGTTATTGATGAAGTTGTTTTGATTTTATATCGAAATCCTAAATCATATACCGGCGAAGATATGATTGAAATAATCTGCCACGGATCAATGGTAATAACTGATCAAATCCTTGCTGTTTTACTTAAAAACGGAGCGAGAATGGCCACAAACGGAGAATATACATCTAGAGCTTTCCTTAATCAAAAAATGGATCTTGTTCAGGCGGAGGCGGTAAATGACGTTATTAACGCCACCAGTGTTGAGGCTAAGAACCTCTCTCTGCTCTCCTTAGAAGGCGAAACATCGAAATTAATTAATCCAATTAAGGAGCAAATCGCTGACCTTTTGTCGCTTATTGAAGTAAATATCGACTTTCCAGAATATGAAGACATTGAAGAAGCTAACTCTGAAAAAGTCGTTGAAACCTGCTCCAATTTAATAAATCAAATAGACGTATTGATTAAAGATGGAAAGCAGGGGCAACTTGTTAAAGACGGGATTAATGTTGCGATAGTGGGAAAACCAAATGTTGGTAAGTCTACTCTTCTTAATGCACTTCTAGGTGAAAACAAAGCGATAGTGAGCGACGAGAAAGGCACCACTAGAGATATAGTTGAGGGCGATGTTAATCTAAATGGACTAACTTTACATTTATTAGATACCGCTGGACTTAGAGATACCGAAAATAAAGTGGAAACGCTTGGAGTTGAAAAGACCAAAGAAGCTATTAGTAAAAGCGATTTAGTGATTGTCATTTTAAATGCTAACGAAGACCTTGATGAGGAAGATAAAAAGATTCTTGATTTAGTCGAAAACAAGGTCAAATTAGTCGTTTATAATAAAGCCGATTTAGTGTCGAATTTTAAAGAAAAAAATAAAGATTTGCTTTATATTTCAGCTTTAAACGGAGATATTGATGATTTAAAAGACGCCATTTTGAAATTATTTAATATCGATGAATCTGTTTACAAAACAGCTAGTTTAAATAACACCAGACAGCTTGGCCTACTTGCTAACATGAGAGAGAATTTAACTAATGCGGCGGACGATGCTCGTAATGGAGTGAGTATGGATTTAGTGAGTATCCACTTATATTCTGCTTATCAAAACGTTTTAGATATTCTTGGAGAAGATAATAAAGTAGACATTTCTAAAGAGATCTTCTCTAGATTTTGTGTGGGGAAATAGTTATGGCTAAAATTATTGATTCACACTGTCACCTTAACGAAGAGCAACTTTATGTTATTCGAAAGCAAATAATCGAGGAGGCTCAGTCTAAAGGCGTCGAAAAGTTTATTGTTATTGGATATGATTATGACTCCTCTCTTTTAGCGGTTAAAATAGCCGAAGAATTTGATTGCTGCTATGCCACGATTGGAATTATTCCTACGGAATTAGATTCAATTTTGGATAAGGACGCTGATGAGTTTTTTAAATTACTCAACCACCCTAAAGTCGTGGCGTTAGGCGAAATAGGCCTAGATTATCACTGGGAAAAAGAAGATTGGCAAAAAGAGAGGCAAAAAGAATGGTTTATAAAACAAATTGAGGTTGCTAACGAATATAAGAAACCAATCGTGATTCATTCTCGAGAATCCATTCAAGACACCTATGATATTCTTAAAGAGCACACGCCCGAGGATAGCGGAGTGGTCCACTGCTACAGTGGCTCCCCAGAAATGGTAAACGATTTCATTAAGCTTGGATTATATATTGGACTTGACGGCCCTGTTACTTTTACTAATGCGCGTAGTGTTAAAGAGGTTGCACGCATAGTTCCGCTTGATCGTTTACTTGTTGAAACCGATTCGCCATACCTAACTCCTCATCCTCATAGAGGAGAACTTAATTCTCCTACATTTTTACCATTAGTTGTGGAAGAGATTGCAAGGTGCAAGGGTGAAACATACGAAAAAATTGCGGATTTTACTTATAGTAATACAGTAAAATTGTTTCACGTGTAAAAATGAAATGCGTTCTTAATGCTCTTATTATTGTCGAAGGTGAAAACGATAAATCATATCTAAAATCTTTCCTTGATTGTGACATTTTTGTTACACACGGGAATGATATCAATAAGATTGATTTTTTATACCTTACAGAAGTGAGCAAAGTCAGAAAAATCCTCTTACTTTTGGATCCAGATGACGTCGGAAAAAAGCTCTCGTTGCTAATTAAAGGTAATGTCCCTAATTGTGAGGACGTTATGCTCTATTATCCTGAGAATAATAAAAAGCATGGTGTCTTTGAATGCCCCAAAGAAATTATAATTAAGGCTTTAGCTCCTTATTTTGAGGAGGCTAGAGAATCTCCATCAATCTCAATGGATGAACTATATAAGTATTTGCCTTATAAGAGCAGCATTACTACTGATTACAATATAAGGGTTAAAAATAACAGGAATATATTAAATAAATTATGCATATTAAAAGTAAGCGAAAGTGATTTAAAATTAAGATATGGAAATAAATAGTAAAAACATTAAATCAGTCCTCGGCGAAATTGGAGTTACACCCGACATCAACTACGGGCAAAACTTTCTCATTGAGCCCATATTTTCGAAAAGAATTGTTGATCTTCTAAACATACAAAACAATGATAAAATTCTTGAGATAGGAGCGGGATTAGGCAGTTTGTCGCATTTTTTGACGAGTTTTTCTAATGATATTACCCTTCTTGATGTCGATAATAATATGACTACTTTTCTCCAATTATTTTATAAATCAGACAATGTCAAAATTATTAATAACGACATTCGTAGAACCAATGTTTCCACATACACTAAAATTGTTAGCAATTTGCCGTACAACTTAACGACAGAGATTGTCGTTTATTTGTGCTTAAATGCAGTGGAATCTTGTAGGTTAGTTTTAATGTGTGAGAACGAAACGCTTCTTCACTTCACTTCGCTTTCTGGGAAAGACTATGGCCCAGTTAGTGTTTTGATACACCTATTGGGTGATATTAAAAAAGAATTTACTGTTCCTGCTTCTGCCTTTTACCCATCTCCTAAGTGTACTTCCACTGTCTTCACGATTGATTTTAATAGTCAAAGTAATAGAAATGACGTTAAAAACACTTATTTAATGTGTAAAGAACTCTTTTTAAACCGACGAAAAACCATATATAACAATTTAAAAAGATATCTAAATAACGACGAGCTTTGTGGTAATATATTAAATGAATTAGGTATTTCATTTAATGCTCGTCCAGAAGAGATTGATTATAAGACCTACTTTGAGATGTATGAAAGGATTAAATTAAGCGATGCCAAAAACACAACTCGTTAGAAGTTATGCAAAAATTAATATTGCTTTAAATGTGCTCGATAAACTTGATACAGGCTATCACACTTTAGATATGGTTATGTTACCGCTTGAGATTCATGATTCTTTATATGTACAAAAACTCAAAAACGCTCGAGACAATTACATCACTGTAGATGACTTCTCAGTTGGACCTGTTAAGTATAACCTTGCAACATTCGCTATTGATGCTTTAGCGGCTAAATACAAATTTCCTGACAAATTTAGAATATTTGTCCATAAAGTTATTCCTATGGAAGCGGGTCTGGGTGGTGGTAGTAGTAATGCCGCAGCGACCCTTACAGGTGTAAACGAATATCTAAAACTTGGATTAAACGATAATGAACTTATTAAAATCGGAGCAAAACTCGGTTCAGATATTCCCTTTTTCATAAAGGGAGTGCCCGCAAGAGTCTCTGGAACAGGAGAAAAAGTCGAGCCAATCACTGTCAAAAACGATTACTACTGCATACTAGTAAAACCTCCAGTTGGACTTTCCTCGAAAGAGGTTTATGACCGCTGCGACTTATTTGCTTTAGAAACATGCGATATAGACGCCGTTATTAAGGCTTTAGAGGAGGGAGACGATGAATTACTCGCTTCATCTATTAACAACTCGCTACAGCCTGTTTCTATCGCTTTATGCCCCGAAATCCAAATAATAATCGACCTATTACACGAAAAAGGACTCAAGATAGTGCAACTTTCTGGCTCTGGATCATGTGTATTTGGACTATCCACAGATAAAAAGCTAATTAAAAAAGTGGCAAAAGAAATTGAAGATCAATATGAAACCGTTGAGGTTACGAAAGTGAGGAAATAAATATGAGTGAAGAAAGATATGCCATTATCATTGCCGCCGGCAAGGGGCGAAAAATGATAACCAAAGAAAAGGAACATTCAAAAGTTTCTTATCCAATTCTTGGTCGACCAATCATTAAATATGTTATTGACGCTCTAAAGCCCCTTCATCTTGATGAAATTGTGACTGTTGTGGGTTTCGGTGGTGATGTAACTAGTGAAATTGTAAAAAAAGACACCGAAATTGTGTGGCAAAATGAATTAAATGGAACTGCTAAAGCGGCGCTCTGTGCTAAACCACTTCTTAAGGACAAAGAAGGCAAGACCCTCATCGTTTTTGGTGATATGCCACTCCTAACAAGCGATACATTAGATAAACTCTTTAAGAGAAACGCGAAAGACCACGAAGACTTAACTCTTCTTACCGCCATGGTGGATAATGCCAACGAATATGCGAGGGTGGTAAGAGATCCAAAATCACGCCATATTCAAAAGATTATTGATGATAAAAATAGACAAGCTATCTATGATAATGTTCACGAAATAAACGCTGGTATTTATCTCGTAGATAATAAGCAGCTTTTCAAATACCTTGCAAAAATTGAAGAATCGACAGAAGGAAAATACAATATCGGCGATATTGTCGAAGAATTTGTTGGTGCCGGACTTAATGTTGGAGCATATGTTTTAGAAGATTCATCCGAGATTTACGCAGTTAGTAATAGAGCCCAGCTTGCTACTGCGGCGAAAATTATGAAGAACAGAGTTAATAAAAAACTCATGATGCAAGGTATTAGTATGGAAGATCCTAAGACAACCTATATCTCTCCTAATGTTAAAATTGGTGAGGATACAGTGATTATGCCTAATACCACCATCTATGGTGACTGCCATATTGGATGTGCGAATAAGATTGGACCTAATACCTACATCTCTAAAACCGATATTGGCGAGGGCAATACGATAACATTCTCATCTATTACCTCATCTAAAATTGGTAGCCATAACCATATAGGTCCATTTGTGGAGTTAAATGGAGCCACAGTGGGTGACGATGAACAAATTAAAAGGTAAATAATTATATGCTCGTTGTTCAGTGCTACGGCAAAAACATATATTATCACAATGATATCGTTGGCTATATATCTAGAGACGGCATCTATTTATATGGGAAGAAGTTTGCGGAGCTTACTGAAGACGGGATTATAAATTACCAGGGGAAGGAAGTTGGCTATGTAAATGATGACGGAGACGTCATTATGAATAATAGAACAATTGGCTATATTGATGCCGATTATAACTTCGTTTTTGAAATAGAAATACCCGGTCTTAAATAATTAAAATCTTGACTAAAAATAAAAAAAGAATGCAATTTGGAATTTTTCCTTCTAAAAATGCACTCTTTTTTATATTAGATCCACCAGAGTATGCCCCAATTAAGGACTAGACACGCAGCGACACCACATACTGAAGGAATTAATGCGGAGAGCCCGGCCCATTTCCAGGAGTTTAACTCGTTTTTGACTGACAGGATTGTCGTCGCGCATGGCCAGTGTAGGAGCGAGAAGGTCATGAGCGAAATGCAGGTTTTCCATGTCATTCCAGCGTTCACTAATATCGATGTTATATCTGAATCCCCCATGCCAGTAACCATACTCACATATCCACCACTAGTGGACATAGAGAGTATCATTACAGCAATTGGAATTACAATTTCGTTCGCGGGGAGACCTAAGATGAAGGCAAGTAGTAAAGTGCCTCCTAGTATCCCCCCAAATCCTTCGGATCCTCCAAAGCCCATAACGGTTCCAATCCCATTAAGAGCGTTAGCAATACCGACGATTACTGTGGAATCACGGAATGGAATTACCGAGAGAATACCAATTAAGATACCAGCAGGAAGAGCTACCTCGACCGCCCTACCTAAAACCTTGATTGTTCTATCCCAAATACTTCTTACGATAACTCTTCCAAACATTGGTCTACGGAATGGTGGAAGTTCTAGAACAAACGATGATGGCTCGCCTTTAAGCATTGTGCTAGAAAGTCCTTTACTGACACCAAACGTAATGAGAACGCCAATAACAACCACCACTAGGAGAACTACTGTGGACAATAAGCTTGAGACAAACCAACTTCCGAAGGAAGATTTGAAAATCTGCTCAAGAAGGAAACCAATGATGAGCATTAAGGTTGGGAATCTTCCATTACAAGGAACAAAATTATTTGTTAAAATAGCTATTTTTCTTTCCCTTTCCGAATCGATAATTCGGCACCCCACCACTCCAGCGGCATTACAGCCGAAGCCCATGCACATGGTAAGAGACTGTTTACCACAAGCGCCACACTTTCTAAAGGCATTATCTAGTCTAAAGGCCACTCTAGGTAGATAGCCAAAGTCTTCGAGTAATGTAAATAGCGGGAAGAATATCGCCATTGGTGGGAGCATAACGGCGATAACTTTTGTCGCGACTAAATATCCACCATCAATCAGAACAACCGCGATGTAATACCAGCCTCCCCATCTTGTCTGCTGCGATAGGTCTACCAGGTAGTGCAGACCCATTCCGGTTTCATCATTCCAGATATAAATTTTATCAAAGCACCACTGCAGAGGATCGGTTAGCCAATCCGCTCCAGCAAGGGTAAACCAGAAAACGAAGAACAAAACGGCAAGCATAATGAGAATACCCCATCTGCCCATAAAGATTTTATCCATCGTTTTCTGACGTTTTTCAGCGGGAGTGTCTCCACTATCAAAGACAGTTTCTCTTGAGATTTCCTCCGCTCTATAAACCATTCTAATTGCAGCGAAATCACTCTCTTTTTGTGTGGTTCCACGCATCATATTCATTCTTGTGTCCCCGTCTTCATCTTGGGTACAAATGATTCTTTTTGGATGAGATTCCACCCGTCCTTCGCATACATCCTCGATTAACTTTCTAAGTTCATCGAGACCTTCGCCTTTAGCGGCGCTTGTTCCAATCACAGGGACACCTAATTTTTCACTAATATCATCAAAACAAACGCTAATTCCGTGTCTTTTTGCTTCATCCATTAGATTAACGCAGATAATTACCTTGTCGTGTAGTTCCATTACCTGCTGGACTAAAATTAAATTTCTTTCAAGACACACAGATTCACAAACAACTACTACACACTCTGCGCCACCATTAATAACAAAGTCAGAAGCAATCTCTTCTTCCTGGCTATGCGATAAAAGGGAGTAGGTCCCAGGGAGATCTACTAAAACGAATCCTTTTTCATCATATTCATAGCGTCCTTCAGCGGTGGCGACTGTTTTTCCGGGCCAGTTCCCAGTATGCTGATGCATTCCAGTGAGTGCATTAAAAACAGTACTTTTACCAGTATTTGGGTTGCCCGTGAGAGCGACAACATGATCATCTGGTTTTAATTTATTGCCTTTTAACTGCGTAGAAGCGGCATCTTTTTTCTGTTTTCTTTTTCTTTTGGCTTTTCCTTCGTCTTCTGGACAGTAAGGACAGCCCGCACACATAATTGACATGACTTATGCCTCCTTTCTCATCGAACTCATTTCCCTTGATTAAGTTCTAATCTTGTTTATTTATCTCATCAAAATTGCGGTGAAGAGCCTTTTATTCTTTATTAGTTTCGGTTTCTTTCTCTTCTATTTGAGTTTCGCTTACTTCATCAGAATCTTTTGGTTCTTCTGTCGTAATAAAGACGTTTTTAGAATCCTCAGTTCTAATCGCTATCGTTGCTCCTCTTACAAGGAAGGATTTAGGATTTCCTGAGGGTGCGGCTTGTTTACAAACCACTCTTGTCCCTTCGATAATTCCGAGATCTTGAAGCCTTCTTCTCATTTGGCCATCTGGAAGGTCAACGTATTTTACCCACGCGGTTTGGTCCACATTGAGCTGGTCAAGAGTCTTCGGGTTTTCGACTATTATTTTTCTTTTTAGTTTTGGCATAGATATTCCTCCTCATCGTTAGAAAACTAAGGCGTCTCTTTATCTATAAACCATAGAAAAATATCGGTTTATAGACCTATCGCTAGTGAAAATTCACCTAATATGCAGCAAAAAATAATTAACTACTAATTATGTTTCTTTGTAAATTCTCTAGTTAACGATTATTTCTATAAAATAAGCATTAATTAGTAATTTATCTTACAGATAGCATAGTAGGCACGGAATGACGTTAATCTTCTTTTTTATTTCTTTAGCCTCCTTTTTGACCGGTTTTATTATACCCCCTAGAGTAAAGGGGTCAACAAAAAAAGGAAAAAAGGACAAAAAAATTAAATTTTGGGACAAATAGGCATTAATTTATATTCTTTTAAATATAATAAAAGCCACCCAACAGGATGGCTCTTATTTATTTTACCTGCAAAAAGGAATTATTTTTTACGAGGATTTTTGATGTTTGCCTGTGCCGCAGCAAGACGAGCAATAGGCACACGGAATGGAGAGCAGGAGACGTAGTCCACACCCACATTGTGGAAGAACTCGACGGAGACAGGATCACCACCATGTTCACCGCAGACACCAACATGTAGACTTGGATTAACAGCCTTGCCTTCTTCAGTGGCCATCTTAATGAGACGACCAACACCATGCTGGTCAACTGTGGCAAACGGGTCTTGCTCAAAAATCTTATGGTCGTAATAGCTAGGTAAGAATTTACCCGCATCATCACGGCTGAATCCATAAGTCATTTGCGTAAGGTCGTTAGTGCCGAAGGAATAGAATGCCGCTTCTTTTCCAATCTCACCGGAGAGGAGCGCCGCACGTGGAATTTCAATCATGGTGCCGACTTCGTAGTGAAGATGGCTATCCTTTTCGGCGAGGACTTTCTCGCACTCATCAACGATTATCTTCTTCACAAACTGGAATTCTTTAACATCAAGAGTTAAAGGAATCATGATTTCTGGAGTGATATCTTTACCGAGGTCATGGCTTGCCTGAATCGCGGCTTCCATAATCGCACGGGCCT
>JAJQAL010000001.1 GCA_021203815.1 Coprobacillus sp. | reverse complement strand
AGGCTGTCCCACTTCTAGAAAAAGCGGGATTTAAAGATATCGACTCTGTTAAAAAGCTTAAAGCGGGAGATAAAGTCTATAAAGTAAATAAGAATAAAAATATCTGCGCCTTTATTATCGGTACTCTTCCTATTAGGGAAGGTCTTAGAATACTAGGCGCGCATATCGATTCCCCTCGTCTTGACTTTAAAGAGCACCCCATCTATGAAAGAGATGAGTTTGCCTATGGTAACACCCACTATTATGGTGGTATTAAAAAGTATCAATGGGTTACTATTCCTCTTGCACTACACGGAGTGGTGTGTCTTAAAGACGGCACGAGCATAGAAGTTAATGTGGGGGAAGACCCCTCTGACCCCGTTTTAGGGATTACCGATCTACTCCCTCATCTTGCGAGAACCCAGATGTCTAAACCCGCGAATAACATCATTGAAGGCGAAGACCTAGATGTCTCTCTTGGGTCTATGCCCCTTAAAGACGCTGATAAACAGAAAGTTAAAGCTAATGTACTTCATATCTTAGAAGAGAAATACGGAATTAAAGAAGAAGATTTAATCTCTAGCGAAATAGAAGTCACTCCAGCGGGGGCCGCTCGTGATTACGGCTTAGATCGAAGTATGATATTAGGATACGGCCATGACGATAGAAGCTGCGCTTATACCTCTCTTAGAGCTCTTCTTGACACTCCTAAAGTTGAGCATACCGCCTGCTGTATCCTTACCGATAAAGAAGAGATTGGTAGTGTTGGCGCTACCGGCGCTCATTCCTATTTCTTCGATAATATGGTGATTAAGCTTTTAGAGCTTCTTGGCAGTAAAGATCCCCTTGCGGAATCTAGAGAAGTTTACGAGCACTCTAAAATGCTTTCTAGTGATGTGAGCGTTGGCTATGACCCGCTATATGCCTCCGTTAGTGAAAAAGATAACGCCGCCCTTCTTGGATACGGCCTTGCCTTTAATAAATATACCGGGAGCGGTGGTAAATCAGGGGCGAATGACGCTAATCCTGAATACTACGCTTTTATCCGTAATACCCTTGATGAAGCGGGGGTTAACTGGCAGAGTAGTGAACTCGGGAGAGTGGACGCTGGAGGAGGCGGAACTATCGCTTATATCCTTGCTAATTATAATATGGATGTGATTGACGCTGGTATCCCCGTTCATAATATGCACGCTCCGATGGAAGTAGTGTCCAAAGTGGATGTTTATGAAGCGTATCTCGGCTATAAAGCCTTCCTTATTAAGTAGCGTTAATGAAACTTTTATATAAACTAGAAGACAGTATTTATCCCTATATGGGTTTTACCCACACTAGGGATATTTCAAGGTGCGTTCTTCTTAATAAAGAAGGAAAAATCCTTCTTAATCACCTTGTTGGGGATGATAAGTTTGGTCACCGCGACTACTACGAGCTCCCAGGCGGGGGAAAAGAAAAAGGAGAATCGCTACAAGCCGCTCTTAAAAGAGAGATAAGAGAGGAATGCGGTTATCTTATTAAAGATGATTCTATTATTGAGTTAGGGAGGGTTATTGACGCTTATAACCTTATTAATAGAGTAAATAATAATCATTACTATTTATGCTATATAGATACTCAGTGTGAAAAAAAGCTCCTTGAATATGAAAAAGCCCTTATTTATGAGCAGGTATGGGTTAGTATCGATGAAGCGATTAGTCTATATGAAGGCGTGGACACACTCTCGTCCCCTCTAGCCACTCTCGTAATTAATAGAGAACTACCGATATTAAAGCTAGTTAGGGATAAATATAGGGACCATATTCCTTTAATTGACAACCCCTCTAATTAAAGTTAAACTATATCTTACTGGCGGGTGTGGTGAAGTGGTTAACACATCTGGCTGTGAACCAGACATGCGTGGGTTCGACTCCCATCTCCCGCCCCAAAAGATACTAACGCATAGAAATATGTGTTTTTTATTTTGCTTAGTCTGATTTAAATCCTCCTATACGTAGTGCTATTTTTAAGTCGTTTTTCTCTATTTTTCCCTCTTTTATTAGTTTATAACTAATAAGATTATGTTCCCCGATTAGGACCTATAGATTAATTTCTTTATATTCTTCTTTAAGTTTTTCTATTTTGTGATATATTAAAAGTAGAAATAGATCATTATGAATAGTGATGGGGAAACCTCCTCCTTTCCTAGATGTAACATTTACTTTGTTAACCATTTCCCCCATCACTATTTTTTTATATCTACTCACTCTTAAAAAGAGAGAGTAAGTAGACTATAATAATTAAGACCCGCTATGAACATTTTGATGTTTTCTGATACATATCCCCCATTTATTAATGGGGTCTCTACTTCGGTCTATAACTTATTCCACACTCTTAAAGACCACGGGAATAATGTTTTACTTGTGACCCCTGGTCAAGATAGAGGGGAGATAACCCTTGAAGATGATGTCTTATATGTCCCAGGCTTTAAACTTAAAAGACTTTATGGCTACCGGGTTCCTAAACCCTTTGACACGGAGGTTATGTCCTATATTAAAAAGTTTAAACCTGATGTTATTCATTACCACACCGATAGCACTCTTGGGATGTTTGCAAGAATCGTCGCTCGTAGACTTAAACTCCCAATTGTTTATACCTATCATACGATGTATGAGGACTATACCTACTATGTCACACATGGCTTCCTTGATAGAGCGGCGAAAATGATAGTAAGAGGCTACTCTAAAGTAGTGGCTAATGGCACTACTGAATTTATAACGCCTTCAGAGAAGACTAAAGACTCTTTTAGAGTGACCGGTAATGACTTATATATTAATGTCATTCCAACAGGCGTGGACTTCTCTTTATTTAGTGATGATAAAGTGGACTACGCGAAGATGGATGAATTTAAAAAAGCTCATAAGATTACTCCAAGTACCAAGGTATTTCTTCTTCTTGGAAGAATCGCGAAAGAAAAGAGCATGGATGTCTCTCTTAGATGCTACGCAAAATTTATTAGTGACCACCCAAAAATCGAATCCCGTCTACTCGTTGTGGGTGGGGGACCCGCAAGAAGCGAGCTTGAACTTCTCGCTCATGAACTTAATATTGAGCAGTATGTCGATTTTATTGGTCCAGTCTCCGCGGAAGAGGTTCCCTTTTATTATCACATTGCGGATATATATACTTCCGCCTCTATTACCGAAACCCAAGGTCTAACCTTTATGGAGGCCATGGCCAGCGGAAATCTCGTTTTAGCCCGTATCGCGGATAACCTTACTGGGACAATTATTGAGGGACAGACTGGCTTCTTCTTCTCTGACGAGAAGAGCTTCTCTTCTAAAGCGGGGCAAATCTTATCCCTCTCATATGATGAAAAAGAGAAAATCAAAGCCCAAGAAAGAGAAATTATCGAGAAATACTCGATAGAAACTTTCTATCAAAATGTTATTGAGGTTTATAATCGTGCCGTTAGAAAAACCTGGTAAAATAGTTAAATCGATTAAGAAATATAAAGAGACTGTTCATATCTATTTTACTAGTGGAGAACGTCTTATTATTTCTTATGAGACTTATATCGATTACCCTCTATATGAAGGAAAAGAGATCAGTGATAAAGAGTATCATGAGATCGTTAATAGTGAGAAAGTCTCCTCTTTATATGTTAAAACTGCTAAAGCCCTTCTCTCCCATCCTAAAAGCGAGAGGAAAATAAGAGAGTCTTTATATGAGAAAGGGCTAACTAAGAAAGATATAGACCTTATTATTAAAAGACTTAAAGATAATCACTATCTCGATGAGAAGTCTTTTGTAGAGGGATATCAGCTCCTCTATAACGAAAAAGGACTAGGAAAAAGAAGCATTATAAATAAGCTAAAAGAAAAAGGCTATAGTGAAGAAGCGATTAAC
>JAJQAL010000002.1 GCA_021203815.1 Coprobacillus sp. | reverse complement strand
AAAAAGGTAGAGGAGCCTCAAAAGAGTGAAGCGGACTTTAAAGAAGAGCCCAAGATCAAACCGGAAAAGAGAGTCTATCACGTCTCGAAGCGTAGTAAAGACGGGAAGTGGCAGATCCTTGGAGTGGGGGACACTCGTCCTATAAAGCTCTTTGACACCAAAGCGGAAGCGGAGGAATACGCTGCTAAGCTCGCCACTAAGCAAGGGGCAACAGTTCTCACTCATGCCTCAAAGGGAGAGAATAAGGGAAGAATTGTTGAGGGAACGGATTACTCGGAAAAAGAAAAAGAGTAAATAATTGCTTAATACGTGTTAATAAAAAGCTAACCATCCACATGGTTAGCTTTTTATTTATAGGAAAGGGGGCGGGCTAGTTAGGAGGAGATATCTTGCTCGGGGGTCACGCTAAGCTCCTTAAGCTTACTAATGATCTCCTCTCTTCTCGCGGGGGCCTCGTCAATTCGTTTAGTGATCCCTCTTGTTCTAAAGACGGTGTAGAGGACTCCTCCAAGAAGAAGCACACCGGAAGGAACAAAGAAGGCGATATACATGAGATTTGTCTTAAAAACATCTGGGGAGACAATCGCTCCTCCAAGGTAGACAGAGACTAAGACAAAGACAGGGATAAGAAAGAGCCAAAGCGGCCATAGAGGAACGGCCTTTACGAGATTATTCCACTCCGCCTCAAGCTCTTTTACCTCTTCGTAGTGAGCGATATTATCAGTCTCTCTTGCAAAAGTAACGTAATAGACTCCCTCTTTTTCTTTAAACTCCCTACTTTCTTCTTCCCAGTAAAATAGGGCCATATCACTAACCATGGTCTCAACGTTAGAGGGAGTATATTTTTTAATACAGGTTTCTTTCATAATAGTATTATTTTAAACTTATTCCCTTAATTTCTAAATAAAAACTAGTGTGTATAAAAAAGAACCCAACAGTGGGTTCTTTATTAAATTAGTAAGTAACGCGGGTTACCGCTAGAGTCATCCCCTTCTCCGTATTATTAAGATTGGTGATAACTAAACCTAACTCTAGACAGGCTTCTTTTATGGCCTCTTTAACTCTTTTTCTAGGTCTTTCGCTTATTTTTTCCTGAGCAAGAGAAATATCAATGTCTTCAGAGAAGCGGTTTATAATGTGATAGCATTTAACAAGGGATGTTCCCCCTTTAAAAAGGAGAGTGGGAATTTTTTTTCTTAGTTTATCAAGTAAAAGACATACATAGTAGTCCTTTTCCACAAAAGCTTCATCTAGATGGTAAGTCGAAGCCGTCACCTGAATAAAAGAGGTAAACAACTCTTTATCTTCATGAAGATACACTAAATCACCCCCATATAAAGCATATTTTTAAGAGTGCGGCTCGGAAAATAATTAGCAAGAGATAATATTTTTTCTTTTGTGATATCATGCTCTTTAATATAAGAATTGACCATGCTCACTCCACTCTCATTAAAAGGAATACCATTATTAATCGTAAAGAGCTCTAAAAGGGTATAAGTAAAAACATTGTCACTAGTTATTTCAGCGCGGGATTTACGGACAATAAAATGTCTCTCATTAATAATGATTTCTCTTCCTTTGCTCGACTCTTTATTGGAAACGACTTCAATAGTCGCGGGAACCTGACTTGTAAGAGAAAAACTATTTTGCAGGGCCAGACCGCTATAGATACCATAAACCTCGTCTTCATATTCGATAAATTCCTTAACTAAGACATCTCGAGGGCTAATCGAGGATTTACCAAGATTAAAGGGAAGATCACTTGGAAGATAATATATTCCCATAGAATAATGAATAAGTAAACCTTGATCCACCGCTTTTTTAATAAGCTGATAAGTATAGATAGAAGAATACTCTTTAAAAAGAGCTTCTATTTCTTTTCTAAAAATAGGAGTGTTTATTTTAAAATTTTCTTTAATTCTATTTATAAATATATTTATTGTTTTCATATGATTATCATATACTTTTTAACTAAAAAAGTAAATATTAATATATAAAAAATATTATTCAATTAAATAAGAAAACACTCATGCGGAGTGTTTATATATTTAGTATCTATATAAGAAAATGCTATGAAGAGGATGAATCAGAGCGGGATCTACTGCTCGGCCCAGCGGAAGGGTCGGGGATCACTACTTTCTCCGCTTCTTCTTTCTCTTTCTCTATTTCGATCTCCACCTTTTCTTTTTCTTCCGCTTTCTTTAGCATCTCGTCTTCTTCTTTTATAAGCGGGTTATAATGCACGCAGGTATAGATAATAAATATCCCTAGGCCAATAATAAGAACTCCTTCCGCTCCAATTGCGAAATAGAAGGCTCCCCAAAGGTTATACATCATAAAGAAGAGAATAAGAAGGGCAATTATAATAGTGCCAATGATAAGAGTAAAGACACTGACCTGAATATTCTCATTTTTCTTTCTCCTATATTTATGGTCATAGGCGACGTACTGATTCTTTTTTCTAATGTCCTTTTTTTCTTCTTCGCTAAGGGAAGAGGATTTCTTTTTATTACTAGGCATAGCTATATTATAACAAAAAAGTAAAATGGGTATTAAGCGAAATAGAAAAGAAACAACTACTTAATATAATCTATTTAGAAGAGAAAGAAGGGCATCGCAGGTTTCATCAAATGAAATATTAGCGGCATAGGGATAGTTTTTCTGATAATGCTGCCAGTGCCTAATAAGAGAAGGAGCATATTTTAAAGTGGATATAACATTAGAATAATTTTTAAGTTCATCATTTATGCCTCTTTCTTTTGAAGAGATAGATAACTTCTTTTTAAGGATCTTATAATCAATCTTATCTTTGTATAGTCCATAAATGATATATAGGTCATAGTAGTCTCTAAGACGAGTGGTAGTCTCTTTTCTCGATAAAATAGCACATATTTTATCATCAAGGATATCTTCAACACTATAGGACATAACTGGAATTGTTTCTTCATCAAAAATGGAAGGGAAATCATAATTAATGCCCCGAAATTTAGTTTCCTCCCCATAGGTTAGATCAATATAAAGGTGCATAATGATACCATCAAAATAAGAATCAAGATATACTCTTACTCCTTTACAAGTATCACTTCGAATGAGAATTGGAACGATTTTTTTAATCTCATAGTGAATATTATCTCCGGCATTAGTATCAAGAACTTCCTTAATAATACTAGTCGCTTCTTCTTCACTTAAAACGGATCCAGTTACTGTGGTATCTAGATCCATACTTGTCCTCGTATCGATACCCACCAAAGATGAAATAAGAAAACCACCTTTAATTAAAAGAGAAAAACGATAATTTGAAAGCGATATTCTTTTGACAATCCTTTCAAGCATATAGGCTTGAAGAATCGTATACGAAGGGATGCCAGTTTTAATAGATAAATTCTTCGCTAGGTCGAGAAGGGAACGACCATTTTTGACTCTCATCCTAAAACCTCGATATATTGTTTCACCTTATCGGTAACATGAAGTTTAGAGGCATAAAAGAGAAGCTTATCTAGGTCCCGACTCTCTTCGTTCATATAGTGAAAATAAGCTTCTTTAATAATCTGTTTATCCGTTGTCCTATCGCGAAGAATATCACATAGAGTTCTTTCTAGATCGTAAGCGATAACCGTATTGCCATAGGGAGTTAAAATACTGGCTTGTCCTAAAGAATAAATAGGTTCTACTGACCTTTTAATCCTCACGTTTCTTTCTTTTAGGGATGGGGAGTTATATCCTTTAGGAAAGGTCTCAACATAATATAAGGGGGCTCTTTCACTATATCCATGGAGGTATAAGGCTGTTTCATTTGAATAGATACCCATCGGATAATGATTCTGAAGAAGAGCTAATTCATCATAAGGAATGGTGCTATCACTTAAAACATATGTTCCCCTATCACACTGCGTGAGGATGTTTTCTTTAATAAGTTCCATAATCTCTTCATAAGTGTGGCCATTATCTAAAAAATCCTTCGTATGGTATGTTTCTTTCTCGAGGGAATTAACTAAATTTAATAAACGCTGTCTTGTTTCTTCGTTCATAATTCTACACATTATATTTTATTTTTATAATGTGTGAATTTCAAGAAAAAAATAAAAAAAAATTACCGCACTTTAAATAAAAAAAATTAACGTGTGATATTCAAGATATTTTTATTTTATTTCTTAAGAAATACCTTTCAT
>JAJQAL010000021.1:2794-4204 GCA_021203815.1 Coprobacillus sp. | reverse complement strand
ACCTCTTTATCTTGTTTTTTTGAAGTACTTTTCTTCGCCATAAGTTAATTACCTCTTTTAAATATATGTATATATTAATTATAATTACCAAACACTAATAAGTAGTAGCCGTTATCGCACTTAACGATCTTATCAAGAGAGTGAACGCTTTCACTTCCTTCTAGCATCGCTTTTAATGTAAGAGCGCTTTCTTCGCTAGCGGCAATAAAGAAGGTTCCAAAAGAGGTTACTGGGTAAGTCCCACTTCGATTAAAGTCATAAACCTCTTTACTCGCTTTAAGAGCGCCTTCATAGGCTTCATAAGAAGAGGGGTACTCCTCCTCTAAAACGACGTTACACATCGCTAGAACCGCTTCATGCTTATTTCTATTTCCCCAGCTTTCCTCCCATACTAGGCAGTCTAAAGAAGCGCCCCCTTCTAAAGCGTATGGCATCTCGTATTCCTCTCCGTCTCTTACTAGGCGCCTTGCTATTCCCTTAAGAACGCTAGCTTTACTAAGAGGGCTCCCTTCACTAATAATCGAGCTAATATATCTTGTTATGCAGTTCATACTTATCTATATATCCTCCTTTATGAAAATATACCTTTATATCTATATATTATATATCAACATATAAGAAGAATGATAAAAAGGGATTATTAAAGAAAAATATAATAATAATGAACCAATCTTTACTAGAGAAATTCTTTCTTTATTTCCCTCTTACTCAAGACAGTACATTAATCAAAAGATAAATGAAGAGGTTAGTAAAGGAGAGATCCTCTCCTATAAAAAGGGAGTGTACTATCTTCCTAAAGAAAGTAGACTAGGAGAATCTCATCTCCACTACTCAAAGATTATCGAAAAGAAATATATAAGCGATGGAGAAAGTGTCTATGGTTTTTATAGCGGCACTACTCTTCTTAATAGCTTAGGCCTATCCTCCTAGATGGCTCATAAAAGAGAAATAGTTTCGCCAAAAGAGCATAGTAAAAAAAGAGTTATCTCTTATAAGGGATATGAATATATTTTAAGAAAAGCGAGATGTGAGATTACAAAAGAGAATATATTTGCATATATCATAATGGAAACCTTTACCATCCTAGGTGAAAAAATAAATAGGGAAAGCCTAGAAAATATAAAGGTCTATATAAAGGAGCATCAAATAGCAAAAGATGACATCAATACGCTAGTCCCCTATTTCCCCTTAAAAACTTCGAGAAGACTTCTATTAAGCGGGGTAATCAATTAGCAAATGTAAATATTGACTATAAGCAAAAGATTTATTATATTATAAATAGGCTTTAACAAAAGTGGGAGTTCCGCCTCCTATATAAGTGCGGGCGTTAAAGTGGGAGTTCCGCCTCCTGAATAAGCGCGGGCGTTAAAGTGGGAGTTCCGCCTCCTGAATAAGCGCGGGCGTTAAAGC
>JAJQAL010000021.1:0-2694 GCA_021203815.1 Coprobacillus sp. | reverse complement strand
AAATAAAGCCTAGAGTGAATCTCTAGGCTTTTATCTATTATATAGATTAAGAAAAGTGGTTATTCTTCAACGAGCTCTTCATCCCACTCAGAAGGGAAGAAGAGATTACCCCAGTCGAACTCTCCAGGATAGCGATTTCCGTTTTCATCAGTATTGTTCGTTTCCTTATGGAGATAGAATCCACATGATTTATCTGGGTCTTCATTACTAGCGAGCTCTTCATACCATTCATAAGTGATATGGTGATAGATATTATTCTCTCCGATATAGTAGCTAGTATAAAGCGTTTCTCCGTCCGCGGCATATCGGTAGCAGTGCGGATAGTAAAGCGCGATGGTGGCGCTATAACGATGGCTTTCAAAGATATGGCCTCGACTATCGTGAACGGTAAGAGTGGCTGGAGCAAAAAGATACCTATGCGCTCCGCTTTCCCATCTCCCATCATTAGCCGAGCCATATTCGACATTATATCCAATATTTTCAAAGTCGCAGTAGAAGAAGTGAGAATCCGCATCGGTCTCATAAAGACCATACGTATTTTTTTTGCTATTAAGGAGTCCAAAGTGGAATGAACACTGATAGAAGTAAGGCACTATCTTAGTCGGACCGCTGATGACGGTGGACTCTTCTTCAGTCTCATCTATCTCATTAGTAGCAGCGGTAGGTTCGGGATCATCTTCATCAGTGACGCAGGCTCTATGGTTAAACACTCTGACATAACCGCTGAAGGAAGAGCCTTCGCAGTGTAATCTAAAGGAGTTAGCGTAGCCGTAGTCAGTTTCTTCGTTATAGAACCAGTATGGACTAAAAGAGTAATTACCAAAGGTAGTTGGAGAGCCCTCGACGGTTATAGTTGGATCAGCACTATCGGGATAACTATTAGCGCTGCCATTTGTGGTGTCTCTAGTGCCCTCCCAAGGATGATTAAAGGTAACGGAAAGAGGATAACGGATAATATCATCGAAGTGGGAGTTAGTGATAGTAAGACTTGCGTCAGTCCCATTTTTAAGCATTTCTACCACCACTCCATCAAGCGAATATCCTTTCGCAGTGCACCTATCAATGGTTAAGCTCGTCGCTCCTTGGAACATCGTCACGCATCTAGAATAGTCAAAAGTATCATAGGTATAATGGTCGCTGTCCCAGCTTTCATGTCTAGAGAAAAGGACATCTCTAAGGACGACGTTTTCACCTTTAGTCACTCCGACGATTTCACTAGGGCCATAAACGCTTTCAACTCTTTCTTCTTTCCAGTAGTGAATATCTTCACCGAGGAGAATGAAGTTTTCAAGTCTTACTCCATCAGCATGAATGAGAACACCACTTGGGACTTTGAGGATGATTTCCTCGTCATATTCTAAGGCTTCTTCTTCACTCTCGACATCGTCTTCGACTAATCCTTCGTCAAGCGCTTCGTCGTCATCATCGCCTTCACCCTCGTCATCATCACTAGAGATTTCCTCATCTAAATCGGTGTCTTCAGTAAAGCCATCCGCTCCAGCAATAGTGACATAAGGAACATCACATACTAAGGAGTAACTACGAACACCCACTGAATAGTGTCTCCCATATCCAGATTCACTCTTTTCAAGATAATAGGAGCTAGTTAAATCGAGATCGTGATCGATTTCGATAGTAATTCTTGTTGTTCTAGCCCCTTCTTGCTCTAGGATATCAGCGTAGTTAAGAGCGTGCTCCTTCCAGGAGCCGCTACTCTCCTCACCGGAATCATCATCAATAGGTTCGACTGCTGGTTCCGTATAGCCCATGTAAGTAGCGTAGTCACTAAACTGACCCACAGTATCGTAATCGACGCAGCGGATAAGCTCAAGCGCTCCTTCTAGTCCACGTCTAGTGGAAACAAATATTTTAACCTCGCCCATTTCCTCTTCGAATTTGCTAAGAGTGACCGCCTCGTGGTCACCTTCTTCACCTTCATGGGTAAAGACGAGGTTATCTTCACTATCATAGTTTTCATGCAAATATAAATCAGGATAGACGATATGCTCTTCATGACGCTCCGTATCAGCGGGTAAATCAGAAGAGGTATTATGGCCGTTTTCATCGATATAATCATCGCTTCCGTATCCACCGACAAACTCGTCTCCTGATGGACTATTTTCACTCCCTTCGTCTTCTTCATTATCGGAGGGATTTTCCTCTAAAGAGCCACTTGAATCTTCATTTTCATTTCCCTCTCCACCTTCCACTGGGGGAACGCTCTCATCTATTTCACTTTCAGTGCAGCCCGCCATCCCGGATAAAGAGATAGCAAGGACTGGGAGTAAACATAAAATCTTTTTTAGTTTTGCCATAGCTTAAACCTCTACTTTATTTATATATTTATATCTTTATATGCGCTTATTGTATAGAAAATAGAGACAAAAATAAAGAAAATAAGAGATTAACTTCTCTTATAAGGGTTATTTTTTCTTTTTTTGGTGCCTACATAGAGGGTCTAGTTATTTACTTACCCACTACCTACTAGATATCCATTAGCTCTAAAAGCTCTACTTCGCTAATATTATATAGCGCTAGATAAGACTAACTGGAATGGCGCAGCCCTCACTACTAAGGGGCAGTGCCTCATTAGTGAAACAAATAACTCCGCCCGTCTAATCTCTTTATTAAATCTAAGTCATAAAAGTAGAGTTTAGGGGCTTTAGTGAGTCTATTAACTCACTAGAGAGTTCA
>JAJQAL010000039.1 GCA_021203815.1 Coprobacillus sp. | reverse complement strand
GATGAAGACACTAGTGAAGAGTATGTCTTTACGATGCTAGATGACTACGCTTTCCTTCTTGATCACACCTATTTCACTATTAGAAGCGCCTCTCAAAGGGTGACAGACGCTCTAGAAGTGAGTAGTGACCTATATATCGATGAATCTCTCTCATATAGTGATGAAGTCTTATCTACTTTAGCTAGTGACTACTTTATAAATTCGCATGCTACTGACTTTACAAGTGAAAGCGCTTCTAAAGAGATTTATCGTAACGTCCGTAGCTTCACTCATAAAAATAACGCTAGTAAATATAGCTATAGTGAAGATACTGATCTAGCCCTTCTTACATCGCTATATGTCACCGCTAACTGGACTATTGACGGAGGGAATCTCCGCTACGAAAAAAGGCATGAGTTTACTAGTGCAGACGGTACTACTTATAAAGCTAAATACCTTAACGCTCCCTATAACTTAGGGAGAGTGGTCACTACCTCTACTTACTCAACCTTCTACACTAATACCTCCGATAATCACTTCTATTTAAAGTTTATCGTTCCTAATGATGGATATACTCTTAGTGATATTTATAATGAAGACACTTTAAGAGAAGTAAACTCCCTATCTATGGATAAATACGCTGAAAACGGGTATAACGCCGTGGATACATCGAAATATGAAAACTACTATACGAGAGTCCTCTTCCCTGAGTTTAGTGCCTCTTATGATGAAGATATTACTCCCGCCCTAGAAAAGGCCGGGGTAAGCCGCGCGTTTAAAGAGAATAACTCTGACCTATCGATAACTAAGGAAGACGCGACTCTTGAGGCGATCCATCAAACTAATAGCTTTACTATCGATAAGAAAGGCTTAGATGGATTTGGAAGCGTCTCCTATGAACTTAAATGGATCGATGATTCCTATACAGGATACACTGATATATATTATGACTTTATTATCGATAGAGCCTTTATTTATATCCTAACGGATGAAAATAATATCCCAATCTATATTGGCTATGTCAATAATATCTAATTAATATATATTTATATATTGATATATATAAAAATGATAGAAACCATATTTCTATCTTTTATTTATTAAGTAAGGTATATTAAAGGTAGAGCGTATTTATCTATGGGAGATAATTACTCATGAAAAGAAACTATCTTGGTCTATCTATAACTTTAATGTGTCTAGGGGCAATGAGTTTAACGAGCTGCTCCTATAGCGCCTCGACGCTTTTAGTTAGTAAAGCGGAAAAGAAAAGCTACACCACTAGCGAGAAAGAAGAGACTAGATATGGCGACGTCGTCTCTTCCCTTAAAGAGTTTAGCTATAAACTCGCTGAAGCGAGTGGATATAGCGTTAGCGCCCCTAACCTCGCTCTTTCTCCTCTTACTGTCTATCTAGGCCTTGCCGCGCTTAGTGACCTTGCAAGCGGGGACACTAAGTCTGAAATCTTAAACGCTTTCTCTTTTTTAAGTAGTGAAGGGGAAGAAATAAGTCTAACAAGTGATGAGATAAGAGAGTGCTACTTTATGCTCCTTAATGATTTAAATTTCACCTATGTCTCAGACTTTGGAAAAACCACTGATACCTTAGCGCTCTCTAACTCCATTTGGCTTAGCGATGAAATAACTTATAAAGAAGACGGATTAGCTAATCTCGCGGATAACTATTATACCGATAGCTATTATACCGAGTTCTCCCGCTCAAAAGAGGCGAATAAAGATATCTCCTCTTATATAAAAGAGAATAGTAATGGTCTTATTAATAAGGACTTTATTTATCCAAGTGACACGCTTCTCGTTTATTTAGTGACGTTATATATAAAAGGGGGCTGGAATGACACTGGTGATAACTTAAAAACTAGTGAGAAGACGAGCTTTACACGCGCGGACGGGTCAAGTGTCGACACTAAGCTTCTTGAAGGATATTACCATAGCGGGACTCCTATCGTTGGGGAAAAGTATACCTCCTTTTATACCGCTACCTACGGGGGACGCTTCCATATTAAGTTTATTGTGCCTAAAGACGGGTATACGCTTAATGATATTTATAGCCAAAAGGTCTTTAAAGAAGTTAACTCAAAAAGCGTAAATACTGATTATAATAACGTCGATGAAGAAAAGAAAATAGAGTATTACACTAGAGTGTATTTCCCGGAGTTTAAAGCCTCTTATGATGATGACGTTATGCCCCTAGTTAAAGATACTTTTAATATCAATAAACTCTTTGATAAATATAGCTGCGAGATGGATGGTCTGACCGAAGACGATATCTATCTAGAAGCGATAAGACAGTCTAACGAGCTTAACGTCACAAGAAAAGGAATCGAAGGCGTTAGCAGTGTGAACTTTGAGTTTGGCGCGGGTGCCTCCGGTCCATCTAGCTACACTGAAGTATATCAAGACTACTACGTTGATAAAGCTTTTCTCTATATCCTAACTGATAGAAATGAGATTCCTCTCTATATTGGCTATGTTAATAATATCTAATAGATAATAGATAATATGAAAGCCACTTCTTTGAAGTGGCTTTTCTTTTTCCTAAATAAACTCAAAGTGAAAATTTCTTACGTTTGCGTAAGTTTTTTTCAGTTTACAATTATTTTCCATTCATTTTATATTTTAAAAATATTAACAACTACACTTCAAATGGGTATATTAAAGGTATGAAAAGAAAAGGATTATATACACTTTCTATTCTTCTTTTTACTGCCGGTTTATCGCTTTCAGGCTGCTCCGCCTCTAAGACTCTTTATAAAGCGGCCTCCACTAAATCTTTAAGTAGTGATGAGAGAAGTAAAGTTAAAGATTTATCTTTAATGGAAGGTCTACTAGACTTTTCCTATAAGTATACAGTCGCCCCCTCTTATAACGAGGAGGTTAACTTTGTGGTCTCTCCTATCTCCATTTATATGTGCCTAGCGGAGCTAAGTGAGTGCACAAGTGGAGAGAGTCAAATGGAGATATTAAACGCTTTAGGCGTTAGCTCAGTAGATGAGTTAAGAGAGGGTATTTCTCTTCTTTATAACTCCTTAATAAGAAGTAAGAGCGCTAGTAGTAGTTCCACTAAACCAAAGACCATAATGAGTGAGCTACTTCTCACTAACTCCATTTGGCTTAATACCGATTTACCAGGTTATAATAAAGATGTCTTAAAAACTCTTAGCGAGGAGTATTATACCTCTTCCTTTAATGTCGATTTCTATAGGGATAACTCTAAAGCTAATAAAAAGCTTAGTAAATACGTAAGTAAATCCACTAATGAGTTAATTAACTATGACTTTAACTATAATATCTATACGATGATGGTGCTATTAAATACTATCTACTATAAAGATAGCTGGGATGGATATGGAAGTAGCCTCTCCTACCGAAGTGGATATAGCTTTACTAGTGGAACGGGAATAAGTAAGGAAACGAGGCTATACACTGCAGACTATGAAAAGGGCCAGCCCCTTGATAGAGAAACATATACCTCTTTCTTTACCACCACATATGGCGGCTACACTCTTTACTTTATTTTACCTAAAGACGGATATACGCTAAGTGATATTTATAAGGCTGAGACAGTTAAAGACGTCTTAAGCGCTAGTGAAGAGGACTACGTTCCTCTAATTGAAACGTATGATGAAAAGACTGATACAGTGACGAGAACTCACTACGAAACCCGCTGCCTCTTCCCTGAGTTTAGCGCTACCACTCATGTTAATCCTATCTCTCTTTTAAGTAAGGAAGAGTTTGGAATAAGTAAAGTCTTTAACGAGTATGAAGCGGATATGAGCGCCCTCTATCCTTATGCCGCTTATCCTATCTTCGTCGATGAAATCGATCAGATAACCACGCTATCAGTCACTAGAAAAGGAATCGAAGCTAGTAGCGTGAGCGCGGTTAAAAGTAAAGGCGACATCATGAGCGCCCAGACCGTCTATATCGAGGAACAGGTATTTCTCGATTATCCAGTTGATAGAGCCTTTATGTATGTCATTACTAGCCCTAATGATATTCCTCTATTTACCGGCTATATTAATAACGTTTAATCTCTTATAAATATAAAAAAAATGGATGCTATTATTGGAGCCCGCATCCCTGACCATACTTGGATACCCTTTTAACGTCTTTTTCCCGACGATTCTCTAGTGAGAATAACCATATTTTAGTGAATTTGTTCTTTTTGTCAATAGGTAGAGGTTTAAACATAAAAAAATGGATGCTATTATTGAAGCCCGCATCCCTGACCATAACTTGGATACCCTTTTAACGTCTTTTTCCCGACGATTCTCT
>JAJQAL010000015.1 GCA_021203815.1 Coprobacillus sp. | reverse complement strand
CATGAGTATCTCTCCTCTCAGGGTTTTATCGAAGTGGAGACCCCAATATTAACACTCAGCACTCCGGAAGGAGCAAGAGACTATCTAGTTCCCTCTAGAACGAAAAAGGGAAGCTTTTACGCCCTTCCTCAGTCCCCTCAGATCTTTAAGCAGCTTCTTATGATTGGGGGAATAGAGAAATACTATCAAATAGCAAGGTGCTTTAGAGATGAAGACCTTAGAAGTGACCGTCAGCCTGAGTTTACTCAGATTGATATTGAAATGTCCTTTATGGATCAAGATGAAATATTAGAGATTAATGAAGGACTTATTAAAGAGATATTCTCTAAGAGTATTGGCTACGATGTAGAGACTCCATTTAAGAGAATTAGCTATAAAGACGCTATCGAGCTCTACGGGAGCGATAAACCCGATACGAGATTTGATTTAAAGCTCCATGACGTTAAGTATATCTTTAGGACTTCTGACTTTACCGGCTTCCACGCGGAAGCGGTAAAAGCCATTGTGGTGCCCTCTATCGCCCCAAATGTTACAAGAAAAACTATTGATGAACTATCAAGTGAAGCAAAGAAATACCTCTGTGACGGCGTGGTCACTTTAAAAGTGGATAAAAATAAAAACCTAGAGGGCTCCATTATGAAGTTTATCGATTTTAGTGAGGAGAAAACTTTAATTAACTCGCTTAATCTTAAAAGAGATGACCTAGTTATTATCGCCTACGGCTCTTATCAAAGAGTGTCCTTTTTTCTAGGCTCGCTTCGTCTTAAATACGGGAATGAACTTGGACTAATTGATAAAAAGAAATACGACTTCCTTTGGGTTGTTGATTTCCCCTTATTTGAAAAAGACGTCGAGGGTAATATCACTAGTGTTCATCACCCCTTCACAAGACCAAAAGATGAAGATATACCTCTTCTTGATACGAATCCACTTGGCGCGCTATCTTATTCATATGACTTAATAATTAACGGCTATGAAGCGGGTGGAGGCTCTCTTCGTATATATGATGAACAGGTTCAGGAGAAGATCTTTAAAATACTAGGTCTATCAGATGAAGAAGTTAAAGAAAGGTTTGGCTTTTTTATCGACGCCTTTAAATACGGGACCCCTCCGCATGGAGGGATAGCGCTCGGTCTTGATAGACTTACCATGCTTATTGCAAAAACCGATAACATAAGAGATGTCATCGCTTTCCCCAAGAATTTAAATGCGGTGGACCCCACTAGCGGCGCCCCCGCCTCAGTTAGTAGTGACCAGCTAATAGAGCTTGGAATAGCCATTAAAAGGGAGGATTAACTAATGGCAAAAGAGAAAAAGAAAAGTAAGAAAGAGAGTACTAAAAAAGAGAGTACACTCGAAATAAGTGCCTCTTCTAAAGAGAAGAAAACTAAAGAGAAGAAAGTTAAAATAGATGAGCTAAGTGTTAGCTGTATCCGCTCTTTAGTGATCGATATCATAAATAAAGCGAACTCCGGTCATCCCGGAATGGCCCTTGGGTCCGCGCCTATTTTATATACGCTTTATACTAGGCACTTAGTAAGTGATCCCGCTCACCCTGACTGGATTAGCCGCGATAGATTTGTTTTAAGCGCCGGTCACGCGAGTGCTCTTTATTACTCAATCCTTCATCTCTCTGGCTTTAAGGTAAGCCTTGATGACCTAAAGAAATTCCGTCAGGTCGGCTCAGTTACTCCAGGCCATCCAGAGTACGGGAAAACCGACGGGGTAGACGCTACTAGTGGGCCCCTCGGCCAAGGAATTGCTCAGGCCGTTGGGATGGCGGTAGCGGAAGAGTCAATTCGGGCTAATTACCGTAAAGGAGAGCTACTATGTAGCCATTATACCTACTGCCTATGTGGAGATGGATGCCTCATGGAAGGAGTAAGTCAGGAAGCGATTAGCTACGCGGGTCACCAGAAGCTTAATAAACTAATTCTCCTTTATGATAATAATGATGTAACGCTTGATGGACCTTTATCTAATACATTCTCTGAGAATGTCGCGGAGCGTTTTGAAGCGTGTAACTGGAAAGTTATTACCTGTAAGAAAGGAAATAACGTTAAGAGAATTGATAAAGCCATTAAAAAAGCGAAAAAGAGTAAACATAAACCGGTCCTTATTATCTTTAAGACCAAGATTGGATATGGAAGTAAAGTAGAGGGAACGAGTAAAGCGCATGGCACTCCTCTTGGAGTGAGTGAGGGCGAAAGAGTTAAAAAAGAGGTCTATCACTATGACCATAAAGACTTCTTTATCCCTCCCGAGGTCTATGAGCAGTTTAAAAAGAGCTTTAGCGCTCGCGGGGCGAAAGCTTACGCTGACTATAACGCCCTTCTTGAAAAGAAAAAATACGCCTCTAAATATAAAGGAAGCTGGGAAAGGTTTAATAACCTTATGGGGAGAAATATAGATAACTATCTCCCCTCGGTCTATCCCGACTTTAAAGAAGGAGAGATGGTCTCAACCCGTAACGCCTCAGGGAAAGCCCTTAACGACTATATGCTCTGCCTTCCTAACCTTATGGGAGGATGCGCGGATGTCGCCTCTAGTGTAATCACGCAGCTAAATGGAGGCGTGGACTTTACCCCAAAAACTCGATACGGACATAATATGAACTTTGGTATTAGGGAATTTGCGATGGCCTCCATTCAAAACGGGATGCTCCTTCATGATGGAGTAAGAACTTATACAGGGTGTTTTCTCGTCTTCTCTGACTATATGAAGCCCGCGATTAGAATGGCCGCGATGAGTCATCTCCCCGCGATCTATCTCTTCTCTCATGACTCGATTGCGGTGGGAGAAGATGGACCCACCCATGAGCCGGTAGAGCAGGTAGCCGCTCTTAGATCAATTCCAGGATTAAGAGTATTCCGTCCATGCGACGAGAAAGAAACCTACGCCGCTTGGCACGAAGCACTAAAGTCTACTGATACGCCTACAGCGATAATACTTTGTAGACAGAATCTCCCCGTTTTAAAAGGCTCTAATCCAAAGCTAGCGGAAAAAGGCGGATATATCGTCTATCATAACGGAGTCAGTGTAACCCCTATGTATGAGATAATTGCCACCGGGAGTGAAGTAAGCCTAGCGGTAAACGCCGCAAAAGCGTTAGAGGAAGAAAAGATCTACTGTAACGTAATCTCTCTTCCCTCTTGGGAAGTCTTTACCTCTCAGTCTAAAGAGTATAAAGAAAGCGTACTTACGCTTCCTAAAGAAAAGAGAATATCAGTAGAGATGCTCTCCTCCTTTGGCTGGGATAAATACGCGAGATATCATATGAGCGTTGATACGTATGGAGATAGCGGTAAGCCTGATGAAGTGATGAGTAAGTATCACTTTACCGCCACTGATTTAGTTAATATGGTGAAAGCTATTCATAGTAAGGAGGATAAATAAGTATGGCGGAATATATCTATTTAAATGACTACTCCACAAAAGGGAAAGTCGCGATAAGCGCGAAGGTTTATGACCAGCTTGTCGATGAAGCGCTTTCTAACCTCGGGATTACTACCTCCCTTCATCATAATAGCGTTGCCCGGCTAACTAAACCGGTTTACACAACGATTAAAAAAGGAATCATTCACGTCTGGCTTGAAGTGGATATCACAAAAGGCACAAATATCCAGGAGGTCTCAAAAAGAATAGAGGATGAGATTGCCCGCCTATTTAACGCTTATACCGATCAAGTCCCTTTTGACGTGAACGTCAAAACGAACTCGATAGTCTAACTAACTCTATGGCGGATTCTAAGTCTAAACATACAAAAGCTAGTAGTGACCCCACTAAAAAAGAGGAGGGAGAAAGTAAAGAAGTAAAGGCAGATGCTTCCACTAAATCCTCTAGCTCTAAAAAGCGGTCTCATATAAGAATAGAGAGAAGAAAGAAGACCCCTCTTACTTATATTGAGGCTCATAATAAAGCGGTTAAAGCGTATAAGCGTAACTGTACAGTCTTTATCTTTATCGGGATCTTTAATGTCATCGGCTCTATCTTCTTTGTGGTCTATGTCGAAGATATCTCCTCGATGATGGGAGAGTTTCTCTGTATGGGAATGGACTTATTCCTTTTTATGAGAGCGCCGATTGGGTTTTTCGTGGTGGACTATCTCCCTTGGACGATTATTTTATATCTAGCGGTCTTTTTTGGAACAAGCGCCGTTGTTACCTGGCTTGGGGTATACGCAAGGATGGGGAAAAAGAAATACTTTTATGCCTCCTGTATTATCTATATTATCGACTGGATCTTTGTTATCTTCCTTTATGTCTTCCAAAACGAGTTTACTTATTACCTCGCGGGAGATGATTGGAACTATAATGTCTCACTTATTGTTATTATTCATATCATAACCGCGGTCTTTGTCGTAAGAGCGTATCTTAACTTTAGAAAAGT
>JAJQAL010000042.1 GCA_021203815.1 Coprobacillus sp. | reverse complement strand
AGAGTAAGAACCGGGAATGTCAGCGCTGGAACTAGTGCCTTTTTAATGGTCGTGCTCCCTCACTCTTTAAAAAGCTCTAATCCCGATATTGATATCGTCTTAACTCCTAACGGACATGAAGTCATGATGGTGCATGAAAATGAATGTACGACTATCTTAAATGAGTGCGTTAAACGTTTTAAAGGAGTCTTGCCTCTCGATATCGCTTCCCCCACTGATAAAGACCTCGTGGGCACTCTTATGAAGCTATCGATTCAGGCGGCGCCTGATCTAGACGGAATCACGCACGCCAGTCTAGCAAAAGATCAAGCGGGTTTCTCTTTTGAAAAGCCCTTCTCGATTAAATATCATAAAAAAGAGATAAGCCTTGCTAATCTTATGAAAGCGGTTATCTATGAATGTGTCGCTGAGCTCTCTATTAAAGCAAGAGTATTAGCTAAAGAGAATATTGAAGTTAATGAAATAGTGGGGTCAGGGGGATATTTTGCCACTCCACTCGTAGGGCAAAGCGCTATGAGCGCCGCTCTCGGCGCTCCAATCAGCGTTATGGATACCGCGAGTGAAGGAGGCCCATGGGGAATCGCAGTTCTCGCTTCTTACCTCTATGTTAAAATGCCCCTTGATGAATATCTTGATAAAATATTCTCTTCACAAAATAAAATCACCATAAACGCGGATAAAAAAGAAAAAGAAATGTTTAAACATTTCTTAAATGGTGAGTAAAATTACTTATAAGACTAAAAGGAGGAAAATAAGCTATGCTCGAAGAATTAAAAAGAGAAGTTCTCGAAGCGAATAAATCGCTTGGAGAACATGGACTAGTCACTCTGACCTGGGGAAACTGCTCCGCTTATGATAAGGATAGCGGTTATGTGGTTATTAAGCCAAGCGGAGTCCCTTACGCTGACCTTACCATTAAAGATATGGTGGTAATTGACCTAGACGGAAAAGTCATAGAGGGGAGCCTTAAGCCCTCAAGCGACACGCCAACGCATCTATATATTTATAAACACTTTAAGAAGATTACCGCCGTAGTTCACACGCACTCAACCTTTGCCTGCGCCTGGGCGCAAGCGGGAAAAGATCTCCCAGTTTATGGGACCACGCACGCTGACTCTTTCCACGGGAGTGTCCCCTGTACCCGTCAGCTTACTCCCGAGGAAGTAAAGACGGACTACGAGCTAAATACCGGAAAAGTCATCGTCGAGACCTTTAAGTCGAGAGATTACCTTGTGACTCCGGGCTGCTTTGTTAGAAGTCACGGGCCCTTTGTCTGGGGACAAACCCTTAAAGAAGCCGTGGAAAACGCGATTGTTTTAGAGCTAATCTCTCATATGGGCGTAGCGACGCTTTCAATTAATAAAGACGCGGAGACCCTTCCTAAACATATTATAGATAAGCATTATTACCGTAAACACGGAGTGAATGCCTATTACGGTCAGGATAAAGGAGTCCTCGAGGCCTCTCATATCGAGAAAAAGACTCGAAAAAGAGGAAAGTAAGTTAGTATTAGTGTCTACTAGATAAAAGTATCTCCTAATTAGGAGGTATTTTTATAATTACCTCTTATTTCTCCTTCTAATTTTTTTCTATAACTTCTTAATTATTTATTTATCTTATGATAAGATAAAAAAATAGGAATTAGAGAGCATGCCATACTGTAAGTACTGCAATAGTCGAATATCAAAATTTGATACTGATATCTGCCCACTTTGTGGGGGTCTTAGACCTCTTGATGATGTCTCTAGTGAAACGATTGATATCACTAAAGAAATCAAAATGGACGGCTCAGAGTTTACTAACTATAAGCCTAAAAGAAGAGGGATCTGTTTTGCCTGGAGCGCCACGCTTGGTATTTTTGGCGCCCCGCTATTTTATCTAGGCTATATCTGGCAGGCGGTAGTGTGGCTACTAGTGAATCTCGCTATTATCGCTGGAGGGGGAGTAACGCTTGGCTACTACTTTAGCTGGATCTATCTCATTGTTATTGCGGTGGCGATGTATGTTCTTAATCTATTATTTGGCCTATTCTATCTCTTTAGAGATAATCTGAAATCAAAAGATGGGGAGTTTGTCCGTTGAGACAGCGCTACTTCCCACTTAATATCGAAAATAATAAGATCTTCGTTTCCCCTAGTGACGAGCATCACATCCTTCATGTGATGAGAAAAAGGATTGGAGACGAGCTCTTTTTTTCATATAAAAGTAAATCATATGTTGGAAGAATTGATAGCGTTAGGCCCCTAGAGATCTCTTTAATGTATGAAGAAAAAGAAGTAAACGAACTACAAGTTGATATTACTTTATATCTCTGCTCCCTCAAAAAAGATAAAAACGAGTTTATTATCCAAAAAGCCTCGGAACTAGGAGTAAGTAAAATTGTTTTCGTTGACTCCGCAAGAGTAGTGAATCACTTTACTAGGGAGGATTTAGAGAGACTCGGGGACCGCTTTAATAAAATCATTAAAGAGGCCTGCGAGCAGTGCCAGCGTTCCTCTCTTCTTGAAATTGGGGAGCCGATATCTCTTAAAGATATAAAAGGGGAAGAGGAAGTTAAACTCGTCCCTTATGAAATGGAAAAGGGAGATACTTCATCATTAATTAAAGAGCTAGAAACTATTAAAGAGAAGAAATCAGTCGGCGTTATTATCGGCCCAGAAGGGGGTTTTACCCCCGAAGAGATAGCCTTTCTAAAAGAGAAGGGCTATAAAAGTGTCTCTTTAGGAAAGAGAATCCTTAGAAGTGAGACCGCGACGCTTTATATCTTAAGCGCGATTAGTCTATTTTTGGAGAGTAAGTAGATATGAATATCTATGACTTCATGGAGAAATATCAAAAAAAGAGAAATACTTTTGAGAAGAGCTACGAGTATAAGTTTTTTATCGATAACCGCTACCTCCTCACTAAGTTCCCTTACTTTTCGTTTCTTTTTGACCGTGACTATGATGATTTTGATATCATGAGAGCAAATATTATCCTACGCTCACTCCTTACGAAAAAGAAGATAGAAGACGAGATTTGGGCCCTTAATGAACGCTATAACAATGGAGAGGTAATTAACCATCAAATCTATGTTAAATCAATTCTCGATGTGACCTATTCATTGCCCTACTATTTAGAAGAGAAAAATAAGATTTATCTCCCTATCTTTAATAGAGCGATTAACTCGATGTATATCCATGAACCAGAGAAACTTCTTAATGAGCCCTATATCCATTTATTTAGTGATTATAATGCGAATATCGTCGATCCTTTCGATACCTATGGACCAGAGCTATATAACTCTTTATTTACCCGTCTAGTTTTAGTGGGCACTAATTCTAGAGAATACGCCTATTTCCATTACGACACTAATACCATCTATATCGTAAATAAAGAGGGGAGACTTGATAATAAGATCGTTTTATTTGATAAATATCTAAAAAGAGTGCAATACCGTGATATGCTTGAGAGAATAGAGCCGGTGATGAAAGCCTATTTTGACTCCGATATGCAGGGGTTTTATGACGCTTTAGTGGATAGTAATTTCCTCTCAAGAAAAGCCCTATATTACTATCTCATTAAATATAAAAAGAATAAGAAATAATGAAAACTATTAGTTACTATTACCTCGGATGTAAAGTTAATCACTATGAGTGTAGCGCGGTTATTCAGCCTTTTTTAAATAACGGTTATGAGCTTTCTAGTGAGCCCGATCCAGATGTTGTAATCATTAATACCTGTAGCGTTACCTCAGTAGCGGACCAAAAGTCCCGTCAGCTTATAAGAAGGGAGAGAAAAAATAACCCACATTCTATTCTCGTGGTGATGGGCTGTTTCCTACAGGGACATGCGGATTTAATAAGCGAGCTTGATATCGATATCGCCCTTGGAACATCCCATAGGAATGAGATATATAATCTTGTTAATGAGTATCTAATTGCTCATAGGAAAATAGTCTTAATCGATAATAACCCCCGTAAACTAGAATATGAAGAGCTAGGCACAAATACCCTAAGTGAAAACGTCAGAGCGTATATTAAAATTCAAGACGGCTGTAATAACTTCTGCTCCTACTGTCTTATCCCTTACGTTAGAGGAAGAAGTAGATCAAGAGAGGCTATAGACGTTTTAATGGAGGCCCGTTACCTCGTTAGTAAAGGCTATAAAGAGATAGTGGTCAGTGGAATTGATATGGGCTCCTATGGAGAGGATAATCATGACGTCTCCTTTAACGAGCTTATTGAAAGGCTTCTTAATATTAAAGGCTTAGAAAGACTCACGATCTCTTCCCTAGAGGCCTCGCAGATTGATGACGAGTTTATTTCGCTCTTTAGTAAATATAATAATCTTGCTAAGCACCTTCATATCCCCCTTCAAAGCGGCTCTAATAAGATCCTTCATGAAATGAATCGTAAATATGAAACTAGTTCCTTCCTCTCTAAAATAAATCATATAAGAGAGCTTGTCCCAGATATCGCCATTACTACGGACGTCATCGTAGGCTTCCCTAGTGAAACAGAAGCGGATTTTAACGAATCAGTTGAGTTTATTAAAAAGTGCGATTTTATGATGATTCATGTTTTTCCCTTTTCACT
>JAJQAL010000026.1 GCA_021203815.1 Coprobacillus sp. | reverse complement strand
TGAAATCATTATGTCTAACTTCTTCCAAGTTCACTATTTTGATGAAGAGATAACATATCAGTATACCTATAACGGCTCTGACTATGAAAAGAGTGATGACCGCTACCTATCTATGGATTTAAATACTGCGGTTGTTGCAACCTTCTCTTCTAATCTTGGAGCGGAAGACTAAATTCCCAATTAAAATTAAATAAAAGAGGCGAAGAGTTGCGCCTCTTTTTTCTTAAATGATTAGATATTTAAAAATTAAAGAAATATTCCCTAGTAATCAATTATTTTCTATACGTTCCCTTTATATTGTTTATTATTTCTTTATTTGGTAAAATAAAGGGACATTAAGGAGAAAAAGAAAATGAAAACTTTAATATTAGTCTTTTCAAGAGGCGGTAGAACTCTTAAAAAAGCCAAGAATATACAGAAAATGATTGGAGCGGACCTATTTGAAATCCATACTGACGTGAAATATGGAGGGTATTTTAAAGCCCTTAAACTCGCTAAAAAAGAATACGACTCGAAAGCGGAAGTTCCTTCAAGTGTCGACCTTGCCTCCTTTGAAGGATATGAGAGAATCCTCGTTGGTTTCCCTATTTGGTATGGGAAATGCCCTCGAGTAGTGATGACTTTTCTTAGTCAGCATGATTTTGGCGCCACTCCAGTTTACCCATTTTGCACAAGCGGCATGAGCGCGATTACCGGCGCTTATCAGATTATTAAAGATGAGAACCCCGCCCTTACTCTTGGCCCCGGACTTAACGTTAACCGAGCTAAAGAAAAAGACATTAAAAACTGGCTAGGCGAAAAATAAGCCCCTTCTTATAATGACAAAAATCACGAGGACGTTCCTCGTGATTTTTATTAAAATAAAAAAGTAAACTATTACGGAATAAAGAGAGTAAAATAATAGTGGAAGAAAAAGCGCATCACCTTTTCTTTCTAAAAAGGTAACAAGTATTAATTTTATAGATTTATATCTATCCCTCTAGGCATGGATAAACTCATTTTATATTTAAGGAGGACGTATCTTATGAAAACTTTAATTGCTTATTTTTCCCTCTCTGGGAACACAAAAAAAGTCGCTAAAAAACTTGAGTCAATGCTTGAGGCGGATCTAGTGGAGATTAAAGGGAAAAAAAGCTACGGCTCCTATATGAAAGCGGTAGAAATCTCGGGGAAAGAGTTTGAGACTAATGAACTCCCAGAGTGCACGACAAAAGTAGAAGATTTAAATGAGTATGACCGCCTTCTAGTGGGTTTCCCTTTATGGTACTCTAAAGCCCCAATGCTTGTGGTTAGTTTTCTTTTATCTTTAGATTTAGAGGGAATCGAGATTTATCCCTTCTGCACGAGTGGGTCTCAGCAGATAAATGGAGCGATGAAGCAGCTATTTGATTTAGGACTCGATGCGATTATCCATCCCGGACACCGCTTCAGCGGTAGCATCAGTGAAGAAGAAGTCAGTAGCTGGCTAGGCTAGTTATGAATAGAAAAGAGAAAAAGATGAGTAAAGAAATTGATGAACTAGTGAGTTTAATTAACTCGAGTAAATATACTGTCGCCGTTACCGGCTCCGGTATCTCTTATTTATACGGCATGAGTAGACTTAAAGGGAGCGTTTCTAATCGAGCGAGTCTTATGAGTATGCTTACTCCTAATTATGTCTATTCTCATAGCGAAGAATTCTTTACTATGATGTGGCACTCCTTTTTAGAAGCCACCTTCGTAAAAGGTCCCTCTAAAGTTCACTATCAGCTTGTGGAGCTTGAGAGAAAAGGGAAGCTACAGGGTATAGTCACTCAGAATTTAGACTGCCTCCACACGATCGCTGGATCCACTAATGTGATCGAATTCCAGGGATCGTTTAGAGATAATACGTGCGTTAAATGTGGAGAAAAGGTCTATGACTATAACGTATGGAACCAGGGGCACGCTCCTAGATGCCCAAAATGTGACTCCCCTCTTATGCCCTCTAATTTTATAGGGCGCCCTGACCCCTCGAAGATGAAAGAAGCGGTTAGTCTTATCTCTCACGCGGACCTCATCTTAGTTATTGGAACCACCGGGTTTCGAAGCGAGGAGTATCTCTCTAAGATGAGAAAAGAGGCGAAACTAGTTCAAATTAATCCTTCCCCAACCGTCTTTAACGGGATAGCCACTCTTAATATAGGGGAGCCCGCGGAAGATGTTTTTAGTGAGGTTCTTACTAAGCTATAAAGTGAGGATTATATATTATGCCAAGTTTTACCATAGAGCAGCTAAAGCAAATCGAAGAGATGAGAAAGAAACAAAACGAAGGTCTTTCTCCTAAAGAGATTAAAAAAAGAGATGAGATGAGAGAAGCGAAGCGTAAGCATAATATCGATCTTCTTAATCAAACTTTATCTATATGTGAAAATGGAGAATATAACGTTAACGGAGAGACCTACTATTTAGATATCTCAAAGGAAGAGATGGAAGCCGCTACCGTCTTCCTTCCCGAAGAGATTAAGTTTCTCCCTCTTAGTAAAGTAAATGAGAATCACACTTGCTTTTATTCCTGCGAGAATAAAGACTGCCTTGTGCTCGCTAAAGAGATAATAGATAAATATCCTACTAGCGAGGTCCTCGTTCTTAACCTTGCGGGCTATAAAAGGCCCGGGGGAGGAAGTAGAGACGGAGGTAGCGGTCAGGAAGAAGACCTCGTCAGACGTTCAACGCTTCTTATTTCTCTTGATAGCGCCTCTTCAGGGCGCTACTACGAGTATAATAACCGCCTTGACTCAGACCTAGCGAGTGACGGAGTAATCCTTTCCCCAAATGTCGTGGTCTTTAGAAATAATAAAGAAGAGCTATTAACAAGTCCTTATCATATCGGGGTCATTAGCTGCGCCGCTCCGATGGTGAGATTTGGCTACTCTGGGCTTAGCGAGAAGGAGTACGAAGATATGCTACTAAATAGAATTAAAGGCATATTAAAAGTGGCTTCTCACTATCGCTATAAGCATCTCATCTTAGGGGCTTTTGGATGCGGAGTGTACGCTAACGACGCGCATATCGTCTCAGACTTATTTAAAAAGGCATTAAGTGACGAGTCACTTAATACCTTCGATTCCGTCTCTTTTGCGGTCCTCACGAATGGCGAGAAGAGTGATTATAACTTTACCGAGTTTTATCGTAACTTTGGAGATAAATAAAAGATATGGAAAGCGATAAGATAGTTTATCTATACACTGCTCTTAAAGAGAGTAAATACGCGGTTGTGATTACGGGCGCGGGTATTTCTATTGCCGCCGGCGGAGTGACCTACTCCGGGATGGCGGGACGACTCGGCTTTGGGGCCCGTGACCTTATGAGCACTAACCCTGAAAAGATGTATGCGGCCTACTATAAGTCTTTTCTCGGCTCCATGTTTGAGCATGGTCCTACGGAAGCGCATAAAGCGCTTGCGGAGCTCGAAAAGATGGGATACGTAGGGGGAATTATTACCACTAATGTCGACTGTATGCACACCATGGCGGGCTCCACTAATGTCAGTGAAATCGAAGGGAGCTTCCAAATTAATGTCTGCGAGAAATGTCATAATATCGTCTATGGCTACGATATATGGAGAAACGGAGAGATGCCTCGGTGTGAGAAATGCGGGAATATCCTTCTCCCTTATAATATGTACGCTCATGCCTCTGTCTTAAATAGCGAGTTAGTTAAAGCTCAGAATATGATGAGGAAAGCGGATTTAATTATTATAATCGGGGCAAATGGATGCTATACGCATCTATACTGGAACTATCAAAAAAGAGGCACGAGAATTATTCAGATTAATCCCTCTAGAACCTATTTCGATCAGGTTGCTGATCTTAATATCCACCTCGAAGCGGACCCCGTCTTTATTAAGCTTATGGAGATGTTTAAGGGGGAGTCTTCATCTATTTAAGTCCTAATTTATTCCTCTTATATTTAAATAAATATACCTACCTAAAAAGTTATTTTGTTTTTTTTTTTTTTGATTAAAATAGTAATTAGCGGAAAGAAAACATAAAAATAACTAATTTTTATTTTTTGTGTTTTTTGGTTTTTATAATTTTCTAATCGTAATAGAAAGGAAGATAGCGATTATGAGAAAAAGACAATTAACTTTACTTGGAAGTCTTTTATGTGTTTTAGCCTTAACCGCGTGTAACGTTGAGGTTAATATCGATGGCGATGTTAACGCGAACATCGATACGAGTATTGATCTCGATGATGACACGGGTGATGATACAGGTAGTGACACAGGTGAAGACGAAAGTGAAGATAGTGACACTAAGGAAAATATTCCCACTGAGATAACTCTTTCTTTAACTCCCTCTACAAATGAAGTAACAGTAGGAGACAGTGTTGATATAAGTTTCTCTACTTCTCCCCAAGGCGTAACTGTCACCTTTTCTAGCTCTGATACGAGTTTAGCGACGGTCACAAATAACGGCCATGTAACCACTCTTGCTCCTGGAACTGTTACTATTACAGCAGTTGCTTCTCTCGATGGTTATAATGATGTCTCTAAGGATGTTGTTATCACTATTAATCCAGTGATAGATGAAGGTGGTGACTCTGGCTCTGGAGGCAC
>JAJQAL010000020.1:14876-20317 GCA_021203815.1 Coprobacillus sp. | reverse complement strand
TGACCCACAGCTTAGAAGGCTGTTGCTCTATCCAACTGAGCTACGAGGGCAAAACCGCTTTATTTATAATAAACATTATGATATTTATATGCAATTAATTCCTTTAATAAGTCACTTTCCTAAATCCGTAAAGAAATCATCTAAATCGGTATAAAAATATTGATTTTCTCTATTTTCTTTGATTTCGTTTATTTCCCGCGCGGATTCACGTGTTCTTTTTGAGGGCTTTTCACTATGATAACTAAAAGGAATATCGCCCTCTCTTACTGTGGCCTTTAAAAATAGATTAAGCGCCGTCGATAAATCTAAACCAAGTCTATTATATATAGATTCCGCTTTCGCGACTAACTGGCTTTCACTTTCAAAACTAATTTCGCTTTTACTCATACTTTACTCCTCATGAAATCTATTATATAACTCCTTACTAAGTTCAGAGGGAAGTATTTCTTCTATCTCTTCAAGGGTGGCATCTTTAAGCTGAGACTCACTTGGATAAAGGCTAAGAAGTTTCTCTTTTCTTTTATCCCCAATTCCCTTTATTCCATCAAGATAAGAGGTAAAGATCTTCTTACTTCTCCTCTCTTTATGGAAAGTAATGGCGAAGCGGTGAACTTCATCCTGCATCCTCGTTAGAAGGAAGAAAAGAGCTTTATCATTAATATCAATCACTTCTTTATCTTTATTTAGTAGGCCTTTAGTCTGATGCCTCTCGTCCTTAAAGAGGGCAAAAGTGGGGATATCAAGCTCTAGCTCACTAAGCGCGGAAAGGGCCGCTTCAAGCTGGGTAAATCCCCCGTCAATTAGGATAAGAGTGGGCATTTCTCCATCTTCCTCTTTAAGGCGGTGATACCTTCTATAGACCACTTCTTTCATAGAGGCAAGATCGTCTCGTGCGTTATCACCGCTTATTTTATATCTTCGATATAACTTAGGGGCTTTCTCTCCGTTTATAAAGGTCACCATCACTCCGACGGGTTCCTCTCCCGCGGTGTGGGAGTTATCAAACATTTCGATATGCGTGGGGAAAGGAATAGAGAGAAGCTCGGCTAGACTTGAAAGGAGCTCTTCTTTTCCTTCATCGATTCTCGCGGTAAGAAAATACTCATCGAGAGCGTTAAGGGAGTTTTCTTTCGCTAGCGCCACTAAATCATATAGGGGGCCTTTCCTCTTACTAATAAAATTCGCTCCTAATAGCTCAGAGCACTCCTCCCTTACGTGATCATTATTTAAGATAATCTCTTTAGGGAGGTCATGATTATCATAGTACTGACAGATAAGGTCAATAACCTGCTCCTCCTCTTCATCCATTTTCTCAACGACATAAGACTTCTTTCCAAGGAGCATTCCGTTTACATAGGTAAAGATCGTTAAAGCGAGAAGGGAGTCACGGGAGGCAAAGGAGATGATATCGCGGCTCGTCTTATCGCTCATCTCTACTCTCTGCTTCGTTTCAAGGTGACTTATCCCGTCTAAGATATTTTTATATTCTTTAGCGAGTTCATATTTCATTTCACTACTCGCCCTTTTCATCTTCTCACTATATTCTTTTTTAACTTTTAGGGTGTCTCCCCCTAAAAACTGACGGATATCTGATTCAAGATTTATATAGACCTCTTTATCTATCTTATTAATACAGGGAGCTAGGCACTGCCCAAGGTGATAATATAGACACGCTTCATGGGGAAGGGTTTTACACTTCCTTAGGGGAAAGATCTTATTAACTAAATCGATTATTTCCCGAGCGGCGCTGCTATTAGGAAAGGGCCCATAGTAATAGTAACTTTTATCCTTATTATTTCTTTTTATTGATAAAACTGGGTCTCCCCCTTTTTTAAGAGCGATATAGGGATAATGGGAGTCATCTTTAAGAAGGATATTAAAGCGGGGATAATGATGCTTAATAAGATTCATCTCTAAAATGAGCGCTTCTTTTTCATTCTCCGTGATAATGGTTTCAAAGTGGTCCACTTCACTCACCATCTTCCCCGTTTTCCCCTCATGCGAGCGGAGAAAATACTGAGATACTCTATTTTTTAAGTTTTTCGCTTTTCCAATATAGATAATCTCGTTTTCACTGTTATACATTAAATAGACCCCTGGTAAGGGCTTTAGGTTATGGATTAGAGAGCTAATTAACTCAGTCATCAAAAGTAATTATGGTCGCCCCCATCGACCCTTCATAGTCATTTCCGTATCTATAAGATATGCCTTTTTTCGTTTTTAGGTGATCCCAAATGGCCGAGCGGAGGGCGCCGCTCCCATATCCATGGATAATACGGACACTCTTCACTTTATGAAGAATAGCCTCATCTAGATATTTATCTAGGGCCGTTATCGCTTCATCTACGTGGTAGCCAAGTAGGTTTAATTCTAATGGAAGACTTGCGGTAATAGCGGCGTCCACATTAACTTTACTCTTCATAACGCTTTTAGGAGCGCTTATCTTTTTCGCTTTTTTCCGCTCTAAATTTACTGTCATTCCTTCGCTAGTAAGGACGGTAAGCTTTTCTCCTCTAATTGATATCACTCTTCCAGATAATGATAAGGAGGGGACACTAACGTAGTCATTAACTATGATAACGTCATCAAATTCGTCTATCGTCTCTTCGCTATCGAGTTCATTTAGCTTGCCTTTCGCTTCGATGACATCATTAAGTTTAACACTTGGCTTATTAAGAGAGTCCATAATCTCTTTAATCTGATCACTACTCTCTTTAATCATCTCTTTCTTTTCTTTATCAACTTCTTCAAGAAGAATAGATTTTCTTTTCTCTAAGCGTTTACTCTCTTCATTTAGAGACCTCTCTTTTTTAGAGAGCTCTTCTTCTTTTCTTCTTAGGGAATTCTCTAAAAGAAGATTCTCGTGAAGCGTTTTCTCTAGTTCATCTAAGATAACATTAGATTCACTATCGCTATTAGTGAGGCCTCTTGCCTCTTTTATTATCTCTTTATTTATTCCGTAGCGGGATGCGACATCATACGCGTAGCTCTTTCCTGGGATGCCTTCTTTAAAGACATAGGTTGGGGAAAGCGCTTCTTCATTAAAGATCATGGACCCATTCGTCAGCCCTTTCTCTTTATAGGCGTACTCCTTTAATAAAGAGAAGTGAGAGGAGATAAGCCCCATCACTCCTAAAGAGAGGATGTATTTAGTGATAGAGACCGCAAGAGCGGCCCCTTCATCAGGGTCTGTTCCGGTTCCGAGTTCATCGATAAGGACGAGGTCCTTATCCGTTACTACGGATAAGATTTCACTGATATTACTTATATGCGCGGAGAAAGTGGATAAATTATCCATTAAAGACTGCTGGTCACCAATATCGAGATAGATATGATTAAAATAGGAGAGCTCACCACTAGTAATAGGGAGAGGAAGCGCGCATTCATTCATATAAATAAGGAGGCCCACAGTTTTAAGGGAGACCGTCTTCCCTCCAGCGTTAGGGCCGCTAATAATAATTATCTGATTATCAGAGTCGAGAAGAAAAGAGTTAGGCACTACTTTAAGAGGATCGATTAAGGGGTGACGAGCCCCCTTAAGGGAGATAATCTTACTCTCACTTATTGGAAGAGATATTCCTTTTATCTCCTCTCCGTAATGAACTTTACTCATGAGGAAGTCAATCTCTCCAATAACTTTGTTATTAGAGAGAATCTCTTCTTCATTAAGAAGACATAAGTTAGTGAGATTAAGAAGGATTTTTCTCTCTTCATCCTTTTCCTCTCGCCTTAACTGACTAAGCTCGTTATTAAGCTCGACGATTTCAAAGGGCTCAATAAAAGTGGTATTTCCAGACTGAGAGACATCGTAAACGATACCCGTTATCTTATTTTTATTGCCAGTTTTGACAGGTAGGACATAGTGGCCGTCTCTTAAGGTGAGGTTTTCCTCACTAAGGAGGGCGCTATATTTAGAGGAGATGTTTCTCACTTTATCCTCTAAAGAGGCTTCTTTCTTTTTTATCTCCTCTCTAATCTTTTTTAGCTCAGGGGAAGCACTACTTAAAATAGTAAGCGAAGTAGAGATACATCTTTTTATCTCTTTCATAAGAGAGGAGAGATCATAAAAGGAGTCCACTAAAGCGGTGATAAGGGGATATTCATCCCCATTTACTTTCCCTTTATAGAATTTAACTAGCTCCTCACTAGTCACTATATCATCATAGATATTAAGAAGGTCAAGGGGGCTAAGTAGACCGCTATGATGGGCAGCTTCAATAATACGCGCGGCACTTTTACTCGCTGAAAGCGGGAAATAAGAGTATTTACTTACGATTTTCGTGGCTTCTTCAAGCTTAGCTTTCTCTTTTGCTAACTCGTCCTTAGGGAGGATAGATAAAGAAGCAAGCATATCGCGGGCTACTTCACTCTCGCTGTATTTAGAGATAGCACTTACTATCTCATTAAACTGAAGCGTTTCTTTTAAACTTTGCATAGCATAAGTTTAACACATATTTTTATACTAAAATATGCTAAACTAATAGAGATGAGTCAGGAATATGTTACATTAGTGGTCACCAAAGAAGAGATAAATAGAATCGATTCTCTTTTTAGTGAGTATAAACTCGAGCGGGAGGAGCAGTATGTCTACGCCTCTTATAAAGTCGAGGACACGCAAATAAAAATATATGATTCAGGCTCTCTTTTACTTTCTGGGTCTAATCCACTTGGGTTTTGGAGAGAAAATCTCTCCTTTATCGATATGTGGCTTGACGCGGGGGAACAGATAGGCTCTGATGAAGTGGGAAATGGGGACTATCTATTACCTTTAATAGTGTGCTCGGTTTATATTGAGGCAAAAGACGTTAGAGTCATAGAAGACTATCATATCCGCGACTCGAAGAAGATGAGCGATGATGAAATTAGAAAGATAGGCCCAGAGTTAGTGGAGAAGTTTAACTATGTTAAACTTACCCTTCATAATAAAGACTATAACACTTTATATGGAAAGGGGTTTAACGCAAACGGAATAAAGGCACTTCTTCATAATAAAGCGTTTCTAGAAATGAAAGAGAAATATCCGCTCTGTGAGGCGGTTTATCTCGATCAGTTTGTGAATGAAAAGAAGTACTACTCTTACCTTGATGGCGAAGAAAACGTCGCCACGGGGATCACTTTTCTGACCAAAGGGGAGTCATACTATCCAAGCGTAGCTCTTGCTAGTGTTATCGCTAGGTATAACCTCCTCCTCTATAAAGATAAGCTTGAAGCCAAATATAAGATGAGCTTCCCCACCGGCGGGGGAAGCGATGTAGATGAATTCCAAAAAGAATTTATTAGTAAATACGGAAAAGAAGAGCTCACAAAAATTGTAAAAACTAGTTTTAGTAACTATAAAAAGGTTTGATATATTTAAAATTTGTGATAATATAATCGTGTTACGTAAGGAGCTACGCAAAATCCGCCTATTGGCTATGCGGACTACAAATTAGCCATTTTTT
>JAJQAL010000020.1:1285-14776 GCA_021203815.1 Coprobacillus sp. | reverse complement strand
GGAGCTACGCAAAATCCGCCTATTGGCTATGCGGACTACAAATTAGCCATTTTTTTATATCCAAATATGGTTGACAAAACTAAAAATAATATGCTAATATAAAGCTGTTCCGTAAGGAGCTACGCAAAATCCGCCTATTGGCTATGCGGACTACAAATTAGCCATTTTTTATTTGGATAAAACGGGTAAGCCTTCTTACCCGTTTTCTTTATATTTAAGAGTTTATAAAAAATAATTAAATTTTTTGCGCGTTTTTAGTGATTTTTACTAATACATATAAGTAGGAGCGTTATTAATTCCACTTGCCGAAAGGAGTTAAACCATTAGATGAAACTAGAAGAGTTAAAAGAAGGAACCTTATACGTTATTAGTGATACATTTTTTAGGAAAGTAAAAGACCCGTATTTAATGAAAAATCACGGAAACGGATTAAGGCCTAACTGCTTTGTATTTTGCGATTCAGAAGAAAAAATACCATGGGTTATTCCACTAACAACAAAAGTTGATAAGTTCGATTACAATAGATCAGTGATTGACAAAAAAATTAAAAATGCGAATTCACAAAATGAAATTGACGAATTGAATAAAAAATTAATGGGTTTCAAAAAGAGTTCCGTTGGTGGTAATGACTGTTACATTCTATTTATGGACATGTTTCCAGTAAATGAAAAATATATAATAAGACCTTATATGGTAAATGGTTATCCGTTTCAATTTGATGACACCACTACAAATGAAATAATTAATCAAGCAAAAATTGTCCACAAAATGTTAATTAATGGATATTTGTTTATTAAAACGCAACCAGATATAAAACGAATCAAAAGTATCATATTAAATGAAAAAAAATAAATTGACATTTTAAATAAATATGTTAGTATAAAGGTGTCTCTAGAAATAGAGGCTCCGTAAAATCCGCCTAGTGGCTATGCGGACTATAAATTAGCCATTTTTTTTATATCCAAATAGGGTTGACGAAACTAAAAATAATGTGATAATATAATCTTGTTCCGTAAGGAGCTTCGAGAAAACCGCCTAGTGGCTATGCGGTCAAGAAATTAGCCATTTTTTTGTGTCTAAAATATATTAAATAAATTAAAATTCTTCTAGATTAGATAAAATATCTAAAAAATACTGAGGGATAGGAGCGCGGAAGGTCATCACTTCTTTACTCTTAGGGTGAACTAGCTCAAGCTGAAAGGCGTGTAGACACTGCCCGTTAGGATTAAGAGGAAGCGCGTTTTTCTCGCCGTATAGCGGGTCACTTTCAACGGGATAGCCAAGATAAGAAAGGTGCACTCTTATCTGGTGAGTTCTCCCTGTTTCAAGCTCGCACTTAATAAGAGTGTGGGTTTTATATCTTTTTAAGACTTCAAAATAGGTAACAGAAGGTTTTCCGTCTCTTGTCACCGCGTATTTCATTGGGCTTTTTTTATCTTTTCCAATTGGGAGGTCAATTTTCGCTTTATTTTCTTTAATATTTCCTCTTACTAAAGCGAGATACGTTCTTTTCATCGTATGATCCGCTAGCTCTTTACTTAAAAACATATGAACGGCGTCATTTTTAGCGATACAAAGTAGACCAGAAGTATCTTTATCGAGTCGGTGGACGATTCCCGGGCGGAACTCTCCATTGATATCGCTTAACGATGAAGAGTGATACGCAAGAGCGTTCGCTAAGGTGTGCTTATTATTTCCCACTCCGGGATGAGTGACCATTCCTTGAGGTTTATTCACGATAATAATATCGTCATCTTCATAGATGATATCGAGATCGATATCCTCTTTTTCAAGCGTGGCTTCCTTTTCGACCTCCTCTAAATCTATTTCGTCCCCCTCTCTAGTGATATAGGAGGGCTTTTGACTCACTCCATTAACAAGGACTTTCCCCTCTTTTATATAAAAAGAGATCTGACTTCTCGAAAGGTCAGAGCATAACATATTAAGCGCTTTATCTAGTCTTATATTAGCTTCACTTTCGCTAATTAGTAGGTGTCTCATTAGGAGATCCCTCATCATTATTTGGTCTTAATTCTTTAGGTACGTCCACGTTATTTTCATTACCATCACTCTCAGATGGAGACTCAGAGAGTTCACCTTGAGCGCTTTTCATCATCGCTTCTTCTTTAGCTTTCTTTTTGGCTTCTTTCTCCGCTTTCTCGCGCTTATTCGTCTTATATTCATCCACAAAGAGCCAAACGATAAGCATAATGACCCCGATAACAAGGCACGAGTCAGCGACATTAAAGATTGGGAAGTTATAGCCAAAGATATAGAAATCGATAAAGTCCACTACTCCACGCGTGGAGGCGTTTAAATACTCCGCGGAGTAGAATAGACGGTCGATCATATTACCAATGCATCCCGCGAGGATTACCATAAGCGTGGCTTTCACGTATTTATTAAAGTGCTTATATCTAACGCAGTAGACGACGATAATAATAATCGCGGCGATAATCGAGATAGAAGAGAAAATAATCTGATTAGCGAGGTCATTATTGGTGTCTATTCCCCACGCCATCCCGTCATTTACTGTATAGGTAATAGAGAGGAAGCCGTCAATTAAAACGATTGAATCGTGATAAGCGACATTATTTTTAACGAGTGTTTTTGAGACGATATCAATAACGAGGAGAAGGATAAAAAGCCACACAAAAGAGACAAAGCACGCGAAGGCAATCTGTTTGGCGCTTTTCTTTTCTTTCGGGGTCTCCTCTTTTGGGGCGTCCGTGACCTCAGGATTAACCTTAATATCGACTTCTTTTGTTTTCTCTTTCTTTGGCATTTATTTACTCTCCATTACTTTGTGGCAGCGGGGACAGAGGTATTCATCCTCCCCCACTTTGACAGCGTTATAGCTATAGTTCCAGCATCTAGAGCAGTACTTCCCCTCGTGACGCCTAACAGTTACCACAAGCGAGTTATACTCTTCTCCGTTAAGAGGAGAATCACTAACGTAGAGATCACTCACCACAAATAAGGGGGCGAGATTATCTTTACCTATTGTATCAAATATTCTTCTAATATTTGTATCTTTTATGAAAATATTTACTTCCGCTTCCTGAGGGGAACCGATAACTCCGGCGTTACGCGCGATTTCAAGCGCTTTTAATATCTCGTTTCTCGCGGATTTAAAAGCCTCGTAGTCTTTTAGCATCCCTTCATCTACTTTCCTTACTTCAGGATAGTCAAGAAGCTGGACATATTCCTCTCTTTTTCCGGGTAGAGACTTATTAAACTCGTCCATCGTAAAAGGAAGGATGGGGTTAAGAAGACGGAGGACGGTCTCGGAAATTTGATATATTACCTCCTGCCTCGCCCTTCTTTTTGGCGCGTCTTCTTCATCGCAGTAAAGCGTATCTTTACTGATATCAAGATAGAAGCTAGAGAGGTCATTAGAAAGGAAAGTCGAGATTAGACTCACTCCGTTAGCGTAGTCAAATTTATCAAAGTATTTCCTGACTTCTCTTACGACATAGTCGAGTCTATTTAGGATATATTTATCAATGGTCTCGAGCTCTTCTTTTCTTCCATCTGGATCATATCCCACAAGGTTCCAGGACATAAACTTAAGGGTGTTTCTTATTTTACGGTAGATCTCGCTATCATTTTTAATGATATCTTCGCTTAAACGGACATCGCTTTGATAGTCCACTGAGGCGACATAGAGCCTAAGGACATCGCTCCCATACATATCGATAATCTTAAGTGGGTCCGTCCCATTTCCTTTAGATTTACTCATCTTCTCCCATTTCTCGTCCATCACAAATCCGTGCGTGACTACATTTCTATATGGAGCGCACCCATAAACCGCGGTACTTACAATAAGCGAGGAGTTAAACCAGCCCCGATACTGATCGCTTCCCTCTAGATAGAGGTCCACGGGGAATTTATGGCCTTTTTTAACTATCGAGTAGTTAAAGGAGGAGCCGCTATCAAACCAGACGTCCATGATATCGACTTCTTTGGTGAATTTCCCGTTAGGGGAATGCTCATTTGTATAGCCTTTTGGTAAGAGATCAATTGGGTCAAGTTCATACCAGATATTAGACCCATTTTCTCTAACAAGAGAAATGATATAGTCAAAGACCTTTTCTTCAATAATAGGAGTCCCGTCTTCGCAGTAGATAATGGGGATAGGAACTCCCCACGCTCTCTGACGGGAGATACACCAGTCGTCTCTATCTTTAATCATATTGACCATTCTAGTTTCTCCCCAAGAGGGATACCATTTAACTTTATGAACTTCCTCTAAGAGTTTATCTCTAATCGGCTCAATGGAGCAAAACCACTGGGAGGTCGCTCTAAAGATAAGGGGTTTCCCACTTCTCCAGTCATGTGGGTAAGAGTGAATAAAGGTGGTATGTTTAAGTAGATGTCCGTTATCAGAAAGTATTTTTAATACTTTCTCATTCGCCTCTTCATAGAATAGACCCATTAGCTCAGGGCCCACGCTCTCGTCATAGTGCCCTCTTTCATCGACAGGGCAGTACGCTCCTATTCCGTATTTACGGCAGACGATAAAGTCGTCCATTCCGTGACCTGGAGCGGTATGGACGTAGCCCGTACCCGCGTCACTTGTGACATGCGTGCCTACGACGATAAGGGACTCTCGATCGTAGAATGGGTGCTTACAGGTCGCGTACTCTATCTCTTTTCCTTTAAAGGTCTTAAGGAGTTTAACTTCTCCTAGGTCAAGCTCCTCAGTTAGTTTATCTTTAAACTCCGTAAGGAAGGAAATCCTTCCTCTCCTAGTTTCATATAGTCCATATTCAAAGTCAGGGTGAGCGGAAATAGCAAGATTAGCGGGGAGCGTCCACGGAGTTGTGGTCCAAATAATAATCTTATCCCCTTTATCGAGCACTCCTTTTCCGTCTATTACGTCAAAAGCGACGTAGATAGAGTGGGCCTCAACGTCTTTATATTCAATCTCCGCTTCCGCAAGCGCGGATTCACTTGACGGAGACCAATAAACCGGTTTTAGGCCTTTATAGATAAGCCCATCCACCGCCATCTTTTTAAAGCACTCTAGCTGACTCGCTTCATACTCCTTTAAAAGCGTGAGGTATGGGTCATTATAGTCTCCCACTACCCCGAGCCTTTGTATCTCTTTCTTTTGGGTTTCCACTTGGCTTAAAGCGTAGTCCCGACATTTATTACGGAACTCCACAATTGGGGTGGTTTTTCTATTAACCCCGGAGGCGGTCACTTTATTTTCAATGGGGAGTCCATGTGTATCCCAGCCGAATTTAAAGGGAGTGGAATATCCGCACATATTCTTATAGCGGACTGTGATATCTTTTAGGACTCTATTTAGCATATGTCCGCAGTGCATATCTCCATTCGCGTACGGGGGGCCGTCATGAAGGGTATACTCTTCGCATCCTTTTCTTTTTTCCATCATTAAAGAGTAGAGGTCATCACTGAGCCACTTTTTAACGAGAACGGGTTCTTTAGTGGGGAGATTTCCCCTCATTTCAAACCCAGTTTTATTCATGATTAAACTATCTTTATAGTCCATAGCTATGTTTAGTTTCTTTTAGCGCTTTAAGAAGTTAGGAAGGATATCATCTTCACTTTCTTCTTCGTCGTATCTAGGCTCCTGAGTGGGAGCGATAGGCGTTTCGATATCGATGGGACGAGGCGCCTCGGGCGCCGGGAAGTCATCATCGGTAACCCCTTCAAAGAGATGGGGATTAGCAAAGTCATAAGACTGCTCAAAATCCGCAGCGATAATCGAGACGATCATCTCATCTTCAAGCTGGTCATTAATATTCGCGGCAAACTTGATATCGATATCACCGCCGCTCGCTTCTGTTAAGTAGTTAATACAGTCTTTCACGTCATAAAGGGTGACACCCTGTCCGCAGGTAATAGAGACGATTGCTCTTTTCGCCCCTTTTAGACTCGCCTCTAGAAGTGGAGAGTTAAAGGCGCTTAGCGCGGCGTCTCTAGTTTTATTTGGGCCTTTTCCATATCCCGTGCCAATTAGGCCAAGCCCGCTATTAGCAAGGGTATTTCTTACATCGGCAAAATCGCTATTAATTAGGGAGTTATACACTATTAAACTCACGACTGTATCCACGCTTTGAGCGAGGATATTATCCGCGTCTTCAAAGGCGTTACCCATAGGTTCATTGCCTTTGAGTCTTAAAAGCTGGTCATTACTCACCACAATTATGGAGTCGACATTTTCTTTTAGTTTATTAAGTCCGTCGATGGAATTAGATATCTTTTTAGGGCCTTCAAAGGTAAAGGGACGAGTGACAATGGCCACCACTAGCGCTCCAGCGTCTTTTGCGATTCTCGCAATTACGGGAGCAGCTCCAGTTCCGGTTCCCCCTCCCATACCGGCGGCAACAAAGACGAGAGCGGCGCCTTTCACCATCTCTTTAATCATGTCTTCGCTTTCTTCTGCGGCGGCTCTTCCAATCTCCGGGATACCTCCGGCGCCGAGTCCTCCGGTGGTGTTTTCGCCGAGCACTCTTCTATTAGGGGCTTTAGAGGCACTTAAGGCCTGCTTATCGGTATTAACGACGTAATAGGTAACGTTTCCCATATTACGGTCAATCATTCTATTGACCGCGTTAGAGCCTCCTCCCCCTACACCGATAACGACAATCTTAGCGACTGGTTCAAAGTTATCGAGATCATAATTTTCACTCGCCATATTTATCTTCCTCCCTTTTTCTCTTTTTTAACTGATTCTTGCTTACTAGTTTTTCTATTTTCTAAGACATCTCGATATTTAAGCTGGACCGCGATAGAGCCGAGTAGGTTCACTAACGCGGGGTTTCTCGCTCCTAGTGAGGATGGGGTAAATAAACGGATCTGATTAGAGGAGACTTTACCTCCAAGATACTCTTTTAAGCCGTTTAGGAGAGAGCCTCCACCGACGAGAAGCATCGGAAGAGATTTATACATATCCTGATAGGGGATCATAAGGGTATCGATTGCGGTATTTAAATACTCACTAAATTTATCGAGTTCATCTTTAATGATGGCGCTTAGTTCATGAAGGTAATGGTCTCCGTCATACTCACTATGACAGATTGGAACGGGGAAAGTAAGAGGCGTGGAATCTAGGCCGTACTCCTTTTTAAGAGTTTCCGCTTCCTCTAGGCTTATATGAAACTCCTCGCTAATACGCCTAGTTATCATATCGCTTCCATAAGCGAAGTGAACGGAGTTATAAAGCATTCTAGTGCCCACAAGAGAAACAGTAGTTATTTCCGCGCCGATATCGACGAGATAGTAGTCAAGCGGGGTATTAATATCTAGCCCAATAAGCTCGGTCGCGGCAAAAGGAGCGACGATGAGGCGGCGGAGCCTAATCCCGCTTCCATTAAAGACACTAATAAAATCATCGATTAAGTCTTTTGGAAGAGTGAGAAGAAGCGCGTCAATCGTAACGGAGCTAGAGATCTTACCTAGAGGCATTACGTTATAGACTTTATTATCATCGAGAATAAAGGACTCAGGGATGATATCCACAATCTGATTATGAGAGCCTTTAGGGAGGGCGTTTCCTTTTTCAATCATCGTATAAAGAGTCTGGATCTCAAGGAGATGGACTTTACTGTCATTATTAATGACCGGGGTTACTCTTTTATCCCGGTAGACCTGAAGGCCATAAGGGGGTAAGACTAAAACCGCTTCCGAGATATCAAACTTTACTTTCATCGCCGGTTCATAAAAAGAGGAAACACTTTTTATGGTGTCCATAAGGGCCATTTTATTCACGATATGACCATTTTCGATATAGTGATCAAGAGGAAAAGAATTAGTGTAAACCACACAGATATCGCGTTCGGACTGGTAGCCGATGAGAACTTTTAAGTATTTTGAAGTGATTTCGATGACCGCAAGTGGTTCCATTTTTGTCTCTATTCCTTTATCTTGAATTATACATTATGCCTAGGATTTTTAAAATAACATTTTAAATTCACTATATTTTTACTAAATATTTACTAGTTTTCCCTAAGAAAATCGGGGTAAAAGAGTAAACAAAACCCGCACAAGAAGGGGGGATGATGTGCGGGCTGTTTTTGATAGATTAACTATCAAGGAGGTATTATATTACGAAAAAGGGTAATATACAAATACTTTTTTAACCTATTTTCTGTCCTAAAATGAGGACAGTATAGGTCTATCTATCAAAGCGTTTCCACACTAGTGGAACCATCGATTTCCGAGTAAGTCGAGACGAGCTCGACTTCACTTTGCGTCGAGACAACTGAGAAGTAAGTTGGGACGCTGATCATGATGGAAGCGGACACCGCGATAAGGCAAACAAGGGAAATACGACGGCTACGATAGTAGGCCGCTTTGTGGTGAGTTTTGACGAGTTTGTCTTTCATATCTCTATTTCCTTTCCATGATTCTGAGCTTAGCGCTTCTCGCTCTGTTGTTATTAGTAATCTCCATTTCTGAGGGAGTAATGGGCTTTTTAGTTATTAACCTATAATCGGGTTCGATATTCTCCATGGGACCGTTCACTCTATTACCCACTACTGTGGTAAGAGATTTAAAGGTCTGTTTCACTATCCTATCCTCAAGGGACTGGAAGGAGATAACGAGGATTCTCGCTCCGCTATCTAGGTAAGGGATGACGTCAGTTAAGGCCTTAGAGAGGCAGCTTAGTTCGTCATTAACTTCAATCCTGAGGGCCTGAAAGATCTGCCTTGCGGGATGACCCTTTTTCGATAGTTCACTACTAGGCTTCGCTTTTTTAATGATGCTTACAAGCTCTCCGGTGGTCTTTATAGGCTTATCTTTCCTTTCTAGATAGATACGCTCAGCCACTCTTTTAGCGTATCGATCTTCTCCGTATTCAGAGAAGATACGCGTGAGCTCTTCTTTTGAATATTCGTTCACTACTTTATAAGCGGTGAGCTCTTTTGTGGTATCCATCCTCATATCAAGGGGGGCATCTTCTTTATAGGAGAACCCGCGGGCGGGGTCATCAAACATCGGGGAGGACACTCCTAGGTCCATAATGACGCCGTCTAGCTTCTCTATATTAAGAGAAGATAAGATCTCTTTCACATGAGCGAAGTTATCTTTAATGAGGATGAAGTGAGATGAAATCTCACTTAATCTCTTTTCTGAGTAAGATATCGCTTCTTCATCTTGATCCACCCCGATAAGGGTGCCGCCTTTTAGTCGGGATAAGATTTCCCTAGCGTGACCCGCTCTCCCAATGGTGAGGTCGAGATAGGTTCCGTCTTCTTTGATGTTAAGATTTTCGATGACTTCAGTAAGGAGTACTGGAGTGTGAAGCGCTTCACTCATTTTCACTTAACTTTTCAGCGACTTTTTCAAAGTTTTCGTCGCTATTTTTTTCGTATTCGAGGTATTTTGCTTTATCCCATATTTCAATATGGTCCACCACTCCAATGATATAGACTTCTTTCCCAATTCCATATCTATTAATAAGAGCGGTGGGGATAGTAATCCTTCCTAGCTTATCTACCTCGAGGTCATAAGTAGAGGACATTTGGGTTCGAATGTAGTCACGGTTATTTCTTTTTTGGAAGGAGTAAGTACTGACCTCTTCCATAAGCTTAGTGAAATCGCTTTCTTTATAGAGAGATAGCGCTCCATCATATCCTTTCATAAGGTAGAGCACTTCTCCCGCTTCACTCCTCATTTTAAAGGGAATAACGAGGCGATTTTTTTCATCAAGCGTATGTTCGTAGCGACCAAAAAACATTTTTTACCACTTTCTCCCACTTATTTCCACTTGACTATATTATAGAGTGATTTTTTATTTTCGCAATAGGGAATTAACTAAAGTTAGTAAATTTAAAGAAAAGCGCTTCCATTTGGAAGCGCTTAATTACAAATTTAATAGTGGTTAATCTATCTAGATATAGTAAGTCTTTCTCGCTTCAAAGGGGAAATAGCTAGTGGAAGCGCCCTGAATTTCATCGATAAAGATATATAAGTTATACCAAGCGTAGTTTCCGGTGAAATAGGCCTGACCTTCCTCTAGCTCTGGAGTCACTGCATATATATCATAGATATAAACCCAGTAGGATGAAGCGGACTCACTATTATAGAAGCGGCACACTAAAGCGCCATTTTGGTCATTTCCGTGGAAATTATCGACGATCTTTTTATAGCGGATTTCGCTTGCTGTTTCATAGACGTAGTCAATCGCGTAGGCCCCGTTATCATCTTCTTCTAGAGTCTGAGTGTAATAGTATTCGACTTCTCTTTGTCCGTCTTCATTAGTCTCTGTTGGACTAACGATATAGACCTCGAGGATATCCGTAAAGTCCTCCTCGATTCCTATTTCAATAGCGGGCCAATAAGATGGAGGGTAGATCGTCCCGCAGCTAGTGACTAGTGGTAATAGTAAAGCGAGTAAAAATAGTTTCTTTCCTTTCATATTATCTATCCTCACTTCCCACTAAATAGTCCTCATAGTTAGTTCTAACTTTCTCGATTAAATCGTCAAAATAGAAAGAGGAGGACTTATAAGACTTAATGGTGCCATCCATATAAATATAGTAATTAGGGATAATAGTAAAATTAAACTCGCAGCCAATAAAGTCAAAATAGAGGAGCTCTTTAGAGTAATCGAGTTTATCCTCATTTATCTCGAGGGATGGATCATATTCAAGGATCATTAAATCGTCATAAATTTGACAGATATCATCCCACTCCGAAAGGGAATAGGTTTCTATTACCTTCTTATTTTGATAAGTGATATCTACTCTCTCACAGGGAGTAAGATCGAAATCAATTTCGACATATTCCCAGGTCGTAGGAGCGGCGAGGTGTCCGCAGGAAGAGAGAAAAGCGAGGGACAGCGCTAGTAAAGGCACAGTTTTTTTCATTCGTCTAAATCTAAACTATCAAGCGCATCAAAGGGGCTTGATTTACTCCTTTCTTCATTAAGTTCGTCTTCAGTTAAGACGCGGTAGCCTTCTCCTCCTTTAGGGAGAGTGGCTCCTTTTTTATGGAGGTTAAAGGGGACCGAGGAGACGATAAGGGCGTGGACGTATTCATCTAAATCGATACTTCCGTCTTTACAAATTGGGTCAATTCCATTTTCTTCATCGCTATTATAGGAGAAGAGAAGCCTTTCTTTTTCGGTATGGGAATACTCCATTTCTTCAAGGGTATAAACGCAGGGGGCAAGAACTGTATAAGAGACAGATAGATTAACTTCTAAGTATTCATCAATCTTTTCGATGAGTGCTTTTGAGTGGCACTTTTTGACCCCGAGGATATGCGTAGGGGAAAAGGACTCTTTAGGAAAAGTAGAGTCAAACTCAAGGCTCACTTTTTCATTTTCCTTATAGTTATTAAAATAGATTTTCATTAGCTACGTAAGACCGCCTTAAAGCGACGGAAGAGTTCATATTTAATGTTCTCTTCGACGAGCACTACTTCTTTTTCTTCAAGGGTATGAGTGTCACTAGTGTAAGTAACAGAGATTGCCACTGACTTAGAGCCAGAGGCAATAGAGGGCCCTTCATAGATATCAAAGACTTCAGCTTCACTCACTAACCCTTTACTATTAGACTTAATCGTCCGACATAAATCAGTTATAGAGACATCTTTACTAACGATTAGAGCAAAGTCATGAGTAATAGAGGGGTAGCGGGAAATCCTATCCATCTTCACTGGGGAGACTTTCATATTTAAGAGTTCATCTAGCTCTATTTCGAGAATAAGTACTTTATTATTTTTAAGTTCATATTCAGGAAGAAGAGAAGGGTGAACCTCTCCCATAAAGCCGATTTCAACGCCCCCTACAGAAATAATAGCTGAGCGGGTGGGATGAAGCTCACTTACTTTACTATTAGCGCTTAGTTTATACCTACTTCCCTCTATTCCAATGAGAGAGAAGATACTTTCTAATATTCCTTTAAGGTCATAAAAGTCATAGTCACGAGTGGTTAATAGTGACTGCTCAAGTTTTTTATTTGTTAGACCCACTACTAGGTGATGAGAGTATCCACTTTGACTACTAATCTCGGAGATTTCAAATAGGGCTAAGTTCTTATTCTGACGGGAGATATTATAGGAGAGGGCTTTAAGCATCGAGTGGGCTAAAGATGTTCTCACCACCGCGTGATCATCCGTTAAGGGATTAAGAACGTGATAAGCCTCTCCTTTAAAAAAGGAGGTAAACTGAGTTTCACTTTCACTTAATAGAGTATAAGTAAGAATTCTATCTAAACCTTTACTAATAAGAAGGTCACTAATCATCTTAATCTTCTCTTGAAGAGGGGAGATACCGCCGATAGAAGCGGTAAACTCAGGGAGAACGCTTGGAATATTATCGTAGCCGAGTAGTCTTCCGACTTCCTCGCTTAAATCTTCCCAGCATGAGACATCAAGACGGAAGGAAGGGACTTTCACCACTAAATTATCGCCACTACTAGAAACCTCAAAATATAAACGCGTAAGCGCGCTATTAATCTCTTCATGAGTAAAGCTCGTTCCAAGTCGGTAATTAATATCGCTATACGTAGCCTTAATTTCGCGCCCTTTCTCCTCTTCACTCTGATAGGAGAGGTACTGGGAGAAAGCGCTAGCCCCGCATATATCTTTAATTAACGAGGCAGCAAGATTAATGACAAACTCGCTTTGGAAATGGTTTGTGCCCTTTACGAAGCGGGAGCTAGATTCACTCGCTAGCCCGATTCGCTGCGAGCTATGACGGATCGTGGCCCCGTCAAAGGAAGCAGATTCAATGACTACGCTTGTGGTAGCTGTGTCCACCGCGCAGGCTAGTGAGCCCATAACTCCGCCTAGGCACATCGGTGTATCGCCATTACATATACAGATATCGCCTTTAATTACTTTATAGGTTTTCTCGTCTAAGGCGACAAAGTCGCCTTCATAATTATCCTTCGCGGTTAAAGAGTTAACAGTAAGTTTATCTCTATCATACATATGAAGAGGCTGACCGGTTAATAGCATGACATAGTTACCAATATCAATAATAGGAGAGATACTTCTTACTCCCATCGCCATTAAGTAACGAGATAGCCATAGAGGGGATTCCCCTTTATTATCTATTCCTTTTATTTCTTTTGCGGCAAACTGAGTGCATTTAGTGGTGTCACTACTCACAGTAAAATCACTTTTATAAGTCACTAGTTCATTTCCGTAGGGAATAGTGACTTTTCTATTAAAGATCGCTCCAACTTCGCGGGCGATATTAATAACGGAGAGAAGGTCAGGTCTATTGGCCAGGATAGCAAGGGAGAAGATATAGTCATCTAAGCCGAGATAAGATAGGACATTCTCGTCCCCCACTACGGCGTCTTCCCCTAATTCGATTATCCCTTCATAATCAGCTGGCTTAAGATACTTTTTATCAATCCCAAGCTCTAAAATTGAGCAGCACATCCCTTCCGAGTCATATCCTCTAATCACGGAGTGATTAATCTTCCCACCGATTAGCTCACATCCCTCAAGAGCCACGCAGACCTTTAGGCCCTTTCTCGCGTTAGGAGCGCCGCA
>JAJQAL010000020.1:0-1185 GCA_021203815.1 Coprobacillus sp. | reverse complement strand
GAGTAGAATCGACGTATATCATCGATGCCGTACCTTAGCATCGCGATTCTTTCTATTCCAATGCCAAAGGCAAACCCACTATATTCTTTTGGGTCATACCCATTCATTTCGAGAACATGAGGATGGACCATCCCGGCCCCTAGAACCTCGATATAGCCGGTTCCTTTACACATACTGCAGCCTTTTCCGTTACAGTTAAAGCAGGACACGGCAACTTCGACACTTGGCTCAGTAAAAGGGAAATAAGAGGGAGTCATTCTTATCTCTCTCTTCTCTCCAAACATGCTCTTTAAGAAGAGCTCAAGCGTACCTTTTAGGTGCGCCATAGTAATACCATGTCCCACGACGAGGCCCTCGACCTGAGCAAACTGATGAGAGTGAGTAGCGTCATCATCATCTCTTCTATAAGTCTTTCCAGGGCAGATAATCTTAAAGGGCTCACCCGCTTTCGCGGCCATAGTCCTCACCTGCATTGAGGAGGTCTGGGTGCGGAGTAGGAGTCCGTCTTCCCTTAAAAAGAGAGTATCCTGCATGTCCCGAGCGGGATGATCAGGCGGGATATTTAATTTCGTAAAATTATTTTCTTCCGTTTCGACTTCAGGGCCCTCTACGACTTCATAGCCCATCTTCGTAAAGATATCTATTATTTCATTTTCGACGATAAAGAAGGGATTAAGCGCGCCTACCATAGTGTCCCTTCCAGGGACAGTGAAGTCAATGGCTTCCGCTTCGAGGCGTTCGTTTAGCTCTTTAAGCGTAATTTCATCGAGCTTAGATTTATAGAGCTCTTCCACTTCATTTCTAACATTATTAAGAAGGGCTCCGATTTCTTTTCTCTCTTCTGGGGATAAGGAGGAGAGCTCACTTGTAAGAAGAGAGAGCTCACTTTTTTTAGAGAGATATTGATGACGAAAACTAGTCGCTAAAGCGCTATCGGTAATCTTATCGACTTCTTCTTTAAGTTTATTTCTTAGTTCATTAATTCTGTCTAATATGCTCATAACTAGGTGATTATAACATAGAATATAACAATTTTTTATAAAAACTTGTTATTTAACCTTTTCTTTACTTATCGAGTGGTTTAATAGTTAGCTCCATTCCAAGAGCGTTTAATATCTTTTCAACTGTGTCAATTGTGACACCTCTCTCTTTATAAGATTCGATTCTAGAAATCTGAGCTCTATC
>JAJQAL010000052.1 GCA_021203815.1 Coprobacillus sp. | reverse complement strand
GCGGAAAGAGTTTATACCCTTCTAGGAGAAGAGGAAGAGGTTCCAGATGCTGAAGATGCCATAAGCGATCCAAGTGTTATTAAAGGTAACATTGCCTTTAATCATGTTGATTTCTCTTATGACCCTGATAAAGAACTTATCAAAGATATGAATCTTGATGTGAAAGAGGGGCAGAGTATTGCTATTGTCGGTCCCACTGGAGCGGGCAAAACAACAATTGTGAACCTGATAATGAGGTTCTACGATGTGACAGGTGGTGAAATTACGCTAGAGGGCATAAATACACACGACTATACACGCGGTAATTTACGTCGTTCTGTCGGAATGGTTCTCCAGGATACATGGCTCTTTAACGGAACAATTAAAGACAATATTCGTTATGGGCGAAGAGACGCCACCGATGAAGAAGTAATCGAGGCCGCTAAAGCCGCGCAAGCGGATCACTTTATTAGTCTGCTCCCGGGTGGATATGATTTCATCTTACAAGAAAATGGTACCAATATTTCTCAGGGACAAAGACAGCTCATTACCATCGCTAGAGCGCTTATCTCAATGCCTAAGATTCTCATTCTAGATGAGGCGACTTCATCTGTTGATACAAGAACCGAAAAGATTATCCAGGATGTGATGAATATGATGATGGAAAATAGAACATCCTTTATCATTGCTCATAGACTCTCGACGATTAAGAACGCCAAGATGATTCTCGTCATGAATAAGGGCACCATAGTGGAAATGGGTAATCACCAAGAGCTACTCGCTCAAAACGGGTTCTATGCTGACCTATATAACTCACAGTTCACAAGCGGAATTAACCCAATGGCAGAAGTCGAAGAAATTGAAGAAGACGACGATACATCGACATAATAAAATCAGTGCAGAAATAATAAAAAACCCACCTTTTCGGTGGGATTTTATTTAGTTTTGAAAGTTATTTTTCGTTTTTAATATCGTGATGATTAAGCTTTTTATAAACGGATTTAAGCTGTGGATAGAGGTTTAAATAACCGGTCTTATAGAGGTAGTCGTACTCTTTATGGTTTTCCCAGTTAGGGGTGAATTCGTCTTTAATTCTCACCATTTTCTCGCAGGCTTCATCATAGCTCTTATACACACCTGTTGCAAGCATAACGCACATACCTGCACCTAAGGATGTGGTCTCGAAGGTCTGCACCCGTTGGACATTAAGTCCAAAGATATCGGCGGTTATCTGACAGATAGCACTACTTTGAGCGCCTCCCCCAGAGATTCTAATAATATTAACTTTGTGGTTCTGCTTTTTTTCCATTCCCTCAAGCCCTTCTCTAAGAGCATAAGCAATACCTTCAATAATCGCTCTATATAGATGGTATTTAGTGTGGACGGAAGTAAAACCAATAATTGAGCCCTTCATAAGTGGTCTTTTTAGCGATGGCCCCCAATATGGCTGAAGAATTAATCCATCAGATCCAGGGGCAATTTGAAGGAGTTTTTCGTTTAAAACCTCTTCAACCGCCATGGAATTAAGTTCCGCAGCGGTGATATCTTCGCTAGCAAATTCATTAGAGAACCATTTAAGCATCCAGTATCCTCTATAGACCTGAAGGTCCATGTTGTACATACCAGGAAGGGCAGCAGGATAAGCTGGAAGGAAGGTCTCAAATTCGAGATATTTCTTATTAGAGACTTCAATAGTGGACGCAGTTCCATAGGAAACTGCTGCGGTATCTCTATTTAAAGCGGCAAGTCCAATGGTTTCGTTAGCTTTATCACTTCCAGTGGCGTAGACAGGTAAGTGTTTAGGAAGACCAAACTGCTCGCATATCTCATCTTTTACATAAGACACAATCTCGCCTGGTTGAACAAGCTCTGGACACATGGTAAGAGGGACGCCGTAGAGGTGACCTTTAAGATTATTATCAGACTTATACCATTCTCTTTTCTTAAAATCGATTGGGTAGTGACCCATCACAGAAGCGGCGGAATCTTTAAGTTCTCCAGTTAATAAATAAGTAAAATAAGTGGAGATATGCACGTATTTATAAGTTTTTGCCCAGATATCGGGTTCGTTTTCTTTGACCCACTGGGCTACGGTTCTTCTTTTGTTTAGCTCAATAGTGTCGGTCATACCAATAACTGAGAAAAGGGCTCTATATAGAAGCGGAGATTTTGGTGGGTTCTGGGCTACTCTCTCATCAAGCCAGAGGATACAGTCTCGAAGTGGTTTTAGATCTTTATCAAGGAGGACCGCTGTATCTCTAAAGGTGGTAATAGTGCAGCCCACAATATCTTTAAAGAGTTTCCCGTGCTCTTCTTTTAGTTTAGCAAGCGACTCTAAACAAACATTCCAATAAAAATCAGGGGACTGCTCAGCATATCCCTTTTCTTTTGTATAGTATGCGGGTTCGTAGTGGGTTTTTACTATCCCCACTATATTCCCGTCCTTATCTACGAGAGTGGTTCTGACACTTTGAGTGCCGAAGTCGAATACTAATGCTAATGGGTTCTTGCTCATAGTATTGTTTAAGATATCACTATTATTTTTATTTGTGAATAAAATAAAAAACAAAATGGCATAACGTCCAGATTATCTAACTAATAGATTAGTTATTTATTTTGCAATGAAAAATATAGTTGTGGTAAAGTATATAAGTTGATGAATTATCACTAATCCAAAAGAAAAAGGAGAAACAAAATGCCAAAAAAGAAAACTTATGTCTACGCATTCGAGGATGCTTTTGGACAAAGTAGAGAAATTCTCGGTGGTAAAGGCGCTGGGCTTGCAGAAATGATGCATGCTGGTATTCCTATTCCACAGGGATTCACAATTACGACAGAAGCATGTAATTTGTATTACGACAACGGAAAAGTCATTCCTCAGTTCTTAATTGATGACATTATTAAACACGTCCATCGCGTGGAAAAAGAAAGCGGTAAAACCTTTGGTGGCAGTAAAGATCCCCTCCTCTTCTCTGTTAGAAGTGGTGCGAGAGTCTCTATGCCTGGTATGATGGATACCATTTTAAACCTCGGTTTAAACCCCACAACTGTTCAAGCCTTAATTGATAAGACTGGAAACGAGAGATTTGCTTACGATTCATATCGTCGTTTCATTCTTATGTACACCAACATCGCTAAAGGTCATCCAAGAGATGATATGGATAAGATGCTCGATGATCTCAAAGAGGCTAATGGTTATAAACTCGATACTGAAGTAACCGCTGAACAGCTTAAAGATCTCGTTGAGAGATATAAACAGTACTATAAAGACACCTTTGGTGAAGAGTTCCCAACCGATCCATATGAGCAGCTTATTGAAGCGGTAACCGCGGTGTTCCGTAGCTGGGATAATCCAAGAGCGGATGTTTATCGTAAGATGAACAATATTCCATATTCTTGGGGAACCGCAGTTAACGTCCAATCCATGGTCTTCGGTAACCTCGGCGAAACCTCTGGTACAGGCGTGGCCTTCTCAAGAAGCCCATCCACTGGTGAAAAAGAAGTCTTCGCAGAATACTTACCTAACGCTCAGGGTGAAGATGTCGTTGCGGGTATTCGTACTCCACTCGACATTAATGAACTCCATGAGAGAATGCCACAAGTCTATGATGATTTCCTTAAAGTCATCAAAAAGATGGAAGCCTACTATAAAGATATGCAGGATATGGAGTTTACCGTAGAAGAAGGTAAACTATACTTCCTCCAGACAAGAAATGGTAAAAGAACCGCGCAGGCGGCTCTTAAGATTGCTTGTGACCTCGTTGATGAGGGCATTATTACTCCAAAAGAAGCCGTTCTTAGAATTGAACCGAATTCCCTTGATTCACTCCTCCATCAATCATTTGATGAAACCGAGCTTAAGAAATTAAAACCAGTTGGAACTGGACTTCCTGCCTCTCCAGGAGCCGCTACCGGTCATATCGCTTTCAGTGCTGAAGAAGCCAAAGAGCGTCATGACACTGGTGAAAAAGTGGTTCTTGTTAGAACCGAGACCTCTCCAGAGGATATTGAAGGTATGGTGAGCGCGGAGGGTATCCTTACCAAACGTGGCGGTATGACTAGCCACGCTGCCGTTGTGGCTCGTGGTATGGGTAAATGCTGTATTACTGGATGCGGCGACGCTATTATCGATGAAGAAAAGAGAACCGTTACTTTAGGTGGAAAGACCTATACTGATAAAGACGTTCTCTCTCTTAATGGTTCCACTGGCTATGTCTATGAAGGCGACGTTAAGAAAGTTGATCCTGAAGTCACCGGCTATTTCGGTCGTATCATGGCCTGGGCCGATGAATATCGTGTGGTCAAAGTAAGAGCAAACGCTGACACTCCAAGAGACGCTAAACAAGCAGCAACTTTAGGAGCGGAAGGTATTGGTCTATGCCGTACTGAGCATATGTTCTTCGATACCAATCGTATCTTCCATATGAGAAAAATGATTCTTTCTGAAACTGTTGAGGAAAGAGAAGCCGCTTTAGCGGAACTCATTCCTTACCAGAGAGATGATTTCTATCAGCTTTATATGGCGATGGATGGTATGAATGTTAATGTCCGTCTCCTCGATCCACCTCTTCACGAGTTCTTACCTCAAGAAGAAGACAAGATTGAAGAGCTTGCTAATGCTCTTGGATATACCGTGGAGCACGTTAAAGAGAGAATTTCTTATCTCCATGAGTTCAACCCAATGATGGGTCATAGAGGCTGCCGTCTCGATGTTACCTATCCTGAAATTGGAAGAATGCAGGCCCGTGCGATTATGGAAGCCGCGATTCAGGCAAGCCATGACCTCGGTAAAGA
>JAJQAL010000053.1 GCA_021203815.1 Coprobacillus sp. | reverse complement strand
TTTACCACCACATTAGCGGTGGGTGAACTTGCCGATTTTATCTACGGCATTGTCTTTATCGTTCCTGCGAGTATGTATTATAAGAGACACCGCTCCTTTAAAGGGTGTGTTGTGGCCTCTCTTATTGGGATGGCTTTACAGTTAGTAGTGGCCTCCTTTATTACTTCTTGGCCAATCCTCGATTTCTATATGTTTGTGATGGGTTTCACGGAAGATCAGATTCTCTATCTCTGTCAGCTCGTTAATCCTAATGTGACATCACTTGGATTTACCTTCCTACTCTGGGTAGCGCTACCATTTAATGCCCTGAAAGATGTCATCGTTGTGGCCCTTACTTTGCTTTTATATAAACGCCTTCACACATTTATTGATAAACGTACCACGAGAAAGCCCGCCACCACATAACTTTTCTAAATTTTATGTATAAAATTAGAAATAAAGTAGTTAGAATATAGATTAATATGGAGACCAGAAAGACTAAATACGCTAGTTATCGATCTTCTTTACTAAATGCTAGTAATGATGTTTTAAAACCCGATGAAACTAAGGAAAGCACCTCTACTATTGACATTAATTCCACCTTACCTCTCGATGAGGTTATGAAGGATAACCTTCCCGTCACTAAAGATAATAGATTTAGAAATCGCATTATCTTCGTTAGTGTTAGCGGTGGCATCATTATCGTGATAATTATTCTACTCATCATCTTAGGAGTAGTTTTATTTTAATGGAAATTTAGCTTATGAAAGTATCGATTGCAATTGATGGACCTGCGGCTGCTGGAAAGAGCACAGTCGCTAAAATAGTCGCTAAAAGACTAAATATTTCCTATATCGATACTGGCGCTATGTATAGAGCGGTCACTTGGTACTGCGTCACTAATGGGATTGACTGCCAAGATGAAGCCGCTTGCAGCGCTATTATTTCTAATGTCCATATCGACCTTAAACTCGATGATACTGTTTGGTGTAACGGCACTAATATCACCGAGGCCATTCGTGAGCCTTTTGTTTCTAGCCAAGTTTCCTATATTGCCTCGTATAAAGACATTCGTCTAGAGATGGTCAAGCAGCAGCGCGCCATGGCGGCGGATCACTCAGTCATCATGGATGGAAGGGACATTGGAACCTATGTTCTTCCTGATGCGGATATTAAGATTTATCAAATCGCTTCTATTGAAACTAGAGCGATAAGAAGATATGAAGAAGACCTTGAAAAAGGCATCCAAACTTCTCTTGAAGAAGTTGAGGATGAACTTAGAAAGAGGGACTATATCGATTCTCACCGCGATTTTGCTCCTCTTAAACCCGCTCCTGACTCGATTTTACTAGATACGTCTTATCTAACTGTGGAACAAGTCGTGGAAGAGATTATTAATATCGTCAAGAAAAAGATGGGAGAGGAGTAATGAAAAATGGCCTCTCTTTCAACTGTAGCAATCGTTGGGGCTCCTAACGTTGGTAAGTCGACGATTTTTAATCGTCTCCTTGGGGAAAGGAAAGCGATTGTAGATAATACTCCTGGAATAACTAGGGACCGTTTATATGGGATATGCACCTGGAGAGGTCATAATTTTTCTCTCATTGATACTGGAGGTATCGAGTTAAGTGACGCTCCCTTCCAGGCTCAAATCAGAATGCAAGCAGAGATTGCAATTGATGAAGCTGATGTTATCGTTTTCGTTGGGGACGCAGAAATAGGACCCACTCAGGACGATATGGCTATCTCTAAACTCCTCCGTGAATCCGGTAAACCCATCATCTTCTGCGTTAATAAAATTGATGATGTCTCGCATATTGGAGAGGCTCATGAGTTTTATGGCCTTCAGCTTGGTGAGCCTATTGTTTTATCCTCTCTACATGGCGTCGGTATTGGAGATCTATTAGATAGGATTCTATCTCTTCTTCCAGAAAGCGAAGAAACTGAAGACGCTGAAGGAACGACTTTCTGTATCATTGGTAGACCTAATGTTGGAAAATCATCTCTTACTAATGCGATATTAAAAGAAGAGAGAACGATTGTTTCCCCAATTAGCGGAACCACTAGGGACGCGATTGATACCTACTTTGAAAAAGACGGAAAGAAATACACTCTTATCGATACCGCTGGCCTTCGTAAAAAGGGCAAAATCTATGAATCAATTGATAAATACTCTGCAATTCGCGCTTTAAAAGCGATAGAACGAAGTCAAATTGTCTGCCTTGTTCTCGACGCTAATGAAGGAATAGTGGAGCAAGATAAACATGTCATTAGCTACGCTACTGATCTTAAAAAAGCCATCATAATCGTGGTAAATAAGTGGGATTTAGTGCCGAAAAGCGAAACCGCAATTGATGATTTCACTAAGAGAGTGAGAAGCGAGTTTAAGTTTCTTAACTACGCCCCAATCGTCTTTGTCTCCGCTCTCACAGGAGCGAGAATTCAGACCTTCTTTAAAGCGCTAGATATGGTAAGCGAGGCCTATCAAACCCGAATTACCACCGGTCTACTTAATAACGTTATCCAAGATGCTGTTAGGCTTAACGAACCGCCCTATTTCAATGGTGGAAGACTTAAGATTCTATATGCGACACAGGTTAGTGTCGCCCCTCCAACATTCATGCTTTCGGTCAATAATCCGAAGTTTATGCATTTCTCCTATCAAAGATATTTAGAGAACCAACTCCGCTCGGCTTTTAACTTTGATGGGACGCCTATTAAGTTTACCCTTAAGGGGCGTAGAGAAAAGGATATTAATAGTAGTGCAATATAGAAATATCGAGGTAAACTGACATGAAAATTAACAAAAGTGAACTTGTAACCGCTCTCTTTGAGGAGGGAGGATTACTCCGAAAAGACGCTGAAATTGCAGTGGATTTTCTCTTTGATTTTATTAAGCTTGCCCTCAGGCAAGGAAACGAAGTTAATATTTCTAACTTTGGCTCTTTTATCCCTATGACGAAGATTGCTCGCGCGGGTACTTCCCCTTCATCACACGAAGCGATTACCATTCCTGAGACTAAAAGTGTCTCCTTTCATCTTGCTAAGTCCTTTAAGGAGGCTCTCAATAAGTAATGACGAGTGAAGGGATTATAATCTATAAGAAGTTAGCCACTATATTTAAAGAGAATGGTTCTTCTCTTTATTTAGTGGGCGGTACAGTTCGAGATATTCTACTCGAACGCGATTTTTCTGACTTCGATTTAGTAACCCCTTCAATTCCTGAGCAAGTCTGTGAAATTCTTAAGGGATATAAACTCAATACCTCCTTTAAAAAGTATGGAGTGATTTCTTTAAAAGAAAACGATATTCACTTTCAAATAACCACTCTTAGAAAAGAAAAAGGGTATTCAGACTCCCGTCATCCTAATGAAATTGAATACGTTAAAACTCTAAAAGAAGACGTTAAACGAAGAGATTTTACTATCAACGGACTATATATGGATTCCGATATGAACCTAGTTGATTTAGTAAATGGAGTTAATGATTTAAATAATCACCTCATTAAAACTATTGGCTGCCCTTATAAGAGAATTAAAGAAGACGCTCTTAGAATTATTAGGGCCCTCCGCTTTGAAATCGACCTTGATTTTACACTCGACGATAAGCTCATTAAAGCGATTCGTAAAAACGTCCCCACCCTATCCTCTCTTAACCCCGAAAAGATAAAGATGGAGATTAAGAAAATTAAGTCGAGCGATAAAGAAAAGATATATTCCGCATTTAACTATTTTGGTATAACTAATTACTTAGAAAGTATAGAATAAAAGTGGTGAGTTAATATGGTAACGGACGGACTTGATTTTAATTATTTACTTCTTGAAAACTATAAGGATCTTAAGATTAGCGAGAATGAACTCACGGTTATTTTAATGATTGACCACCTCATTTCTCAGGATAATCCACTTATCACCGCTGACCTACTCTCCCTTAAGATGAATCTTGATGTTAATACAATTGATTCCCTTCTTTCCTCTCTACTTAAGAAACACTATATCGAGTATGTGACCACCTGGAGAGGAACGGTTACCACTCTCGATCCATTAAATGAAATTTTATTTAGTGAATTTCAATTCACTAAAGCGAAGAAAGATACCTCTAAAAAGCTCCAAGAGCTCCCAGAGAATATCTACACTAAAATAGAAAAAGAGCTTAGTCGCACCCTTTCCCCTGTGGAAGTGGATAAAATAAGCGGGTGGATAGCTCTTGGTCATAGTGAAGACATGATTCTTGATGCGGTTAAAGAAGCGGTAAAGAGAAACAAAAAGACCCTTCGTGAAGTGGATAAGATTCTTCTCAGTTGGGAAAAGAAAGCGGAGCAGCAAAAAGAAGGAATCTCCACTTTAAGTAAAGACTGGGATAAAAACGTCGAGGAGACGATTGAAATCGCTAAGACTCCTTGGCTAGATACTGACGATGATTAATAAAAGTAGTATAACAGTAGTTCTTGATTATCTCGAAGAACTTTTTCCTGATGCTCACTGCGAGCTTAATTATAGTAAAGACTATGAACTCGCTATTGCGGTTATGCTTTCCGCTCAGACTACAGATAAGAAAGTAAACGATGTTACAAGTGTTCTTTTTAAGAAATATCCGAGTCTAGAACTACTTAGTAAAGCGGAACTAAATGATATTGAAAATATAATAAAAACAATTGGACTTTACAGGACTAAAGCGAAAAATGTCATTGCTTTTGCTTCCACTTTAGTCTCTGATTTCAACGGAGTTTTACCAAGTGATAAAGAAGTTTTAGCAAGTCTTCCCGGTATTGGTAATAAGTCGGCTGGTGTCATTAGAGCGGAAGTTTTTAAGATCCCTGATTTAGCGGTGGACACTCATATACTTAGAGTGACCCAG
>JAJQAL010000004.1:5167-21698 GCA_021203815.1 Coprobacillus sp. | reverse complement strand
AAGTGTCATTGTTTCCATAATTGAGGAAACCGATTTCTCTAATCAGTTTGTTATAAAAGCGGGAACTAGTGATGTAAAGACACTAGAAAATCAGATAAATGCCTATTATTCCTCTAAAGAGGAGAACAACCTTGTTTATCTCTTTGATTTAGATAATGCCGTCTTTAATACTATTGTCCAAGCAGACATTCAGCAAGCTTGGGCCTTATCTTATGTTTTCCCATTTATCTTCTTCCTTGTGGCAATCTTAGTTATTCTTACAACAATAACCCAGCTTATCATTAAGGAAAGAATGGAGATTGGCACTCTTAAAGCTATCGGAGTGAGTAAGAATCAGATTCTCTCTCAGTACATGGCGCTGATGTTTGTTCTAGTGGGAATCGGGTTTGTTATTGGAGCGATATTAGGCCCTATAATCCTTCCGATGATTATGGGTATTAAGTATAATATTTTGTACTCTTTACCGCCTTTCCGCTTTGTTTTCCCTTGGCTTTACTTTGTTATTGCATTAGTTGCGATAATGGCTTTAACCGCTTTAGTGGTGTGGCTTGCCTGTCGAAAAGAAATGAAGCTCATGCCAGTGAGCAGTATGAGACCTCCTCAGATTAAAGCTCTAAAACCAAAGAAAGACCAAGGTAACCATCGCTTTGAAGCAAGATTCCTTTATATTAAGATGGCTCTAAGAAATATCAGACTGAGCCCCACTAAATCCGTAATGGTTGTTTTAGGAATACTTGGTTGCACGATGCTTCTTGTAAGCGGTTATGGTATTGATGACACCATAGACCACTCTGTTGATTATGATTTAGAGAATTTCTACGACGCTGATATAACCCTGCGTTATAACACGGGAAGTGAATCGATGGCGGAAGAATTAGATCAGTTTGAGGAGATAGTTTATTATGAGGAGCAGAGAACTGAGACTGCTACTATAACTAATTTAAGAAACGATATTTCTTATGAAACTTATATCTATATCGTTTCTGAATCTCCCACTTTAATTAATGTGGATTTTGATCCAGATTACCTCTCTATTAGTCAAAAAGTCGCGAATGAGGCCAATGTAAAAGTAGGTGATGAGCTGAGTTTTGAGATTATGGGCGTTGAATATAGGGGAGTCGTGGGACAGATTTACGATACCTTTGTCTATCATGGAGTCTTTGCTAGCTCTACAAACCCTGCATATTCAGCGCTTTATGAAACTAGAACCACCGCCTTTATAAAAGTAGCGGACGGAGTGGACCATGACGAGTTTGGAACATACCTATTAAGTAATGTGAGCGAAGCCGCCTCCTATACCACCCATGAATGGACTGTGGACTATATTAATAGCATAGTTAGTTCGGTCGATACGATGACGCTGTCAATCAAGATATTTGCTATTCTTTTAGCGGTGGTTGTGCTGTTTAATTTAACCTACCTTAACTTTAAAGAGAGAACTAGACAAATCGCCACTTTAAAGGTGGTTGGCTTCTCTAGAGCGAACATTGGAAAGACCCTTGTTTATGAGTCGATGATTCTTGTTATCGTCGGTGCTATTTTAGGGTTACTACTCGGTTTCCCTCTCGAGATATTGATCCTCTATATTAATAGAAACGCGATTGTTGAGTTCCTTTATGTCTGTACCTGGCAGACCTATTTAATTAGTTTCCTTATCACCACACTTGTGGCTCTTGCTATAAACTTACTCTTAACATTAAGAATTAAGAGTGTGAAGATGGTGGAATCCCTTAAGAGTATTGAAGAATGAATAGTAACTATAAGAAACCAAGATATAAAAAGCCGGTTCTTGAAACTAAAGACTTTGAAGTTACCTCCAAGATGGAGCTACTTGAGTTTCTTTATGAACAATTTCCCTCTAAAGGAAGAAACGATGTCAAAGCTCTCCTTTCAAAACACAGAGTTTTAGTGAACGGGGCGATGGTGTCTCAATATAACTATCTTCTTTACCCTGGAGACAAAGTTCAGATAACCGAACATAGTTTTCATCAAGATGTTGGGCTATCTAATAAATTTAAAATCATTTATGAAGATGATGATCTCATCGCTATTGATAAACCCATTGGACTTCTTGCGGTCCCCACTCCTAAAGAAAAGACGAATAATGTTGAATCCCTCCTCAATGCTTATGTTCAGCAAAAAGATAAACATAATCGAATCTTTATGGTACACCGAATTGATGAAGATACTTCTGGCATTATGATTGTAGCGAAGACCCAGGCTATGCATGACGCGCTTATAAATGACTGGAATAATCTCGTTATTAAAAGAGGCTATTATGCCATCGTTGAAGGACACATGAAAGAGAAGGAAGGAACCTTCTCCTCTTATCTAAAAAAGAACTCCCAGTATATGATGTACTCCTCTAAGGATAAGAAAGGTCAGTACGCGGAAACTCACTATAAAGTGATAAGTGAAATAGATAATTATTCCCTTATAGATGTTGACCTTAAGACTGGAAGAAAAAACCAAATTCGCGTTCAGTTTTATGAACACGGGCATACTGTTATTGGGGATGATAAGTATGGAAATCCATCTAATCCTCTTGATAGATTAGGTCTACACGCATACCAATTAACCCTTAAAAACCCTTTAAACGAAAAAATAATGACATTTAAGTGCCCCATGCCTAAGGAATTTAAAGAAATGTTTAAAAAAGAGAGCAAATAAGGTATTTTTTTATGAATTTTGAAACAGATAGATTAATAATTCGAGGATGGAAAGAAGACGACGCCAATCGTCTATTTTTACTTGTTAATGACCCCGATGTTGGAATGGCATGTGGATGGCCACGTCATGAAAGTATAGATGAGGCAAGAGAATTTATTAAATCTTCTATGCTAGGAGATGGTAACTGGGCTATTGTCCTTAAGGAAAATGGAGAACTCATTGGAGAAATAGAGATGAGAATCCCTTACTGCACTGATATTAGAGATCCAGAAGAAGGTGAACTAGGCTTTTGGCTAGGAAAAGAGTATTGGGGGAAAGGATATATGAGCGAAGCTGTTAGATGTATCCTCCACTATGCTTTTACCGATCTAAATAAAAAGAATATGTACGCGGGTCATTTTGTGGGGAATGAGAATAGCAATAGAATAATCACTAGACTTGGTTTTGAATTCTATAAAACCCATACATATCTAATAGATTTAAAGACAAACCGCATCTTAATCGTGGAAGATTATAAGATGTCTAAAGATAAGTATTTAGAGCTTTATAGCAAATAAAAAACCAGCGATTAGCTGGCTTTTTCTTCTGCTTGATCTCTTTTTTGATGAGCATCAAACTTCTTTCTATCTTCAGTTTTTAAAATCTTTTTCCTCATTCGATAGGTAGCTGGGGTAATCTCAACGAGCTCATCAAAGTTAATATAGTCTAAGCACGCTTCAAGAGACATTCTGCGTGGCGCTTTTAAGACCACTGTCTGGTCTTTAGTGGAACTTCTGACGTTTGTGAGATTCTTTTTGGTGACAACATTAACCGCTAAATCAAAATCGTAGCGATGTTCACCCACAATCATGCCTTCATAGACTTCTACTCCTGGGTCAATAAACATAGTTCCTCTATCTTCGACGTGCTCAATTGCATATGGAGTAGCGGTCCCTCCTTCTGTTGCAACAAGCACTCCGATTTGTCTTTCTCCAATGCTTCCTTTTTTATAAGGTCTATATTCTTTAAATACATGAGAAATAATGCCGTATCCCTTAGTTAATGTAAGAAATGACGTCGTAAATCCTAGTAATCCACGGGATGGAATAACATAATCGAGTCTAGTCGTAGTATCTGCCGCTTCCATATTAATAAGCTGCGCGGATCTATCCCCAATTACAGTCATGACGTCACCTAGATATTCGTTTGGGACATCAATCATTAAGTCCTCATATGGCTCACATTTAACGCCATCGATTTCTTTAATAATAACTTGCGGCTTAGAGACCTGTAGTTCATAGCCTTCTCTTCTCATATTTTCAATAAGGATTGAGAGATGAAGTTCTCCTCTTCCTGACACTATCCATTCTTCTGCGTTATTTACTCTTTCCACTCTTAAAGCCACATCACGCTGTACTTCTCTATAAAGTCTTTCCTCTATTTGTCTTGCGGTTAGTAGTTTTCCGTCTTTACCTGCTAGCGGTGAGGTATTTGTTCCAAAAGTCATCTGTAATGTTGGTTCATCAAGTTTAATTGCAGGTAGTGGCTCCACATGGTCCACAGAGCATATTGTTTCTCCAACATTGATATCAGGTAGACCTGCCACAGCAATAATATCACCTGCGTGGGCCTCTGGGACTTCAAGTCTAGTTATTCCCTGTGTTGCAAATAGTTTTAATACTCTAAAGGTCTTAACGGAACCATCATTACGGGCAACCGAAACTAAATCATTTACTTTAACGTGTCCTCTAGTAACAGTTCCAATACCAATTCTTCCAACGTAATAGTTATAGTCGAGAAGAGCGACCTGTAATTGTAGCGGACCATTCTCCTCTGCTTTAGGCTCGGGAATCTCGTCGATTATGACTTGGAATAGTGGATCCATACCTGGCTTCTGTGTGGAGATATCTGGGTCAAGTGAACAAGTTCCATTAACTGCGGAGGTATAAACAGTCTTAAAATCTAGTAGTTCATCAGGGGCTCCTAATTCGATAAATAACTCAAGCACTTGATTGAGAACTGCATCGATATTGATATTTTTTCTATCAACTTTATTTATAACAACTATTGGTTTTATGCCCGCTTCGAGAGCTTTTTTAAGAACAAACCTCGTTTGTGGCATCGTTCCTTCAAATGCATCCACTAAAAGAAGTACCCCATCAACCATATGCATAATTCTTTCGACTTCACCACCGAAATCTGCATGCCCTGGGGTATCGACAATATTAATCTTATAGTCGTGATAATAGATAGTAGTGGTCTTTGCTAAGATAGTAATTCCTCTTTCTCTTTCGAGGTCATTTGTATCTAAAAGACGATCCACTGGCTCCTCATTATCTTTAAATAATCCAGCGGTTTTAAGTAGCTGATCAACGAGAGTGGTTTTTCCGTGGTCAACGTGAGCAATAATAGCGATATTTCTAGTTTTCATAAATGCCTTAATTATCTTAAGGATATGACCCACTATTTTCAAGAGTTTAAATAATAAAAAATGGACATAAGTCCATCTCTATTATTTAACAGCCTAAAGAATTATTCGATTGTCTTCATAACATCGTATACTAGGTTCTTTTTAATCTTATAGGTTTTAGAGACATATTCCACCGCGTCCTTTTTACTTCTTCCTTTTTGAAGTGATTCAAGAAGTAATTCTTTTATCTTTTCCTCTGTAAAAATGACTTCATTTTCGTGATAACCCTCTATAACTAGAACAATTTCTCCAATTATTGATGAGAAATCAAGCGAAAGAAATTCACTTACTTTTCCGTAAATACACTCCTCATTTAGCTTAGTTAGTTCACGGGCAAGCGTTATTTCCCTATCCCCTAAAACATCATAGATAGAGTGAAGTGTTTCCTCTATTCTATGAGGCGCTTCATAAAGGATGATAGTGTAAGGAACGTCTTTTAATTTATTAAGCTCTTTTTCTCTCGCGGATTTTTTAGCGTCTAAAAATCCATAGAATAGGAAATGGTCTTTATCTTGTCTCGAAGTCACAAGAGCATCAAGGAGAGCGGACCCACCATTAACGCAGGACACCGCAATGCCGTTATCTATGCATTTCTTAACTAAAATATCTCCTGGATCAGATATAGCGGGATATCCAGCGTCACTCATATAGGCGACTTTCTTTCCTTCTTTAATGAGCTCTATGACCTTTTCACCCGCCTCTTGCTCATTATGCTCGTGAAGCGATAGGCACTCCTTTGATATATTAAAGAAACCAAGGAGCTTTTTAGTGACCCTTGTATCCTCGCAAGCAACTAGGTCACAATCTGAAATAACCTCGATTGCTCGAGGATTCATTTCTTTTAAATTTCCTATTGGTGAGGCCACCAAATAGAGAAGATATTTACTTTCAAAGGATTTATTTCGCTGCACCTTTTTCTCTCTTCCTCTTATTAGCCACTAGTTGATCATATTCTGAAAGGGGAACACTGATGATATTCTCTTCATTACGGAGTTCCACCATATTAGAGATAACGTTAATTGAAGAGACAGTAAACTCCTCGTCATCTCTATAAACAATCTTTCCTAAGTCAGGGAAGGCTTTCTTAAGCTCGGTATAAGTATCATCTTCATACTTAAGGCAGCATATAAGTTTATTACATTGACCAGAGAGCTTAGGGATATTTATAGTAAGCATCTGATTTTTCGCTCTATTAATGGAGATTCCATCAAACTCATTTAGAAAGGTTGAGCAGCAAAGTGGGAGCCCGCATATACCAAGCCCGCCGACATTTCTCGCTTTATCTCTAGGACCGACTTGGCGGAGCTCAATTCGGGTGTGGAAGTGAGAGGCAAGGACTTTTAGTAACTCACGGAAATCCACCCTTTCATCGGATACATAAGAGAAGGAAAGTTTAGATCTATCGAGCGTGTATTCACTATCGATAAGTCTCATATCTAATCCCAAATTTTTAATTTCAGTTTCGCATATTTTAAGCGCGGTTTGCGCATCTTTTAAATTTGTTTCATAGGATTTTATATCCGATTGAGTGGCAATTCTAATAACGGGTTTTAATGGTATTTTTCTTTCATATGTTGAGATATCAAACATCTCAGTTTCTACTTTAGTGACTTCATATCCTTTCGTCGTTTGAACCACCACAAGCATTCCTTTTTCAATTGGAAGATCAGTGACACCGAAATAATAGACTCTTAATCCATTCTCATATTTAACTCCCACATAGTGGGTGTAATCCGCTCGGTAGAAGGAGATATCTTTTTCTTCCTCTTCCTCTGAGCTTGTTACTTCTTCATCGATGTAATTTTCTTCCTCTTCCATACCTATTCACTAACTATAAAGTTTATTAAATGATCTAATAAAAGCGATATATTAATATTGTCTTTAAGTTGATCCCTTTCTTTTAGGATTTCCACTAAAGTGGAATCTAGATGTTTAGTGTTCTCCACTAAAGTCTCTAATACTATATCATAATTTCTAAGAAGTGGTGATAAACCATTTTGTTTATTAAGCGCTTCATTAAAGAAGATATAAATCATATCAAAGAAATACCTCGCATCTTCTTTTGACTTCACTAAAGGGATAATATCCTTCTCCATTGTATAGATACTTTTCTCTTTACTCTCACTTAATGAGTTAATAAGAAGTTCCACTAAAGACCTCATAGAGGTAAAGGTATTAAACTCTTCGCTATCTTGTCTCATCTCATAGATTAAAGAAGCATCTTGATAGATATAAGAAAGTAATTCAGCGTATTCTCTTTCCACTCCTAAAGAGACAGCTTCTTCGATGATTTCTGACTTTTCCACTGGGAGAAGACGGAGATTTTGACATCTTGAGACAATTGTCGGAAGAACGTTATTAACGTTATTAGTGGTCAAAAAGGCATAGACATTTTCCTGAGGCTCTTCAAGGAATTTAAGAATTGAGTTTGTGGCTTCACTCGTCATATTTTCCACTAAATGAATGATATAAATCATGATTCCCTTCTCTTCAAGCGGGACTCTTTCAAATCGATTTTCAATGTAAGAGACATCACCCCTCTTTATTGATCCCTTTTCTCCATTCATAATAATGAAATCAGGGTAGTTTCCGTCATCCACTCTCATGCACGTAATGCAGTTATCACAGGCAAACGGAGTGGGATTATCACATAGAAGCGATTTTCCTAGATGAATAGCGACATCTAAAAGAGGAGTGCCGGTCTCACCCTCGATTAAATACGCATGGGATATATTCTTTTTGGTTAAAGCGTTATAAAAAGTTTTATAAACCACACTTTGATGTTTTTTTAGATATAAGTCGACATTCATAATCTTTTTAAAATAATATCAAGAACTTCCTTTTCGACTTCTTCTTGAGGTCTAGAAGCATCAATAACAACGTAACGCTCCGGATATTCTTTAGAAATCGATAGGAATGCATTTCTAACAGTTTTATGGAATTCAATCTGCTCTAGATCAAGTCTATTGACCTCTCTAGTGCTATTCTCTTTTATTCTTTCCATTCCTATCTCTGGGTCGATATCAAAGAGAATGGTAAGGTCAGGCATTGTGTCTTCAGTGGCAAACTTATTAATGTTAAGGACATTTTCTTCTCCTAGTCCTCTTGCGTAGCCTTGATACGCTAAAGAGGAGTCTAAGTAGCGGTCACAGATAACTATTTTTCCTTCTTTAATCGCGGGCCATATCTTTTCAACGAGATGCTGCCTACGAGACGCGGCGTATAAAAGGGCTTCCGTTCTGCCGTCCATTTCCGTATTGTTTTTAGAAAGAATGATGTCGCGAATCTGCTCTGAAATAGGAGTGCCTCCTGGCTCTCTTGTTTGGACTATTTCATAGCCCATTTCTTCAAGTTTTTTCACCGCATATTTAATTGCGGTGGTCTTCCCGCTTCCTTCAGGTCCTTCTAATGTTATAAACATAAACTTACCCTTTTATATTTGTCCTTCCTTCAAGTGCTTTTCCTAGTGTTAAAGCGTCTACATATTCGAGATTACCACCCATCTGTAATCCATACGCTAAACGGCTTATCTTAACTTCGCAGGCCTCATTTATCTTTGAGGCGAGATATGAAGCGGTTAATTCTCCCTCTACAGTTGGGCTTGTAGCAAAGATAACCTCCTCTATCTTCTCTTCTTTAATTCGGTTTATGAGGTGATTAATAATTTCAGGAGCGATATCTTCCCCTTTAACTGGATTAATAACCCCTTTGATTACTTGATAAACGCCGTTATACTGCTTACTCTTCTCAATTGAGAGGATATCCTTTGGATATGAAACCACCATAAGGAGCTTTTTATTTCTATCTTCATCAGAGCAGATAGGGCACTCACTTGTATCAATTAGGTTTCCGCATACAGGACACTCATGGATTTCACTTCTTAAAGAAGTGATAGAGGCGATTAGTTCATCAAAAACGCCCTCTTCAGTGTCCACTAAGGAATAGGCTATTCTCTCCGCGCTTTTCCTTCCTATAGAAGGAAGAGAGGAGAGAGAATCAATAACTCTTTCTATGGATTTAAGGTTATCCATTAAAATGGAAGACCTCCTTTACCCGCAATCTTGGTTTCTATCTCTTCTTCTTTCTTATTAATTTCCTCTAAGACTTCATTAATAGCGAGGACAATGGTCTCTTCCACCATCTCTTTATCTTCCTCGTTTAGGACACTTGGATCAATTTCCACTGAAACAAGCTCTTTAGAGCCGAGCATAGTTACTGTGACAATACCCGCTTTTGATTTAGTGAAGGTTTGACTAGCAAGATCACTTCTCGCCTTTTCTAGATCTCTTGTGAGCTTTTGGGCCTGAGCCATCATTTGTTTATAATTCATAGTTTTATTCTCCTATAAACTCTAGATTAATATCGCTTACCTTTGGAAGACGAGAAAGCTGAGACCTATTGGTGTAGGCCTGCTGGAAGTCCACTGACTCTTCTCTATTTAGTGAGTAAACAAAGAATCTCTTTCCAAATACTCGATATAAAATTTGCTGTATTATTGGCTGATTTATCACTAAATTAGCTTTAGCGGCTTGAGTTTTTGTCTTAACTTCGAGGATTAAGACGTCATTTGAGGCGATTAACGGCCTTGCATCCATCAAAATCGACGCAACATTCCCCGCTTTTGGATGTGTTAGGTACACTCCAATATCTGTCCATTTATTAATTAATTCGTTTTTTAAATCACGATTTCTCGCTAAAACCCCGATATTTATCATGGTATCTAAATCAAGTTTGTAGTGGTCATTACTAACTTCACATTTTAGGATAAGAGGGACATATGAATCGCTAAGTAGTGTGTCTTCTACTTCTATTTTTGTCTCTGGAGTTATAGCGGGTTCCACTGGTGCCTCTTCGATGATTAAATCTTTTTTAAGGGGATCTTCATAGACTGGCTCTTCTACCTCCTTTTCTATTGGTAGTGGCACTATTACCTCTTCCTCTAGCTCCGGCTCTTCATGAGTAGTGGGAATATCCTCAACTTTCTTTCCCTTATTAAGAGAGCAGAGTTTAAGAACACAAATCTCAAAGAGTGGATTAATAGAGGAGACATTCTTATATTCATTAACAACATTCATAAAGGCATCGATATACTTCATGACATCTTCTCCTGATAATTCCGCGGATAGTTCTCTAATCTCATCTAGTTTGATTGCAGAGAGTAAATCAGGATTAGAGGTATTTTGATAGATAAGCAAATCTTTCAAAATATTTAATAGGTCATCAGTAAGTCTTTTTATATCTGTTCCCTTAGTGAAGTATCGATTAAGTCTAGCAAGTACAGACTGGAGTTTATTCTTACTTATATCCATAAGTAGACCTATCTTTTCTTCGTTTGTCTCTAAGGAGAAGATATTAAGAATATCTTGAGTTACGAGTTTATTATTGGAATACGCTAAAACCTGATCGAGGATAGATAAAGCGTCTCTCATTCCTCCATCAGCAAGCTGAACTATTAAATCCACCGCTTCATCATTAATAGCGATTCTTTCTTTATTAAGTACTTCTACTAATCTATCGTGAATATCTTGATCTTTTAGTTTAGTAAAGTCGTATCTTTGACATCTTGATAGAATAGTGGGAAGAACTTTATGAGGCTCTGTGGTCGCTAAAATGAAAACGACGTTTTCAGGTGGTTCCTCAAGCGTTTTAAGAAGCGCATTAAAAGCGCTAGCGCTCATCATATGAACTTCATCGATAATATAGACTTTATATTTTCCTAGTATTGATCCATATTTGACCTTTTCAATGAGGTCACGGACATCATCCACACCATTATTAGAAGCGGCATCGATTTCTATAACATCAGGATGAGTGCCTTCATTTATGGCAATACAGTTTTTGCAGTGATTACACTGATGGCCGACGCCTTCTTCACAGTTAAGAGCCTTCGCTAAAAGCTTTGCCATGGTGGTTTTTCCGGTTCCTCTAGGACCCGCAAAAAGGTAAGCGTGAGCTAATTTATTATTTGCGAGAGCGTTTTTAATCGTGGTGACAATATGCTCTTGACCCGCTACTTCATCAAAAGTCATAGGTCTATATGTTCTATATAATGCTTTATATGCCATAATTTTTACCTTGTGAAAATTATAACAAATAAAGGCCTTTTCTTAAACAATTAAAGATTAATCTTGGGCCCAGTGTCTTCTATTTATTTTTATCATATATTATGATAATCTTTAACTAGTGGGACGCTATCAATATGGAAGAGAAAATGTATGATAGACTTCAAACCATGGAAAATAGGTTAAATGAACTTAATTCTTTACTATTAGATGAATCTCTTCTAACTGATATAAATAAATATAAAGAAGTAACGATAGAAAAAGCGAAAATAGAAGAACCAGTTAATCTCTTTATTAGATATAAAAAGATCCAAACAGAAAAAGCGGACGCTCTTGAACTCACAAATAATTCTGATCACGAAATCAGCTCTTATGCAAAAGAAGAGCTAAATAAATTAAGCGATGAAGAAGATGAAATTATTGATGAATTAAAAATTCTCCTTCTCCCTAAAGATCCTAATGATGATAAAAATATCATTGTGGAAATTAGAGGAGCAGTCGGCGGTGATGAAGCTAATATTTTCGCTGGAGATTTATTTAGAATGTATGTCCGTTATGCTGAGCGTCAAGGATGGAAAATGGAAGTTTTAGATGAAAATCCCTCAGAAAGTGGAGGATTTTCTTTCATTTCGTTTATGATTAAAGGCGATTCTGTATACTCTAAACTTAAGTTTGAAAGCGGGGCCCACCGAGTTCAGCGGGTTCCTAAAACTGAAGCTAACGGTAGAATCCATACGAGCACGGCCACAGTACTAGTGATGCCGGAAGCAGAAGAGATAGATGTTACGATTAGACCAGAAGATTTAAAGGTTGATACCTACCGCTCTAGTGGAGCGGGCGGTCAAAACGTGAATAAAGTTGAGACGGCAGTTCGTATTACTCATATCCCGACTGGTATTGTCGTAGCCTGCCAAACTGAGAAGACTCAGTATCAAAATAAAGATATCGCTATGACGATGCTCCGCACCAAAATATATAACACTATGGTGGAAGAGCAAAACGAAAAACTAGGGAATGAAAGAAGGTTAAAAATAGGAACGGGAGAACGCTCCGAAAAGATTAGAACCTATAATTATCCACAAAATAGAGTGACGGATCATAGAATTGGTTACACAGTTAATAAACTTGATAGAGTCATGGAAGGGGAAATTGATGATATAATAGAAGCGCTATGTAACTATGATCAGCAGATGAAAATGGTAAACGCAAATGACTAATAGAAAACTATATTTTTCGCTTCTTGAGAAAGGTAAGGACGTTGTAACTGAGAAAGACGCCCAAAATTTACTTATATACGTTAATAAATTTAACTCTTTAGAAGATTTAATGATGCATTTAGATGATGAGTGCCTTAATGAGAAGGCTTATCTTCACTATGGAACTAAACTAATTGAAGGTATGCCCCTTGCGTATGTCATCCATGAAATCACCTTTGGTGATTTAAAGCTCTATATCGATGAGAATGTTCTTGTTCCCCGTATTGAAACGTGCGATATGTGCGAGGAGATACTTAGATACGTTAAAGAGAGGTTTGGAGATGAACCTATAAGTATTTTAGATATAGGCACCGGTAGTGGAGCGATTGCTCTTTACCTAAAAAAGCATCTCCCTAACGCTACTATCGTTGCCACTGATATCTCTCATGACGCTTTAGAAGTGGCGAAAAAGAACGCCAAACTAAATAAACTCGATGTGACCTTCCTTGAGCACGATATGACCACTCCCTTTAGATATGATTATGATGTCTTTGACATCATCGTTTCTAATCCGCCTTATATTTCTTCATATGAGAGAGTTCAAGAATCAGTGTATAAGTATGAACCTAGTATCGCTTTATTTACGAGTGATAGAGATAAATACTATCATGAAATCTTAAATAACTTCTCCGCTCACTATGACTTTGGAACCATGATTTACTTTGAAATGGATGATGGTATGGGAGATGAGATGAGTGAACTAGTCCATGGGCACATCCCTCATTTTGCCATTAATTTCTATAATGATTCCTTTGAGCAGCAGCGTTTTGTTTCTATAAAAGTCTTAGATAGAAATATTGAATATGATCCATGGACCCTTATAGAGCTTAAAAGAGACCATAAAGCTATCTGCTTCCCCACTGAAACAGTCTTAGGCCTAGGAGTTATCGCTAAAGATGTCGATGCTTATGACTTACTTAACGATTTAAAGCAGAGAGATCTAGGTAAACCCTATTCTCTAATGCTTTCAGATACGAGAGAGATATCTAATTTTGCGGAGCTTGATGACTACACTCACCTTTTAGTAAACTCTATCCTTCCTGGTCCTTATACACTCTTACTCCCCACTAAAAAGAATCTCTCCTATCAGTATCATAGCGGTCTTCCTACAATTGGGATTAGAATCCCTAACGATAGATTCTGTCTTAATCTCATTGAAGCATGTGGACCAATGCTAGTGACTTCCGCTAATGTATCAGGAGAAGATCCTATTACCACAATTAATGAAGCTAAAGAAGCTTTTGGGGAAGATGATGTTCTCTATATAGGTGAAGATAGAAATGAGACTCATAAACCCACGAGTATTATTCAGATTAAGAATCACACCTTACGCATAATTAGAGAAGGCGAAAGAGAAGATCTATATAATTTATATAGTGGATTAAAGAAGAACTATTCTATGACTAGTATAGTAGTGGCAAGTGATCACGCTGGCTATGAAATGAAGCAAGAAATACTTAAATACCTCGCCTCTAAACCTGAGTATGTCGTAACCGATGCTGGAACCTACTCCGAAGAGAGCTGTGACTATCCAGAATTTGCGCAAAAGGCTGCCGAAATGATAGTAAACGGCGAAGCGGAGTACGGGATTTTAGTATGTGGAACGGGTGAAGGCATCTCAATTGCCGCTAATAAGGTCAAAGGAGTTAGATGTGGAATCGGTTATAGCGATGACGTGACCGAGTTAATGAGGCAGCATAACGATGCTAATATGATAGCCTTTGGCGGTAGAACTATGCAGATAGGCGATGTTTTACATCGAATTGATATCTTCTTAAATACATCGTTTCTCGGTGAAAGACATCAAAAACGAGTGGATAAAATAGAATAATAAAAAACGCATTAAATCAGGAAAGAAATTTCCTGTTTTTATTATTTGACAATATGAATAAAAATTCATATACTGATAGTTAGAGGAATATGAATAATGGTTCATAAAGGTAAATTAGATGAAGCTGTTTCCGAAGTTACGATAACGAAGATATCGCAGCTTCTTTCTGTTGCCGCTGATGAAACAAGGCTTAGAATTTTACTTTCTTTGTATGCAGGTGAAAAGTGTGTAAAAGAGATTCAGGAGATAGTGGGAGCCTCCCAGTCCTTAGTTTCTCATCAGTTAATCGTTTTAAAAAAATACAATCTTGTCGCGAGTAGGCGCGATAAGAATCATGTTTTTTATTCGCTTAACGACTATCACATTATTTCTCTTATCGAATCTGCTTACGAGCACATTACTAAAGAGTAAAGAAAGAAGAAAAAGAAATGCCAAAAGTTACCAGGAAGAGGTGCGTCTATGACACCTCAATCCCCTGCGACGGTAAACAGGACTGTGCAACCTGCACTAAGTTTGACCCTGAAAAAGCGAAGAAAGTTAAGCTAATTAGTAAAAAGGTCATCTCCATTGGTGTGAGGTGCATTATTGCCACTATTATGCTTATAGTGACCTATTTCGTTATAGAAAGGCCACTAGTAGAAGAGAACTTCACCTGGCAGTGGTGGCTTATGCTTGCCCTTTATATCGCCGCTTTATTTGTTGAAGCCTATGATAGGATGTGGACTGTTATCACAGACTTAGTCCATAAACCTCATAAATTCTTTACGGAAGACACGCTAATGGTGATTGCCGCTATTGGAGCGTTCTGTATACAGGAGTATACCGAAGGTATACTAGTCTTACTCCTCGCTCAAATAGGACAAATCTTTGAAGAGATATCCGTCAGTAGAAGTAAGAATATTATTATTGATACCTTAGATAAAAGACCAAGCACCGCGATTAGAGTGCTTCCAGATGGATCTACTGAAGAAATTAAATCTGAATTAATTAATTTAGGAGATATCCTTCTCGTAAGAGCGGGGGACATGATTCCAGTGGACGGCACCATCATAGATGGTGACTCCTTTGTGGATGAAGCCGCTATTACCGGTGAGTTCCAGCCTAGAGGTGTCCATAAAGATGATACTGTTTATAGTGGTTCCACGAATAAAGAGGGAGTTATTAAGATGGAAGCCACTAGTACCTACTTTGACTCTACCACCTCTAAGATTCTTCAATTAGTTCTTGAAAGTGGAGATAAGAAATCTAAGGCCACAGCGTTTGTTGATAGATTTGCTAAAATATACACTCCTATCGTTTTCCTTCTCGCTGTCGTCTTAGCTATCTTTCCTCCTCTTATCACTTGTCTAGTTACTGCGGAGTGGCTTGCCACCACTTGGACGAGCTGGATATTTGTGGCGTTAACCGCTCTTGTTATTGCCTGTCCTTGCGCAATAGTTATATCGGTTCCATTGACCTACTTTACCGGAATGACACTAGCGTCAAAAGGTGGCGTTATTATTAAAGGCGGTAACTACCTTGACCGCATTAACGATATAGGGACAGTCGTCTTTGATAAAACAGGAACTTTGACCACTGGAAAGTTCACTATTGTGGAATCAAATTACGTCGATATAAGTGAAGAAAAATTTAAAGAATATGTCTATATAGGAGAGTCCCTTTCTTCTCATCCAATAGGCGAGGCTATTACTTTAATCTATAATCTAGGAATTTCTAATGAAAAAGTGAGTAATTACAAAGAAATCGGTGGTAAAGGCCTTAAATTTAACTATGATGGGCACACTATTTTAGTGGGTAATGACACACTATTAGATGATGAAAAAGTCGAGCACCCAATTCTCGATAAAAAGCTCACCACAATTATCTTAGCGGTGGACGAGGTTTACCATGGGTATATCCTTATGGATGACACTCCTAAAGAGACCGCTTTACGCACCATTAATTACCTTAATGATCATAACATTAAGAGCATTATTTTATCTGGTGCTAAAAAGGAAAGCGCGGAGTATATGGGTAACCTACTTGGAATAAGTGAAGTTTATTCTGATTTACTCCCTAATGATAAGATAATTCATCTAGAAAATATCATTGAGAATTCATCTAAATCTGTCGCCTATGTTGGAGATGGGGCTAATGACGCTCCTAGTATTATTATGAGTGACGTTGGGTTTGCGATGGGCTCAATTGGTAGCGATGTAAGTGTGGATAACGCGGATGTTGTGATTATGAATGACGAGCCAATCAAAGTGGCAGAGGCCATGGA
>JAJQAL010000004.1:2112-5067 GCA_021203815.1 Coprobacillus sp. | reverse complement strand
ATGATAATTGCGGCTATCTTCCTCTTACGTAAAAAGATAAAAGTTTAACTTTTTTTGCACGTTTTTCACCTTTTTTGAGAATACATATAAGTATGGAGAATGTTCCGTACAAGTGTCCTCGATGTGGTAATACCGATCCAAACTCAATCGGCTATCTTAAAGGTGTCCCTTACTGTCGGCTTTGTCTTCCTTTTAAAGGTAAATCCGTTAATAGAGAAGTGACGGAAAAAAAGAAAGATAGAGGTTATAAGTATTACATCAACTATGAGATAAGCCCTGAGCAAGAAGAAATATCTACTAAAGTTCTAGATAACTTTACTCATGGTATTAACACTCTTATTGACGCCGTATGCGGCGCGGGTAAAACTGAGATAGTCTTAAAGGTCATATCTTACGTTTTAAAGAACAATATGACTGTGGGTTTTGCTATTCCCAGAAGAGATGTGGTAGTAGAAATCTATAACCGTCTTTCAGAAATCTTTAAAGATAACGATGTTATCGCCGTTTACGGCGGTCACACGGATATCCTTGAAGGGGATATCATCGTCCTTACCACGCACCAGCTATACCGATATGAGAAGTATTTTGATCTATTAATCTTTGATGAAATAGATGCTTTCCCTTATAAAGGAAGCGGACTCCTTGAGTATTTCTTTCAGCAGTCAGTCTCTAAAAACTATGTTCTTATGAGCGCGACTGCTTCAGATGAACTCAAAACGGACTACTCTAAAGATGGCTATGAAGTTTTAACTCTTAATAAGAGATTCCATGGGCATAAACTTCCTGAGCCCGTTATCTATACTAGGCATAACTCAACCTGTCTATATACGATTGTGAAGAAGATGAAAACTTATGAGAAAGAGCATAAGCCTGTTTTTATCTTCTGTCCCACTATACAGCTTTGTGAGGAGCTATATGAGCAGCTCCGCTTCTTTTTCCATGATGGGAACTATGTTCATTCCCAAAGGGAAAATAGAGAAGAAATAATTAATGACTTCAAAAATAAGAAGTATTGGTATCTCGTGACCACCCAAGTATTAGAAAGAGGAGTGACGGTGGAGGATTTACAAATAATCGTCGCTTATGCGGATCACGAAATATATGATACCGAAACGCTCATACAAATTTCCGGGAGGGTTGGTCGCAAGGCCAACGCTCCTGATGGGGAGGTGATTTTCATTGGAGAAGAAAAGTCAATTTGTATGCTCGACTGTATTAAACGAATCCAAGAGAAAAATACCTGGGTGTAAAATCTGCTTTCAGCCCATTAATGAGCGCTCACTCTATAATGTGGTAAACGGCTACCCCATATGCGATAAATGTATGAAAGCCTTTAATCCTGTCTTTGGAAAAGACAAGATAAACGATAAGTATAAGTTATATTACCTCTATAACTACGACCAGAATATAAGAGACCTAATATACCGCTATAAAGGCTGTAATGACTATGAACTCAAGGATGCTTTCATAAAACGTTTCTCCTTTTGGCTTCGGATGAAGTTCAGTGGGTACACCATTGTACCCGCTCCTTCATCTAAGGAGAAAGAAGAAGAGAGAGGCTTTCAGCATGTCGAGGAAGTCTTTAGTGCGCTTAAGTTTAAAATCAATCAGTGTTTTATTAAAACTAGTGACTTTAAGCAGTCCTCTCTTACTGTAAATGAGAGAAAAGAAGTCGCTTCTAAACTTGAGATAGTTAACGGGCAGTCTGTTAAAGGTAAGCGTATTCTTATCGTCGATGATATCTATACCACTGGCTCCACTGTTAAAGCGATGATAAGTAAACTAGAGCCATATCACCCTAAAGATATCAAAGTCTTAGTGGTCGCTAAGACCATCTATAATCCAAATAAAGCGCATAACAATAACCTTGAATAAACATATTTATTCACTCTATAATTTTTAATGGCGAGTTTACATTCTATTATGATAGAATAGTAAAACCGAGCGGAAAGGAAAGTAAGTAATGGGATTCTTCGATGATAGAGAATTAAGACGATATGAAAAAGAAGCCGATAAGGTTTTAGCGTATGAAAAAACGATGATGTCTTTAAGTGACGAAGACCTTAGAGCGAAAACCCCTTACTTTAAAGATCTCCTCGCTCATGGTAAAACTCTTGATGATATCAAGTATGAAGCTTTTGCCGCGGTTAGAGAGGCCGCGCGTAGAACTATCGGTGAATTCCCTTTTAAAGTCCAAATCATTGGAGGGCTCGTCCTCCATGACGGAAACATCGCGGAGATGAAAACCGGTGAAGGTAAAACATTAACCGCGACCATGCCTGTCTATTTAAACGCGCTTGCGGGTAAAGGCGTTTATATTGTCACTGTTAACGAATACCTCTCCCAACGTGATGCGGAGTGGATGGGTCAAATCTATAAATTCCTTGGACTAACAGTGGGCTGTAATATTAGAGAGCTCACCACCAGTGAGAAGCAAGCCGCTTATAACTGCGATATTACCTACACCACTAATAGTGAACTAGGTTTTGATTATCTAAGAGATAACATGGTGACGGACGCGAAAAAGAGAGTCCTAAGAGGCCTAGAGTATGTCATCGTCGATGAAGCGGACTCTATTCTAATCGATGAATCGAGAACCCCACTTATTATAAGTGGCGGCGCTAAAGCCTCACCAAGTCAGTACACAGTCGCGGACCGCTTTGTCAAAACCCTTCGAAAAGAAGCGGATTACACTGTGGATATTAAAGAGAAGACCGTTAACCTCACCGACCAAGGTAATATGAAAGCGGAGCGTGCCTTTGGTATTAAAAACCTCTATGATCCGCAGTATTCCGATTTAGTGCATAGAATTCAAAACGCTTTAAGAGCGAACTATATTATGGCGAGAGATGTCGATTATCTCGTCGATAAAGAAAACCAGGTGCAAATCATCGACCAGTTCACTGGTCGTGTCCTACCAGGTAGAGAGTGGAGCGACGGTCTCCATCAAGCGGT
>JAJQAL010000004.1:0-2012 GCA_021203815.1 Coprobacillus sp. | reverse complement strand
TCACTGGTCGTGTCCTACCAGGTAGAGAGTGGAGCGACGGTCTCCATCAAGCGGTCCAGGCCAAAGAGAACGTTCCTATTAAGCAGGAAACCGTTACTATGGCGACGATTACCTATCAAAACTTCTTCCGTCTATTTAAGAAGCTTGCGGGTATGACCGGAACTGCAAAAACCGAAGAAGAAGAGTTTCATGAAATCTACAACATGCACGTTGTGTGTATCCCCACTAACGTACCAGTCATAAGAGAGGATGCTCTCGACTTTGTCTACGCCCGTAAAGAGCCAAAACTAAAGGCCCTTATTAAAGAAGTTGAAGAAAGACACGCCAAAGGACAACCAATTTTAATTGGTACAGTCTCTGTTGAATCTAGTGAAGAGATAAGTGAGCTCCTCACTCAGGCGGGACTCCCTCATGAAGTCTTAAACGCGAAAAACCACGCCCGAGAAGCAGAGATAATTGCCCATTCTGGTGAAAAGGGGCATATTACTCTCGCCACTAATATGGCAGGCCGTGGAACGGATATTAAGATTAACGATGAAGTAAGAGCGTTAGGGGGACTATGTGTCTTTGGAACAGAAAGACATGAGTCGAGACGTATTGATAATCAGCTTCGTGGACGAAGTGGACGTCAAGGTGATCCCGGTTTCTCTAGATTCTATGTCTCCTTTGAAGATACGCTTCTAGTGAGATTTGCCGCGGATAACATGAAGCAGTATATCGATAAAAACTTTGGTGATGAGCCTCTTGAAGCTAAGATGGTCACAAACGTTATTACCGGAGCGCAAAAGAGAATTGAAGGACAAAACTTTGATACCCGTAAAGCGCTTCTCGATTATGATGATGTCCTCGCGAAGCAAAGACAGATTGTCTACGATAGAAGAGATACCATCCTACTAGGCGGAAAGATGGATGATATCATTTCTGATATCTTCTCTCTTACCGGTCAGTTCCTCGCGGAGAAGTCAGTGCCGCTTGGAAGCACGTCTAACACCGTGAGTAGTGAATTACTCATTAAGACAGTTGAGCCTCGTTTCCTTGAAGCGGGCACTCTTGATCCTAAATTATTTGAAGACTGCCCCGTGGATGATATCGCTCCAGACCTAGGAGATATTATCTACGCGAGATACGTCAGACTAAGAAGAACCTGGCCCGCGGAAGCCGCGGATGAGATTGAAAGAAGTCTTATTCTAAGATGTCTAGATAATAACTGGACAAAACATATCGATACTATGAGTAGGCTAAGAGAAGCCATTCACTTAAGAAGCTACGCTAACGTCAACCCACTTCAGGACTACGTTAATGAAGGAGCGAATCTCTTTAGAGAGTGTCTATCGCTCTCCGCTGTCGATGCGGTTCTTAACCTTGTTAACGTTAAGATCACTCCAGTGGAGCAACCTCCTGAAGGAAGTGAAAACGGCGCAGAACCCACTCAACCTCAAGCAAATAACAGTAATGGAGAAGGCAAATAAATGAAAGATTTAGTGTCACTAAAGCAAGATTTATTTGAAGTTGGGGAAGTTATTTCACAGCTTAGGTCTTCTCTTTGACTTCGATAAATTAAGAAAAGAACTTGATGAATATGATATAGAAACCTCTCGTGAGGACTTTTGGAGTGACCCTAATAAAGCGAGAGATATTTTAAGTAAGGCCAATTATAATAGGTCACTACTTGATAGATTCGCTTCTATCGAGTCACTTTATAACGATATCGATGACCTATTAAAGCTTAATGATGAGTCGCTATTTGAAGAGCTAGAAGGAAATATAAAAGCCCTTCGAAAAGAAACTAATGATTTCCACGTTGAAGTCCTTTTTAGCGAGAAATTTGATGATTATAACGCGATTTTAGAAATCCATAGTGGAGCGGGAGGCACTGAAGCAATGGACTGGGCCTCTATGCTCTATCAAATGTATATAAACTACGCAAATCTCCATCATTTTAAAGTGGATATCCTCGATATTGAAATGGGTGAGGAAGCGGGAGTTAAATCTGTTACTTTTAAAGTCAGCGG
>JAJQAL010000014.1 GCA_021203815.1 Coprobacillus sp. | reverse complement strand
ATATATAAGCAGTATTAACTTGATTTTAAAGTAAAGCGCTCATATAATAGCAGTATGGATTTAAAATATGATATTTCCGATTTTCTTCCTTTAAGAACGATAGAGAACACTCTTACTAGTTTAGTGAATAGAGAAATAAAAAGAAGAAAAGAACATCACTACTCCCAAAAAAGGCTTAGTGAATTAAGCGGAGTGAGCTACGCTTCGATTAGAAGGTTTGAGAAAAGTGGAGAGATCTCTCTTTCCTCTCTTTTTAAAATCGCTATGGCTCTTGACTGCCTTAGTGATTTTGACTCCCTTTTTAGCGTTCCTTATATAAAGGATTTAGAGGACTATCAAGTTAAATGATTTTAGATGTAAAGACGCTTGAAGTTTACTATAACAAGGTAAAAGTAGGGACTCTTAAAGAGATAGAAGAGGGAAAAAGCGCTTTTCAGTATGATAAGGAGTGGATCAAATCTGGATTTAGTATTTCTCCTCTTTCCCTTCCTTTATCGGATAAAGTCTATATCACTTGTAAAGATGAGCTTAATTCCCTTTTTGGAGTGTTTTATGATTCCCTTCCTAATGGATGGGGGGAACTTATTACGAGAAGAGCCTTAATGAAAAAAGGAATAAGTTACGATAGCCTCTCCCCTCTTACTAAACTCGCTTTATTATCTCCCTTTTCGCTTGGGGGGCTCGATTATCGTCCCTGTTTATATGAAAAGATAAATAGTAATGAGAAATCTAGTTTAGATTCTTTATATAAAGATATTAATTCTCTTTATAATGACGAAAATATAAATAGTATCGATTTAGATCGTCTCTATATAAACGGGGGATCAAGTGGCGGCGCACGTCCTAAAGTTCATTTAAAAATTAGTGGAAAGGAATACATTATTAAATTTCCCACTTCCTTAGACGGATTAGATGCCGGATTAAAAGAATATAAAGCTAATGAAATAGCAAGTCGATGCGGCATCAATGTAAATGAATTTACGCTTTTCCCTTCGAGAGTATGCGCTGGATATTTTGGAGCGCTCCGTTTCGATAGAGTGGGTCAAAAAAGAAGACATGTTATCTCCTTAAGCGGACTCTTAGAGACTTCTTATAAGATCCCTAGTCTCGACTATATCCATCTTGCAAGAGTAATTAAACTAGTATGCACTGATATCAGTGCTAACTTAAAAGAAGCTTATAGAAGAATGGTGTTTAACTCTCTTTATCCTAATAAAGATGACCACGGGAAAAACTTCTCTTTTCTCTATAGCGAAGAGAAAGGAGGATATATCCTTTCTCCAATGTATGACATAAATAAAACAAAATATATATTAGAACATGAGATGACAGTAAACGGAAAAGGAAATCCCACCCCCTCTGATTTAGTGGATATCGCTAAAGAATTTAATCTTAATAAAAAAGAAGCAAAAGAGATAATAGAAGAGATAACTAGTATCTTAAATGAATAATTAAAGCGGTTTACTATAGCAATTTTAAAAAAGTTCTTAATTTGTTATCGTATTTTTAATAATTTACGCAATTTACTACTACAATCTTGAAAAAAATTAGTCATTTGTAGTAGTATTTTTGACTTTTTACGCATTTTACTACTACAATCTTGAAAAAAATTAGTCGTTTGTAGCAGTGTTTCGGTGCTTTTGTTCATTTTACTACAACAATTTTAAAAAAATTCTTAATTTGTTGTAGTCTCTTTGATTTTTGAGACAAAACCCGTAAAAAAAGTGTGACAAAATCCGTAAAAAAGTTGTGACAAAATCCGTAAAAAAAGTGTGACAAAACACATTTTTTCTTGAAGAGCCCTTTATTTTCAATATAATTAAGGTATGGAAAACGAAGAAAAAATATATTATCCAAGGATTACTGACACTTTAATAGAAAGGGAGATGGAATCTTTTCCTGGGGTTTTACTAGCTGGTCCTAAATACTGCGGGAAGAGCACTACTTCCACTAGACATGTCGCGACAAAAATTGACTTTTCTGATATCGAACTAGGGGATTACTATCTTAATCTCGTTAATACTGATATTAAGTCCTTATTTAGTGGGCCCACTCCTATCTTATTTGATGAGTGGCAGCTCGCTCCTAAAATATATCAAGGGGTAAAGCAGTATGGAGACGAGCTAAATAAGAACGGGCTTTATCTCTTAACTGGTTCAGTAACGAGAAATATCACCCTTACTCATAACGGTGCAGGTAGGGTAAGTCAGCTAACGATGCTCCCTATGAGTCTATATGAAAGTAAAGACTCCTCAGGAGAGGTGTCTCTACTTGACCTCATCGAGGGAAAAGAAATTAAAACATGCTATTCCCCTTTAGGCCTTGATGATCTGATCTTTCTTGCCTGTCGAGGTGGGTGGCCTAAAAGTTTATTTGAAGAGGGAAAAGAGGCACAGTTAAAAGTGGCAAAAGATTTATACGAGGCCACGAAAGAAACGGACACCACTTTAATTGATGACGTTAAAAGGAAGGGAAGAAAACTTGATGCCTTAGTTAAATCTTTAGCCCGAAATATATGTCAGCCCGTTAGTAAGGTCACACTTATAGGTGACGCCACTAGCCTTAGTGGGGAAAAGATGAGTGAGAGCAGTTTTGAATCCTATTTTGACGCCTTAGAAAGACTATTTACCTGCGAAAAAATTAGAGCGTGGTGCCCTAATATTAGAAGTAAATCCACTTTAAGAGCCTCCCCTAAATATAATTTTATTGATCCTTCTATTGCAGTGGCCTCTTTAAACCTAGGGCCTGACTATTTTAAAAAAGATCTTAAAATGTTTGGCTTTATCTTTGAGTCAATGGTTATCCGCGATATTAAAATATATAGCTCATTATATGGTGGAAGCGTCGGCTACTATCGGGACAAAACCGGACTTGAGTGTGATATTGTCTTATATCTAAAAGATAAAAAATACGCCCTTATCGAAGTTAAACTCGGTGAGGATGAAATAGAAATGGGAGCAAAAAATTTAAATAAACTCGAGCAGTTAATTTTTGAGTGCGATACTGACCCGAAAAAAAAGGGGGGGATTAAGTACGGCGCCCCTCTATTTAAAGCGGTTATCACCGGCACGAGAGTGGCCTACCGTCGAGATGACGGGGTCTACGTTATTCCCCTTGGGGTTTTAAAGTGCTAAGAGATATAAACCCCTATTTATAGATATTTCTTTTCTAGTTTTTCGTATTCTTTTATTTTTCTATTAATATAGCTTATTTCACTCTCTAAGCCTCTAAAGCCTGGGTTTTTATTTTTAAGCGCGGCTTCGTAGTGAGTAAAGATAACGAGGAGAATAGAGTACATCGCTTTTAAGGTCTCTAAAGCGTAAAACTCACTTACATCCGCGCTTTGATTAAAGACGTAGCCAGAGGCATGCTCCATATCTAGGGATACTTTATATAAAGTAATAATCTCTTTTTTTCTCTCTTCAGTTAAGATAGATTTCCCTATCTCATTTTTAACTAGACGCGCGTAAGGATAATTTTTTTGCTGAACAAAATATAAAAGCTGAGTTTCAAGGTTATATTTAAACCCTTCAATTCCGTTTATGGAGTAGACTTTTCCATAAAACTCTAGATAGTCTTTCTCCACTAAATCACTAATCTCTTTATCCCCGGTGAAGTCGTTTTCCCATCTTTTAAAACGGAATAGCGTTCCTAAGTAGAGTCCATCTAGTCTATAATCATATTCCTCAATCGTTTTTATCCCCATAAAGTAGAGACAGACAGAAGAGTATTCAATAAAGGACTTAAACTTAGGAGTAACGAGGTCATCGAGTTTAAAGTAGTAGCAGTTAACTGTGTCCCCAATTAGATGGCCAAAGAGAAGGAGGAGATATCTCGTATAAGGATCCGCGTCATTTGGGATAAGCTTAAAGAGTCTTCTTAAGATCGAGTCCGTACGGTTAAGCTGCTCAGAAAGGGTTCTTCCGTCTTTACTAAAGTAAAAGAAGCTAAGCGCGGACTGAACGTTTTTATAAGAGTCAAGACGCGGTAACTCCCTATCGATATAGTCGAGAACATATGGGAAAAGGGCTTTAAGATATTCCTCTCTTCTAGAGTAGATTTTATCTAGATCGTACATCATAAAATTAGGATGCACAAATAAAGAGAAGAAGTCATAAGCGTCATTAAAGTCCTTACTTATATAGACATGATATTTATGAATTACACTTTCAAAGCTCGTCCTATCCGCGGGGTCTTTCATTAAAAAGAGATAAGGAGAGTCAATCCCGTAGTTATTAAGGAGCGTTCTCCTTGAGCAGCCGAAGTGATGCATGGCCACTTCGATTAATTCTTCATAGTCCTTTTTTCTCATCTCCTCCTCTTTATCCTTAACGATATGAAGGGGGACTGCACTCTTTTCGTTAGCGTATTCCACCGCGGAATAGCTTAGCCGGTATATTCTTTTCATCTCCGAGTCGATCTCACCATTTTTATCGATCTTGAGAATCATAAAAGCCTCGAGGATGGCTCTCGCGTTATTATCAAGACCAAGCGATCTTTCCGCGCGGGCCAATCCGCTCATAACGATATTAAGCGCGTTATTTACGATATCATAGGATATTCCATATTTAAAATAATCCTCATCACTGAGCTTTATATCATCAAACTTAGAGAGGATATAGTCTCTATATTTTCTAAGTAGCTGATAGAGTTCATCGAGTCTTTTAGCTCTCTCTCTTTCATCATGGTCTATATCAGTATTACTATTAGCCATATATCTATTATATAACATATTAAGTGATTATTTTAGGACTGGTCTAACTATCTAAATTTATAGTGACATTTATAGGGACATTATGGGGACATTTATAGGGACATTATGGGGACATTTTTCTTGTCACTATAAATTAAAATGCTATAATATAGCTATGACAATTACTAGTGAAGACATTATTGAAGATATGCATAATGAGTTTAAGAGCATGCTTAATGAAAGCC
>JAJQAL010000043.1 GCA_021203815.1 Coprobacillus sp. | reverse complement strand
ATCTTCTAAGTCATCACACGCTCCAAGAGTAAGAGTAAGGGCGATTAGAAGTGAAAATACACTTAATCTTTTCTTTTTCATAATTTAATACATCCCTCCTTATAATATATTGAATATATGTATTAATTAGTAATGTATACATATATATGCACATGCATATATGTATAACTATATAGATACATAGAGAATCACATCCTACCTACCTATAAAATAAAATGGGTATAACCTAGCGCCTAGGTTATACCCATAAACATTCATAAATACCTAAGATGTGAAATGTAATAGATTATACATTTTTCCCCCGCACACAAGATAATGGTAAACATAAAAAAAAAAAAAAAACAAGTGTTATAAATATGGTTAAGAATAATCACACTCAAAGAGTGTGATTAAATTAAACCATACAGTGTAAAAATTAGGGGCCTAAAGATTTTTAATCTCTTCTTCAAGTTTAGTGAGGAGGTTAATGATTTCATCATAGGAGGGAACATCACCAAAAATCATGGCCTTCATGTTCTCATAATCTTTTTTAAGTATATCTAATCGGGTAAAGGAAGGAATTAAAGTGTACTGATGAGAGAGCATTGGAGTAATATCAAGCCATCCATAGTGGAAAAAGGCATCACTCTCATAAACTGTCTCTTGCTGAAGGGCTAAATCACTAAAAGCCCCTTCTTTAACTATCGTGTGGGCCAATTCATATAAGTCATAGTAATGCCTCGAGGTTCTCTCACTCGTTTTCTTGCTATCATCTTTTACGGCATTTATATGCAAGATATTAACTTTCTCCCAAAAAGTTCTCTTTGGGGCCAGAGTGACTATCTTAAATGAAACCGGATTATCACTATGCTCTATTTCTTCCACTAATGAGGAAATATTAACCTCTTCAGCGGGATAAATATTGCTTAACGAGCCAGTTTCGATCTTAATATAATCAAGTAAATAGTTAGCGTGAAAACTTGATGGGTAATAAAATTTAAGCGAAAGTGGATCATTATTATCTATTTTGATATCGATATTAAAACCCACTAATTCTCCAAAATGTATTTTGATGTCATTAAGTAAAACATTTTTTATAAAATCGCTTACTTCTCTATTAAGTTTTTCGCATAATACACTTCGATGACTAACTGAAGAAGAGGAATAAAGTATCTCGTTAAGGTCGACATCAAAATTAGAATATTTGATAACCAAATCGATATCTTCACTGAAACGATTAATATAGTGGTGTCCTTTTGAAAGACTGGTTCCACCTTTCAAAAGAAATAAATCACGATACTGACTTACATTAAAAAGGTAGTAAAGCAAAAGAGTAACCCAATAATCTTTTTCAATAATAGAGGGGGAAATATGCGATTTATAAGAGATGGTTTCAAAGGTGTCTTTAAGTTCCTCTAGGGGAATAATATTTATCTCAGGCATAAAACTCTCCCCCTATCTTATTAATGACTTCATAGATCCATACACTAGTGTTTACTCCTTCCATCTTTAGAGCCTCTAAATCACTTTTAGAGCAGTTAGAACGGATTATACTAATATCACTACTCGTTATATTATCCTTTCCTAATCCTCTAATCGCATTTATGACAAGCATTGTCTTTTTCGAGTAGGAGGAAGAAACATACTTACTAGAAGCGTGTTTATAAGTAATCTTATTTCCACTAAACTCACTTTCATAGTAAGGACCAGTCGACAAAAACTCACAGCTACTTGGGACCTGAGTCGAGAGTCCAAGTAAATTAAGAGATTCATTTTCACTAGGAGTAATCGTCCATCCGTTTTGACGGGCTAAGGCCTCTCCTATACTATTAATAGAGGGATGAGAATATTCTCCTAAATAGGTTAGATATCGTGGAGCGTAATACATTCCTCTTTTAAGACGATAAATAAGATTCTTCTCTTTAAGTCTTTGAAGGTTTTTCTTAATCACTTCATAGCGAGCAATATCCTTAAAATCACTTAAAGTAAATGGCTCATTATGAAAGGCGGTTATCTTCTCTAAAATTTGCTCATAAACATCACTCATTAATTATTCCTCATACTTAATATTATATAAATTTAGGGACAATTTCAATAGAAAAAATAAGAGTTTCTCGTAAAATTTAAAAAAGTCATTTACTAGCATGACTAAATAGAAAGTTTAGCGTCAATAAAAGCCCTATAAATGAGGGCTTAAGTTTTATAAATCATCATAGTGAGAGCGGCACATAAGGATATGAATAGTGTCGCCTATCGCTTTATAGACGAGGCGGTCTTTTTGGTTAAGGCGTCTACTCCATAAGTCCTTTTCACTGGGAAGATGCTTAGGCGAGCCAGTTCCCGTAAATGGAGTGCGGCTAATTTCCTTAAGAAGAGCATTTAATTTTTTTAAGGCGCTTTATCAGTGGAGGGTATATAAATACTCTTCCCAGCTTGACTCTGTGAATAGTAGATTACTCACTTTTCATAGCCAGAGAGGTCACTAAGCGATTTACTGACCTCTTTCCCTTCTAGATACTCATTATATGATTTATCGATTTGTTTCATATTAGACATAGAGTAGAAGGGATTAGGCGGGGCTTCTAGGGTAAAAGGAATTACTCTATCACGGATGACCTTTTTGGTATAGATAGTATAAAAAGTAGATAGACTAATTCCCATCTCGCTTATAATTTTATCGAGCTCCTTTTTATCGGAGTCCTCTATTCTAATACTAACTATGGTCATGGCTATTACCTCACTAAAAACATATTAATATATGTATAGCATCACTTTAAGGCAATTTGATATATAATAAGCGAGTAAGATATCTTACAAGGTTTTACCGCTTGCTAGCGAAGGCGGAATATAAGTTACTAGCCTCGATGATTTTACCGCCTAGTGGCGAGTGCGGACTATTAAATTATCCAGCTTTAGGAAAAAAGCTCCACTTAATGTGGAGCATTTTATTTACCTATATGAATGCCTTCTTATCTTTACCATATTAATAGATAAGAATACTCTTAATTAGATTACTCTTATCTTTAATCCATTTCGTATCATTCTTCTCTAGTTTATTAAATAGATAGAGAGCGTTCGTAGAGTTTTCTTTACGGTAGTCGGTGCTAGCTAGTTTTACCGCTCTCTTTTTCATAAGAAGGTAGTTATCTAAATTTATCTGAGAGGTTATCTCATTAACCTGGGAGAGTCTAGCCCGATAGGAACTCACTCCAAAAAGGGAATAGACGATATCATAGTAGTCACTTTTATGAGAGGAAGTAAGAAGCGCTTCTCCTTTATGAAGAAGCATAAGCTGCATCGTGACGGGGTTAACGAAGTAGAAGATATCTTTACTTATATTAACTCCGTTATATAAAGAGTTAACTTTACTAGTTTGTCTATTATATTCTTCGTAGGGATACATCTCAGTATCGCAGTAGATAACCACTAAATCGTAATAAGGAGAAACTAGAAGGACATTTTTAAAGCAGGAGAAGATTTTAGAGGCCCCGCCTGCGTCCATCGCTTCAATTACTAGCTCTGATGAGAAGGCCCCTATCTCGATAAGCCTAGAGATATACTCATAGTCCTCCTGCCCTTCACAGATAATAAGCACTTTATAGTGCTTTTTAAGTAAAGAGTCTGGGAGTCTAGCTTTACTCATCAGACTCCTCCGCTTGCTGGACGCTATCAGGGCGGAGCGCTTCTAGCTCGCTTAAAGCGGTATAGATATTAATCTTAGGGATCGCTCCAAACTCCCCTAGCCTATATTTCTCAGCGTTATTTGAGGCGGGCCTCGCTCCATCTCCTCTAGCGTTAAAATCACTTAGTGAATAGAGATACTCTTTTCCCTCTTCACGGGAGAGAAACCAGATCTGGTCTTTACGGAATAAAATAGAAGTATCAAGTAGAGCGGTATCATGAGACGTAAAGATAAGCTGCCCTTTATGATTAAGCTCGCTATTAAACATCGAGATAATAGCAGTGCATAGCCCGATATGAAGGCTATTACCGAGCTCATCAATCACTACTATTTTATCGTTTTTAAGAGCGTCCACAATATAACCTAGTAAAGCGATAACTTTTCTCGTTCCCGTAGAGTCCACACTGAGAAACGGCACTCTTTTACGAGAGAGGTCATCACTTTTCGTGGAATAAAGCCTATAGGCTTCATCACTTCTATTTAAACTAGTCTCTTCCCCTAGTGGGGATTTAGCTAGGCTAGTGGGGCCCATTTCCCCTTCCATATAGCCAAAGTCATCTATCCCTAAGTCCGCAGCGACGATTAATGCTTTAAGTAGTCTTGCCTCTTCTTTATTCTCTTTAAAGATTTCAACTGTTTTTGATAGAGGGATATATTCTCCCCTAAATATTTCTAATGAATCACTAAAGCCTTTACATATATCTTGATATAAGCTTACTTCACTTGAAACATTCTTATTTAAAGAGAAGAGGGCGCTTCTTTCTCTACTAGAGGCTTTAAGAAGAGAGGCTACTTTAGCGCTCCCTTTAAAGATATATTTATCTTTAACGGTGTCTATCATAAATAGAGTGGTCTCTTTCTCTCTTTTCTCGCTTCCTTTTTCCACTATGGAGAGCTTTTCATAGATAAAGCCTATTTGAGAGCTATTACTAAAAGGTGATGTATCATATAGGCATTTATAGGAATAAACCTTCTCATTATATAGAAATGATATTCCTAGCTCAGTTATCTTCTTTTCACTAGAAAACATGTCAGGGGGGATCACTATAGAGTGACCATTTAAGATACGCTTAAGAATAGATAAGCACTCAACTAGACACGACTTACCAACATTATTAGGACCAAATATCCCAACTGATTTAAGAATAGAAAAGCCAGTTTCACCACTATAGATATTATCCTCTAGTCTTTTAGTGTGTTTATCTCCTTCAAGGGATAAACTAACCCTATTATTAATCGCTTTATAGTTATTAATAGTAACACTTAAAATCATAATCTAGTTATTCCTCTTATCTTAATTATTATTATTATTATAAATATTTAATAATATATATCTATATTATACATATATATTGA
>JAJQAL010000035.1 GCA_021203815.1 Coprobacillus sp. | reverse complement strand
GAAAAAGGCGTGCATAGGCTTGTTAGAATTTCTCCTTTTGACGCGAATAAACGCCGCCATACATCCTTTAGTAGTGTCTCTGTTATCCCTGAATTTAAAGACGATAATAACGAGATAGAAATAAGAGATGAAGATATTAAATTCGATACCTATAGAAGTGGAGGCGCTGGAGGTCAAAACGTCAATAAAGTCTCCACTGCAGTGCGTCTTACTCATATCCCCACCGGCATAGTAGTGTCCTGCCAAGTAGAGAGAACGCAGTATGATAACCGTGATATGGCCATGAATATGCTAAAAGCTAAGCTTTATATGCTTGAAGAAGAAAAGAAGAAGAATGAGCTTAATAATATTGTTGGAGAAAAGCTTAATATTGAGTGGGGCTCCCAGATTAGGTCCTATGTCTTCTGTCCCTATACACTAGTAAAAGATAACAGAACTGGCTATGAGGAGTATGATATAGATAAAGTCATGGGGGGAGAAATAGATGGATTCATCTATGCCTACCTCGAAAAGGAGGCTAAAGAGAATGCCAGATAGTAATGAAACTAAAAAGATTAGATTACCTCGTAACGACATGGCCCGTCAGGTAATTCGTATCACTTTAGTGGTGATTGGCACCCTTATTTTAGCTTTTGGCACCGCAATATTCCTTACCGACCTTAATATTGTCTCTGGCGGGATAGGCGGTATAGGGATTATCGTTCAAAACTATTTCCCTGACTTTGAAGTAATTGATATCACTGCGTTTATCTTAACCTGGATATTATGGGTTATTGGTTTAATCTTTGTGGGCAAAGACTTTGCGCTGCGCACCCTTGTCTCTTCAATTGTCTATCCATTTGCTCTCGCTTTATTCCTTAGAGTGGGTGTCTTTAAAGATTTAGCCTCAACGGTAGCTGGAGACGGATCCACTGGAAATCTCTTACTTTGCGCCCTTTTTGGAGGGGTTTTTGTAGGAGCGGGCGTTGCTCTTACCTTCCTTGGAGGAGGATCAAGCGGCGGGGTTGATATCCTCTGCTTTATCATTGAAAAATATACTGGATTAAGACAGTCTATCTCCTCTTTTATAATTGATGGAATCATCATTATCTTAGGTATGACTCTTATCCCTGATAACTTCGTTAATGCCCTGTGCGGTATTATCGCCGCCTTTATATGTGCGGTCATGATTGAGTTTATGTATAACTCAAGTCAAAACGCCTATCAAGCGGATATAATTTCCTCTCATAATGATGAGATATCCCGCTATATCCAAGATGAACTAGGAAGAGGAGTCACTATTATTGAAGCGAAAGGTGGATACCACGGAGATGATAGACCTATCCTCAGAGTGGTCTTTGATAGGTCTCAGCTTAATAAACTTAGAGACTATGTCGCTAAAGTAGATCCTTCCGCGTTTATGAGTATTACCCAGACCAGCGCGGTCTATGGAGAGGGATTTAAAGTTAATAAAGAGTCGAATAGAAGTAAGAAAAATAAACAAAGCGAAGAAATAAATTTAGAAGAAAACACCGAAGATATAAACGAAAATCATGAAGAGTGACATTGATTTTAAAATAGTATCGCCATATAAACCGACGGGAGATCAGCCAGAAGCAATCGCTGAACTTTATGATGGAATAATGGAAGGGAAACCTGTCCAAGTATTATTAGGGGCTACCGGAACCGGTAAGACTTTTACGATGGCGAATATCATCGAGAAAGTTAATAAACCCACTCTTATATTAGCCCATAATAAAGTCTTAGCTTCTCAGCTTTATTCAGACCTCAAAGAGTTCTTCCCTAATAATAGAGTGGAATACTTTGTTTCTAACTTTGACTTTTATCAGCCAGAGGCTTATATCCCTAAAAGTGATACTTATATCGATAAATCAGTGGTGATGAATGATGAAATAGAGATGCTTAGAACTAGCGCGATTAACTCTGTTTTAGAGAGAAAAGACACTATTATAGTGTCTTCAGTGGCCGCAATATACGGCTTAAGCGACCCAATGGAATACGCTAGCCTCGTCTATGAAGTGAGAGTGGGAGAAGATCTAGACCGTAAAGAATTCCTCCGTCACCTCGTGGAGTCTTCATATAAAAGAAATAATATGGAGATTACTCCAGGCTGCTTTAGAGTAAGAGGGGACGTCATTGAAGTGGCGACAATGAATGGAAACGCTAACTCCTATATTCGTATTGATACCTTTGGTGATACTGTAGAAAAAATTATCGAAGTGGACTCCCTAACAGGAGAGGTAAAACACTCCTATCAGACCTATCCAATCTACCCTGCTTATGACCACGCCTCCACGCAAAATCGTATTCAAAAAGCCTGCGAATCGATAAAAATTGAGATGGAAGAGAGAATTAAATACTTCCAAGATGAAGGTAAACCCTTAGAAGCGGAACGCATCGAATTAAGAACCAAACAGGATATCGATTCCCTCCTTGAATTTGGAATGTGCCCGGGAATAGAAAACTACTCAAGACATATCGACGGAAGAAAAAAGGGAGAAAGACCATTCTGTCTCCTCGACTATTTCCCTGATGATTTCCTCCTTATCATCGATGAATCCCATCAGTCTATTCCTCAGCTTAAAGCGATGTATAATGGAGATCACTCAAGGAAATCCACACTCGTAGAGTATGGATTTAGACTTCCAAGTGCGCTCGATAATAGACCGCTTAATTTTGAAGAGTTTGAAAAGCTTATGCCCTCCACTATCTGTATGAGTGCTACTCCTGCGGAGTATGAACTCGAGAGAGCGGGAGGAGAAGTCGTGCAGCAAATTATTCGTCCAACAGGTCTAGTGGATCCCTCAATAGAAGTTAGAAAAACTAAAGGTCAAATTGAGGATATGATTGAGGAGATAAATAAGACGATCGCTAAAGGAGAGAGAGTTATTATTGTCACTCTTACTGTGAAAATGAGTGAGGATTTAACGAGTTATTTAAAAGAAAGAGGCCTAAAAGTGGTGTATCTCCATCATGAGACTAAAACCCTTGAAAGAGGAGAAATAATCTATCAGCTCCGTAAAGGAAAGTATGATGTTTTAGTGGGTATTAATCTCCTTAGAGAGGGACTAGATATCCCTGAGGCCTCGCTTATGATAATCCTCGACGCAGATAAGGAAGGCTTCCTTAGAAGCGATACCTCGCTTATCCAGGTGGTCGGGAGAGTGGCAAGAAACGCTAACGGACACGTCATCATGTACGCGGACAGTGTGACCAGATCCATGCAGACCGCGATTGACGAAACAAATAGACGTAGAGAAATTCAGATGAGATATAATCAGGAAAACGGTATTGTTCCGATGACGATAGAGAAACCTATTGTTCCTCCTATTCATAACAGTGATGATGAAATAGCAGAGACTGTTAAACTCACTAAGGGTGGCTCTAGAAAGGAGATTCAGCTCCGTATTGATGACCTCACTAAGCAGATGAGAAAAGCCGCTTCTGACCTCGACTTTGAGAGAGCGGCCACTCTAAGAGATATAATCATCGAACTTCAAGACAGCATTCATTAAAATATATTTGCATTTTTATAATAACGAGTTTATTATAAATACCGCAAAGAAAAGGAACACGGAAACATATGACACACTGGTATGATTGGATCTTCTTCGTCGTCGCAATTGTGATTATTGTTTTATGTTTGCTCCAAGGTGGAAAAACAGAGGGTGCATCTGGCGCCATTACTGGAGGTGGACTTAATGTTTTCGTTCAAACTAAGGAGAGAGGAAGTGAGAGAGTTATCTCCATACTCACCTTATGTGTGGCCATCGTGTTCTTCCTCATTGCCATTCTGATTAATGTCTTAGCGTAAAGCTAAGTCCCATAAATAACAAAAAGAAAACCATCCTAAGGGGTGGTTTTCTTAAATGACCTCGATATCGATAATAGAGGAGAGGGATAGCTTATCGCCGCTAGTGAAGACCACTTTTCTATTATCCATATCTACCTTCTTAATAGTGTCTTCCACCTCATATAGATAACCATCTAGATAATAAGTGATATGAAGAGGCACTCCGACTTTAGTGTGTAGTATTCTATCTATCTCTTCCGCTTTCTCGCTTGATACCTGAGGCTTATCTATCTTCTCTTTTCTATCTTTATAGGTATAGTCTTGTTCCACTAGGGAGCGATACGGCATCCACTTTTTCATATCACTCATTTTCTATGCCCTCCTATTTGATTATGTCTTTCTAATATTGTACTTCCTTCTAAGAGTGCACTAGCTTTAACTACAGCGTTTCTTCCGTATTTCTTTTTAATCGAAGCGAGGCAGTCCTCTAGCGCTCTATTCTCATCCTGTTCCTCCGCGGTTATAAATAGTGACAGCTGCTCATTCTTTTCTAGTGGCTGAAGCTTCCCATACGCAATTGATATTCTTCTTATTGTTTGATTAGGGTCCGCAATCTTATCTAGGAGCGTTTCAAGGGCCTCGTAGAGCTCTTTTTTATCATCGATTGCTCTATTAAGGGAGACCTGCTTCGCCGCTCCTCCACCTCCAGAGTATCCGATATAGAGATGAACGCATTTAGTCAGTTTCTTTTCTATATGCAGTCTTTCACATAAGTCTTCACTCATCTCTCTAAGAAGGAGCTTACTCTCTTCTTTTGTGTAGTCTTTAAAGAGAGTTTGTCCCACAGTGAGAGAGGTCTCTTCTGGGATATAGATATCATGGATATCACTTTCATCTATTCCGTGGGCGTGTTCCCAAAGTATCGTGCCGTTCACTCCAAAGAGTTTAGTGAGCATATTCTTATCCGTTTGGGCGAGGTCCCCAACGGAATATATTCCGAGTCTATTTAGCTTTATTTCTGTATTTGTGCCTATTCCCCATATCTTAGAGAGTGGGGCGATCGGCCATAACTTTTCTTCTATTTCATCTTTTGTAATAGAAGCGATCTCATCTTTACTCTTTTTTGCATAGACATCTAGGGCCACTTTAGAGAGAAATAGAGAGTCTCCTATACCCGCGGCCATAATAAGGCCGGTCTCTTTCTCTACTTTCTTAATAATTCTTTTTACCAGTGTGTATTTATCACACTTATAGTAAGAAAGATATTTAGTGAGGTCTAAAAAGACCTCATCAATCGAATAGACATGGATATCAGTGGAGTCCACAAAGGATAAAAGAATCTCTGTTACTTGATAGGATCTATCAATATATCTTTCCATCCTTGGGATAGCGTATATATACTCATACCCTTTAGGAAATTCTTTTAGTCTTAATCTAGAAGGGATACCGTTTGCTTTTAGATAAGGGGACACACTTAAAATAATTGTGTTCACTCCTCTTTCCTTATCGCACACCACTAGGGGAGTAGTGTAGGGATCTAGACCTCGATCCACACACTCACAGGTGGCGTAAAAGGCTTTTAAATCAAAGACCGCTATTACTCTCTCATTCATACTAATAATTGTATAAAAAAATCACTCTAATTATAAGAGTAGTGTTCATATATTTTAGTGAGTCCTTAAATAGATACATTTATATATTTACTAATGAAACATATCTATGTTTTCGTGTAAAATATAGATATGAGTAATCTAGAAATTGTTTTATTAGTTATAGTTAT
>JAJQAL010000029.1:3464-5588 GCA_021203815.1 Coprobacillus sp. | reverse complement strand
AGCCTTATTTGTCAAGAAACTCTAATTTTTTTAGATTTCTCTAATTTACTCTAAAACAAAAGGCCTTCTAATTAGATATTATTTTATAATAATATTTTCTAATATATTGTAAGTGTTTTGCGGAGATGCGAATTATGGTAAAAAGAAAAACACAAAACTTAGGCATTAACAAATTAGGGATTGTTAGTGCTACAAAGGGCGAAAGCAAGGGAAAACATTCTCTTCTAGTTGGCCTTACCTCACTAGTTGCGATTATCACTCTAGCGAGCTGCGGCACCACCATTGATTATTCATTCTACAATGCTGAGGAACTTGAAGATAATATTACTTCCCTCTACTCCAGATATGAGAGAAGAGAAAAAAATGGAAACTTCGATCCTTATGGAGATGATTTCGAGCCTTATGAACTCGTGGAAATTGCTTTACACAAGTATGAGCTTAACGAGCAGAGTTATTCTATTGTTTCAGGTTTAACTCTTGCGGCGTTTAATACTCGACAGGTTACTCACGTCTTTAATATTAAAGATGGTGATGAGTATTTTAATGAAGCTCTCTCTACTTCTGGCCTTGTTAATCAGGCCCACCGCTTCTATCAAAAAGATGATACTGTGACGGAATACCATGTTAATGGTAAATCCAATGTTAGTGAGAAATCAGCGTCTTATGACAAAGACTCATTTACTGAGTATGATCTTGATAGTTTTGAAGAGTATTATGGAAAGCAATTCTCAAGAGCGTCTATCTATATTGTTTCAAGTAAAACAGTCTTAGAACAAGAAAAGACAACAACTAGCGATGGAAATATCGTGGTGTCTCTCGACCTTGATCCAATATTAGGTGTTCTTAGGTACGTTAAACAGATGTGTGTCAATGGTAACCTTGATAATGAACCAGTATTTGAAGACACAAACGTCTCGTTTACCTTTGACTCTAGTATGGAACTTATCTCTCTTGATGTTTATGAGCATTATTCTGTTAAAATTCTAGGCGTGGACTTTGGATCAGAGGGATGGGTGAGAGAAGAATATCACGGCGGTGAAAGCTTCACCATTCCCGCAGTTGATGAATCCCTAGAATCTTATTACACGGAGGTTGAATTCGATGAAAATTAAGAAACTTATGTCTGTTTCCGCTCTCTGCCTCGTTGGTGTACTCGGTATAGGTCTACTAACCGGATGCAACGATGAAGAGGATGAGAAAATTGACGAAACTACGACAGATACCACTTCAGATGATACTGAAAGTGGTCCTGCAAGCGGTTTAGTCTTTAACAATCTATTTAGCATGTTAAATGGTTTTACTTTTGAAGGCTCTATTGATATCGCCTATGGCGATATTGAAGTTGGCCTTGAATTTAACAATGGACAAGCAGTAATCCCTCTTGATATGAGTGATTTCAGTTTTGATATTTCTAAACTTGCTGTTGGTGGAGATTTAACCATTGTTTATGACAGCTATGAAATTACTCTCGGCGTTACCTATCTTGATAGTGCGGTTTACGTTGATTATGGAGAAGATTCCTATTGGAGCGAAGGCATTGGTGACTCCGTCCACTTCTTTATGGCTAACTCCGATATTGGAGATTTAATTAGTCTCTTCTCATCTGATGATAGTGAAGCTAGCAGCGTGGACTGGGAAGCCCTCTTTGGCTTAGACCTAACTAATTTTGATGTTATGGATTTAATCTATAGCCTTAACGGTATGACTCTTACCACTTCCGCTAGTGGAGAGCCCGCTTTTGCGGTTCCTCTTACTTCACTTGGAATTAGTGATAGTTTACTTATCCGCACTAACAATGATTCTGAGTGCACTGGTCTAGAGTGCACTAACCTTGTTATGGGCGAGTTTACTATTAGTATTGATCTATCCCTAGAAGCGGTTACTGATTTAAAAGTAACCACTCCTGAAGAGATTAGTGAATATGTTGATCTAGCCTGCGTTAACGGCATTGTTGATGCGGTCTATGATATTATGGAATATAAATATTTCCATCTTACTGGTGATCTCTCTGTTGGAGCTTGGTATGGATCACTTGGTGACACCGCGACAATTGAGACCACAGTCGATATGAGAATCGCTGATGACGGAACATTCACTATGCTCATCAACTGTGATATTCCTATT
>JAJQAL010000029.1:0-3364 GCA_021203815.1 Coprobacillus sp. | reverse complement strand
TCTTGGAGTCTAGATCAGCCAGGTGCGGAATCTCGTCACACCACCGTCTACTACGATAGTGCGGACGGCAATACCTATTTCCATCGTACCGATATCGGTGAAGGACATGATTACACCGACAATACTGAAAGTAATGCCGATAGTCCTTCGGCCTCTGATTACACTGTTACTGCATCATATAACACTTATGAGCAGTGGGGTATGCTTTCTAGTCATGAATTTGGTTATAGCCCATTCTCCTATATCTTAGATAATATGGTGGGATGCGGCTCAATGATTGCAGAAGCTCTCGGTGGATCTGGTGAAGATGGATCCTTCGACTTTGGAATGACTATTCCAAGTTCTCTTAATGGATTAATCACTGGTCTCAGTGTGGAAACCACTGAAGAAAGTGAGACAGTTGTCTCTCTTGATCTCAGTCTTGGCTCGTTATTCACTGGCGATGCCTCTATTCTTGATGAACTTAGCATTGCTCTTACCCTAACTGAAGGAAACACTGTTAGTGAAATTGTCGTGGAGCTTCCTATTGATTACTCTCTTGGTATCTTAGGTAGCGCGACCTTCATCATTGGTGTGGACCTTAAATTAGATGAGTCATCTTCTAAAGATCTTAGTAGTATCACCAATGGAAATGATCCATTCGCAGAGTTTGAAGCTTATATCGCCGCTCATACATGCACTTGCGAAGAGTGTGACTGCGAAGATGGTGAGTGCGGTGAAGACTGCGAGTGTGAACAATGTGAAGGTGGATGCTACTTCATTCAAGACAAGATTGTTGAGAAGCTTTGGCTTGATGAAACTCTTACCTGCTCCTGCGGATGTGAAACTTGTATCTTAGGTCAGTGCACCTGTCAGAGCATGGGTGTTTGTACCTGTGGTGACAGTAGCTGCACCTGCACAACAACTAATGCTTAATCAATATCATTGATTAACATATATATCTTTATTTAATTTCGTTATTGAATTCGCTAAAAAGAATAACTATGAGGGAGATGCAGTAGTTCGTTCTCTAAACGAATTAACCCTAAATAATTTACTTGGAGGCTGTATTCAATGAAATTTAAAAAATTATTTAGTCTTTCTACTTTATGTCTTGTTGGAGTCATGGGAGTGGGCCTTCTCGCTAGCTGTGATGAAACGGAAGATGAAGTAGAGGAAGATGAAACTACTACTACTGATGAGGAAGATACTACTTCCTCTCCATCTAGTATTAGTATTGATGAAGGTTTATATACCTTCTCCGGTAACCTCACCTTTGAGCTTACCAATGAAGCCACTGGCTCATTAGCCACCGGTGGTGAATATCAAGGAAGTGTTGATATCCCTCTTACCCTAACCATTAATGTAAGTGAGGGAAATCATATCACTGGTTTAATCGATAGTGAAATTGAAATAGGAAGCGCTCCTACGGAAGTCACTGACATTAAACTAACTGGCTATGGGGGAGGCGTTCTTGATTCTGTTATAACCTCTCATGTGACCGCTTACTTCGATAGTGAGGAAGATAATATCTATTATCATCGTATCGATAGTGGAACTGGCACTGATATCGACACATATGAACTCTATGGAGAATTTACTTCATCTGAATTCATGAAAAACCCACTTCTTTATATCACTCGTGATATGTTTGGTGCGGGAGCGAGAATCTTTGAGGGAATTGATGGAAAAGTTAGTGAGAATCCTCTAGATAGCGATGCTATCACTAAGACACTTACTGAAAGCGCTTCAATCACTGATATCACTGATAGTAGTGGTAGTAATGTAGGCAGTAAAGTTGAAACCGGTTTTGATGGAGGCGCGACTTATTCAGGTGATGCTCTTCTTGGAGAAGTTAAGTTAGCGGCTTCTATCTATAATGACCATAGCCAAGACGCCCTCTATGCTTATATTCCAACATGTTTTGTGTTTGAGAATGGAGTGAGTATCTTCACCTATAACTTCAACTGTGATTTCGTAATGAGTCTTGATCTCACAATTGATTCTTATAGCGCTACTATGAGTGCTGATAATAATCCATTCACTGAGTTTGTAGCTTACATCAGTGAAAATGCTTCTCACTTTGTGAGTAACACTGTTACTGAAAAGTCATCTCTTGTTAATGTAGAAGACACTGAAGAAGAAGGTGAAACAGTTACTGTTACTCCTAAGACTTATACTGATGTGACCACCTACACCGGCACGATCACTCTAAGTCTTACTAATATCAGTGTTTATACTGGTGAAGGCGAAAATATCACCTATACCTATACTGGGAATGCTCCTATTGAAACCACCCTTGATGTAGGAACATACACGGATGGGGCTGGAGAAACTCAGTACACTTATGTTCTTGACTGCGAGATACCTATTGTCACTGTAACATTCAATAGCGGTCTTGCTCGCACTATTAAACTTACAGGCTACGGAAACAATGTTCTCTCTAACTCTGTTACCACTTCTCATCTTAGCGCGTATTATGACACTGGTGATGGGATGATTATGTGGCATAGAATTGATACAGGTTCAGATAGTGCCCTTAGGCAAAGTATTGATACCTATGAAAACTGGGGCGCCTTCACTAAGGAAGAGTTTGCCTTAAACCCCTATTACTACATCACTCACGATTTCTTCGGATGTGGTCAACGAATATTTGAAGAGGCCGTTAATGCTATTGATGAAGATAGTGAAAGTATTGTCGGAAGTGATATTATTGGTTCCTCTCAAGATGGAACCATCAGCGCGCAATTCTCTTCTACCTTTGAATGGGATAGCGTGAATCTTAAGTTCGATATTGATGTCAGTCTCACAAAAGGGACTGAATCTCAATCAAAAACTGAGAGTGAACTCATCACTGGGTTTGTCTCTTATATCAACGACAACCCCACTCACTTCATAAAAAACACGATTGTTGAAGATTCTTATATGTCAACAAGTAGTGATGAAGGAGATTAATTCTCCCTATTACTAGCTAATAATTTACCATTTAGATAAATTATCACACCCGCTAAAAAGCAGCCAAGCAATTGGCTGCTTTTTTGCATATACGTTATCTTTATTTTAGGTTTATTCTTTCCCGATTATCGATGCGGAGTATCCGGCTTTTTCTACCGCTTTAAGGAGTTTCTGCTCCTTAATGTTTTCGCCTCTGACTACCGCGCTTTTCCCTTCTAGGGATACGGAGGCGCTTTCTACTCCTTTAATGCCTAGAAGCGCTTCCTTAACATGCTCTACGCAGTGCGCGCACATCATGCCTTCTACTTTAAGAGTTATTTCAACTTTTCCCATAATCTTATCTTCCTTACTATCATTATATATGACAGCACTATTATCTTGTCTAGATATATCGCTAGTAGGGGTATCCACCCCCTTTATTTTATAAAGG
>JAJQAL010000016.1 GCA_021203815.1 Coprobacillus sp. | reverse complement strand
TCATGGATAACGGCACGATAAATGCCGTCGGTACACCAGCAGAACTTCTCGAAACGAACCAGATTTACCAAGAAATTTATCGTATGCAGCATAATTTAGGAGGTCTTGAGTAATGCCAAGCGGCAAAGGAAATAGATCCGGTGAAACCGTGACTATGAGAGCGGCGAGAAACGATGGCACCTTAAGACGCCTTCTCTCTTTCGTGGTGAAAGGAAGAGTAGGAATCATTGTCATCATTCTTATCTGCGTTGCTTTAACCGCAGTCGCTAGTGTGACCTCTGGTTTATTCATCTCTATTCTCATCAATAGAGTTATTACCCCCGCTATTACTCCTGATCCAATAACCCTAGAAATGCCTGGATTAGAGCCTTATATGTCTAATTTGATTACAATTATGTGCGTTGTGGGCGCTATTTATGTCGTAGGTATTGCCGCTACTATTATTTATACTCAGCTTGTTGCTATACACGCTCAGCGTATTATGGCGGGTATTCGTCGTGATTTATTTGCAAAGATGGAATCCCTTCCAATTAAATATTTTGATACCAATGCCCATGGAGACATTATGTCTCTGTACACAAACGACGTTGATGCGATGTATCAATTCTTAGGGTCTTCTCTTATTCAGTTCTGTTCTATTGGACTAACCCTTATCTTCTGTGTTGCCCTTATGATTTGGACCTCAATTTGGCTCTTCCTTATTGCCGTTGTCGGCGCTGTTATTATGTTTATTCTTGCTAGATATATGACTAGATTAAATAGAAAATACTATGCAAAACAGCAAAAAGCCTTAGGCGAAACCGAAGGATTTATTGAAGAGATGATGAGCGGTCTAAGAGTGGTTAAAGTCTTCACCCATGAAGAAAAAGCCGTGCAAGACTTCGATGAAAAGAACAATGAACTCTATGAACACTCCCGTCACGCAATGATGGTTGGCAACATCATGATGCCTATTATGAATAATATTGGTAACCTCATGTATGTTATCATCGCCGCAGTTGCTTTTATCTTTGTTTACTTTGATGTTTCTAACATTGGATTACAGAGTATTCAAGTCTTATGGAATGAAGACTATGATATGGCGCTTAATGTTGGCGCTATTGTTTCCTTCCTCATGTATACCAGACAGTTCTTTATGAACTTTGGCAACTTATCTAACCAGTTCTCTATGTCCGCAAGAGCCCTTGCAGGTGCGCGTCGTATTCTTAATGTTCTCGATCTTGAGCCTGAAGTTGATGAGGGCTATGTGACCCTTGTTAACGCTAATGTAGCGGAAGATGGCTCCATTACCGAGACCGACGAGAGAACCGAGCGTTGGGCCTGGAAGCATCCTCATAAAGATGGCACAACCACATACACCGAGCTTAAAGGAGACATCCTTTTAGACCATGTTGATTTCGGTTATGTTCCTGATAAAATCGTGCTGCATGATATCGAAATCTATGCACATCCTGGACAAAAAATCGCATTTGTTGGTGCAACCGGCGCTGGTAAAACAACGATTACGAACCTCATAAATAGATTCTATGATATCCAAGACGGCAAGATTAGAGTGGATGGAATTAACATCAATAAGATTAAGAAAGACTCACTCCGTAAATCTCTTGCCGTGGTTCTTCAAGATACCAATCTCTTCACTGGAACAGTGAGAGAAAATATTCGATACGGTAGACTCGACGCGACTGATGAAGAAGTTGAGGAAGCCGCAAAAGTCGCTAATGCTTATGACTTTATTACGAGATTACCTCAAGGCTTTGATACCATGCTTACCACCGACGGTGGTAACCTCTCGCAAGGACAAAGACAGCTTCTCTCTATTGCTCGTGCAGCGTGCGCGGATACCCCTGTCCTCATCCTCGATGAGGCAACCTCTTCCATTGATACGAGAACTGAGGCTATTGTCCAGCGCGGTATCGATCAACTTATGGCGGGACGAACAGTCTTTGTTATTGCCCATAGACTATCTACAGTCCAGAACGCTGACGCCATTATGGTGCTCGACCACGGCCGTATTATTGAACGTGGTAACCACCAGCAACTCATCGAAAAGAAGGGAACCTATTATCAACTCTATACAGGTGCCTTCGAATTAGAGTAAAATTAAATTATGAAACTTATTGTGGGTTTAGGAAACCCAGGAAAAAAATATGAAAATACCCGTCATAACATGGGTTATTTAGTGTTAGATAAGATTAGTGATATCACTAATATTGATGTCGATAAGGAAGCATTCCATGGTATTGTGGGTAGAGGAAAAATGCATGATGAAAACGTCATTTTATTTAAGCCCACGACGTTTATGAATTTAAGCGGCACCGCGGTTAAAGAGATAGTGGACTACTTCAAGATTGCTACGGAAGATATTCTTGTTATCTATGATGATATGGCAATAGCGCCAGGCGAGATAAGAATTAGAGAAAAAGGGAGCAGCGGCTCTCATAAAGGGATCCAAAATATCATTGATATGCTCCATACGGAGGATATTAAAAGGATTAGAATTGGAATCGGAGAGCCAGAGAGTAAGGAAGAGGCCATCGATTTTGTCCTTTCTAAACCGAGTAAGGACGAGATGGACCTAATTAATGAAGCGATTGATAGAGCCGCAGAAGCCGCGGTGAGATCAATATATACTGATTTCCATGTGATAATCAGTTCTTATACAGGAGGCACCCCATAGCGGACACCGATTTATTCACTTTTATTAAAAACGCAACACCCCCCTATAAGTTAGATGAGGGTCATTTTGTCGTTGATGAAATTAACGGATTACCCCTCTATATCGCCTCTTATTTAGATGAAATTCACACTCCACTCGTCGTAGTGTCATCAAATATATATAAAGCAAATAAGATATATAACTCCCTTGTTAGCTATCTCCCAACGAAGAGGATTTTACTTTTCCCGAGTGATGATTTAATTAAAAGTGAAATCTATTCTCAGGGGAAAGAATTTATGTCATCACGTGTTTATGCGATGAATGAAATCCTAAATAATAATGTTGATATTATTGTTATAAATATCTCCTCCTTAATGAAGAGATACCCCTCAATTGATTTGTTTAAGAAAAACGTTATCTCTTTACAGGTGGGAAAAACTTATAGTTTTTCAAATATCAAAAACAAACTTGCAGAAATGGGATATCTTAATGTTAGTAAAATAGACCAAACATTCCAGTTTTCCATTCGAGGGGATATTATCGATGTCTTCTCCCTTAACTACGATAATCCGATTAGACTCGAGTTTTTTGATGATGAGCTAGTGAGCATCCGCTTCTTCGATATCGCCACGCAAACATCTTTAAAAGAGATTAAAAAGATTGACCTATTACCGGCCTCTGACTTCCTTATTAGTGAAGACAAAATGAATAATTTAGAGAGGGTTTTACAGCCTTATTTAGATAAATCAATGGAAAAACTAAGCCCCACCGCAAGGGATAGACTAGAAATTTTAACTAATAATGATATTGATGATATCAAAAATCGAAATTACTCCTATCGATGCAATTATTACTATTCATTAATCGAAGAAAATACCGCCCTTTTGTTTGATTATTTAAAAGATTGCGCCTTTATTTACGCTTCTTTATCCGAGATAAATGAGGCGATGAATCTACTCATTACGGAGTCAGATGAATACCTCCACTCACTTAAAGAGGAGGGGAGCCTAATTGAAGACGCAGACTTCTACGAGGATATATCTAGCTATATTTCATTAAAGCCAAATATCAGCACAACTGACTTTGTGAGCTCCTCTAAAGACTATAGTTTTGATTTTAATTATATCGACTTACAGTTTAAGAAAATTGAGGATATCCCCTATATTCTTAATAGCTATCTTAAGGAGGGCTATAAGATTGTCCTCTCCCTATCATCAAAAAGTGACAGCAAGCTTCTTACTAAGATTTTTGAAACCGCAGAAGTGCCATGTGAAGAAGTCTCTAATTTTAATCTTCCTTGTGATGGAACGATTGGTATCCAAACATACGAAATCCCAAGTGGTTTTATTTCTCATGATTTAAAGATCCTCTATCTCTCCAATAAAGAAGTCTTCAACGCAAAAGCCTCCACGAATAGATATACCTCTAGGTATAAAGAGGGCACTATTATTAAGAGTTATGAGGAATTAGAACCAGGCGACTATGTTGTTCACGAATATCAAGGCATCGCTTTATATGAAGGAATGGTTACTCTTGAAGTAGACGGAAAGCATCAAGATTACCTTAAACTCCGTTATAAGAATGATGAAATATACTATGTTCCTTTATCACAGTTCCAAGTAGTAAGAAAGTATGTTGGTAAGGAAGGATATAAACCCGCCCTTAGTCCATTACACACTGATAGCTGGGAAAAGAGAAAAGCCGCGATAAAGAAACGCGTTAATGATTTAGCGGATAGACTTGTGGACCTTAACGTTTCAAGGTCGATGATAAAAGGTTTCCAATTTGAAAAAGATGATGAGCTCCAAAGACAGTTTGAAAATGACTTTGAATTCGAATTAACTCCAGACCAAAAGAGGAGTTTAGAAGAAGTCAAAGAGGACATGGAAAGCGATAAAGTCATGGACCGAATCATATGTGGAGATGTCGGGTTTGGAAAAACAGAAATCGCATTTAGAGCCGCTTTTAAAGCAATTTTGAGTGGCAAACAAGTTTTATTACTTTGCCCTACGACCCTATTAGCAAGGCAGCACTACGAAAGAGCGCTTGAAAGATTCTCCCCCTATGGCGCTCATGTCTGTCTCTTATCAAGACTCAATTCCGGAAGCGCAAATAATAAAAATATCCAGCTTATAAATGAGGGCAAAATCGATTTTATTATTGGAACCCATAAAGCTCTTTCTAAAAAGATTTCCTATATGAACTTAGGTCTTCTCATTATAGATGAGGAGCAGCGTTTTGGTGTGGAGCAGAAAGAAAAGATTAAAGAGCTTAGAAATGATGTTGATGTCTTAACATTAAGCGCCACTCCTATTCCTAGAACTCTTCAGATATCTTTACTTGGAGTGAAACAGTTATCTTTAATAAGTACCCCTCCAAAATCAAGAATGCCAATTCAGACCTTTGTTCTTCCTTATAAGGAAGAGATTGTTAAGGAGTTAATTGAAAGAGAATTATCGAGAAATGGGCAAACCTTCTTTCTCCATAATAATACGGAGACCATTTATAATGTCGCCCGTAGGCTAAAGGAATTAGTTCCTAACGCCACTATAGCAGTCGCACATGGAAAGATGAATAGACCTGATATCGAAGATGTAATGGATAAATTCTATAATGGTGATATAGATGTACTTGTCACCACTTCTATTATTGAAAACGGACTTGATATTCCAAACGCTAATATGGTGATAGTGCAAGACGCTGATCACTATGGGTTATCTCAGCTTTATCAAATCAAAGGCCGAGTGGGCCGCTCAGATAAAATATCCTATGCATATCTCATGTATAATGAATATCGAGAGCTAAATGATAAAGCAAAAAAGAGATTAAAAACGCTTCAAGAATTCACCGCTTTAGGAAGTGGATATAAGATTGCCCAGAGGGATTTAATGATTCGTGGAGCGGGGGATATCCTTGGTCCTGAGCAAGCGGGTTTTATCGATTCAATAGGCCTAGATATGTACCTTAAGATCCTCG
>JAJQAL010000037.1 GCA_021203815.1 Coprobacillus sp. | reverse complement strand
CGGAACTGGCAGACGCGCTAGACTTAGGATCTAGTGGGGTAACCCGTGCAGGTTCGATTCCTGTCAGCTGCACCAGAAAAAATACTTCTTATTCATATATATTATGTGGCAGTTGCCACTTTTTTTATTCATCTTTAGCGACTTTTGGAATAATGATAGAGAAGATAGAGCCTTCCCCTTTTTTAGATGAGACAGTAATATCCCAGCCTTGTCCTTCACAGATTTTCTTACAAATAGAGAGACCTAGTCCGCTTCCTTTACTTACTTTTTCATTTTTCTCCCTATAGTAGGATTCAAATATATGGGGGAGAGCGTCTTGACTAATACCGATTCCGTCATCACTAACGCAGATTACAAATTTTTCCTCGGTTTCATATGAATAAATCTTAATATGTCCATTTGGATCCGTATATTTAACGGCGTTACTAATGAGGTTTATCCATAGCTCTCTAGTGAGGTCTTTAGACGCTTCAAGAAGAACATGCGAGACATCGATATCCACTTCGATATTTTTAAACTCGACATCTTGATATAAAAGTAAAGCGCACTCTTCAATCTGTTCATCGATATAATATGTATCTTTACTAATGGCGATATTTTGCGATTCAAGATCTGATAAAAGAAGAGAAGAATTAGCGAGTTTTGCAAGGTATTCGGTTTCATCGATAATGATTTGGAAGTATTTTTCCTTATCTTTTTCAGAGAGTGTTTTATCTTTTAAAAGAAGCTCCGCATAACCCTGAATCGCTGCAATAGGGGTTTTAAATTCATGAGAAAAGTCTCGAATATAGTCCTGTTTTAATATGGAAACCGAATCTAGCTCCTTTGCTATTTCATTTAGTCGATCCGCCATACGTTTTATTGGACGAGCCGCTCTTACTAGTTCGATATGAATATCGAAGTCGCCGTTTGCGAGTTTATCAAGGGCCTGACTAATTTGCTCGGTATTCTTTTGATTATTTCTAAGCATTATCGCCGTGATGATAAAAGATAAGATCATATCCACGACGAGAGCGACCACTAAAATAATAAAGATATCAAGCGCGGCATATTCTCTATCTCTTCCAAACAAGAAAATCGCGGTAATACCTAAAGTAATCGCCATCGTAATGACGACAAATAAAAAGAGGATAAAGCCAAACCTGAACGCGGTGCGGCCAAAGAGATTTCGAAACCACTTTCGTCGCTGTTTAGAGGCGATGACTTCCGGAGTTTCTTCTTTTTTATCCTTCTTGGGCATCGTTTCTTATTCCCTGATAACCCACTCCCATAATGGTCTTAATTCCTATCTCTGGGAATGGTTCTATTTGTTTTCTTATTTTTGAAATAAAGACTTTCACAATATCATCATCAACATCTGAGGATACACCCCAAAATTCATTAAAAAGTTGCCATTTTGAGAAGATTTTCTCTGGATATGAGAGTAATTTGAAGAGAATATCAAACTCAGTTTTAGTGAGAGTGATGCTCTCTTTTTTCTTTTTATTGGTGATGGAGTGACTATTATTATCGAGCACCACGTTACCCACTTTTATGATATTTGAAGTTTCAATTTTACTGCGTCTAGCAATCGCTTTTATTCTCATAATGAGCTCATCATAGTTAATTGGCTTAACCATGTAGTCATCCACTCCTAGGCCATATGATATCTCTTTATCATAAACAGACCCTTTCGCAGTCACCATGATAATTGGAATCGATTGATCTTCTTTCCTTATTTCTTTTACGAGGTCATTGCCGCTTAGGACCGGCATCATCTCGTCGCATATCACCATATCAAATTTTTCATCGAGAAATAAATCGAGGGCTTCTCCCCCGTCCACGGCTCTTTTAACCTTATACCCATTTTTGACCAAAATAGTTTCTAGTAGGTCCAAAATTTCGGGCTCATCTTCAACGACTAATATCTTCATACCCTAAATTATACCAGTTAGAAATTGACCCGAGAAAATATTTCACATTTTTACAAATAATTAACTTGAAATTAACTTTTAGTTAACCTAGCCTTTTATAGAATATAAACCGCTGAGAAATTATGAAAATCTTTAAGTACATCTCAAAATTAGGTTGGTGCCTCCTCGTTGTGGCGGTTGGACTATTGGTCCTCCAGGTTTGGCTTGACTTAAAATCACCAGAGTACATGCAACAGATCACCCTCCTAATTGAAACCCCTGGCAGCGAAATGCGCGATGTTTGGATTAATGGTGGTTGGATGCTCTTATGTTGCCTCGGTTCCCTTGCTACCTCCGTGTGCGTTGCAATTATCTCCTCTAAAATTGCCTCTGATTTCTCAGCCACACTTAGATCAAAAGTTTATGAACAGGTGATGAGCTACTCTCCAACTGAGTTTAGAAAGTTCTCCACTGCTTCACTTATTACTAGAACGACTAACGATATTACGCAGGTCCAAGTTCTCATTACCATGGGTCTACAGATGCTAATTAGGGCCCCTATTCTTGCTATTTGGGCTATTTGTAAGATTTCTAACTCCGCTTGGCAGTGGACGATGACTGTAGGTATTGCGGTTGCCCTACTCGTCGTTATCGTGGTTATCGTGATTGTTATTGCCCTACCTAAATTTAGAAAATTACAGAAACTCACTGATAATCTTAATAGAGTTACGCGTGAGAACCTCTCTGGTCTCCCAGTTGTTAGAGCGTATAACGCTGATCAATACCAGATGGATAAGTTCTATAACGCTAACCAAGAGCTTGCGAAAACTAATTTATTTACCTCTAGAACCATGGCGTTCCTTAACCCTGCGATACAGCTCATTATGAACGGCATCTCTTTAGCTATCTACTGGATTGGTGCCTTCCTTATTGAAGCTCTCGATGTGGTAAGTGATAGAATCGAACTCTTCTCGGAGATGGTGGTGTTCTCTAGTTACGCTATGCAGGTCGTCAGCGCCTTTATGATGCTCGTGATGATCTTCATCATTCTCCCAAGAAGTATTGTGTCTATTAGACGTATTAATGAGGTCCTTGGCACCGAGTCTTCAATTAAAGATGGTCCAGGATTCACCGTAGAGGATATTAATGATGAAGAAGGTAACTTAGTCCGCCGCATACTTCTTGATAAAGATGGAAATGAAGTTCCTTCCGTTATGGATAGTGAAGGGAATGTCAGTATGGCCACCAAGGGAGAAATTACCTTTGACCATGTCTACTTTACGTATGCTGACGCTAACGGTGAGGAAGCGGTTATTAGTGATATTAACTTCCATATTAATAAAGGAGAAACAGTGGCTTTTATCGGTGCGACTGGCTGCGGTAAATCCACGATTATTAACTTAATCCCTCGCTTCTATGATGCTACTGAAGGTAATGTCTTTGTGGATGGTATTAATATTAAAGATTATAAACAAGAAGATCTTAGAGATAAGATTGGCTATATCTCTCAAAAATCCACTCTCTTTAGTGGTACTATTCGTGAAAATATTGATTACGGCGATAATAACGCCGATGAACAAGCGATAAAAGACGCTTTACACGTCTCTCAGTCAAGCTCCTTTGTCGATAAGCTTAACAATGGAGTGGATGCTTATGTCGCTCAAAACGGAGATAACTACTCTGGTGGTCAGAAGCAGAGAATCTCAATTGCCCGAGGCATTGCGAGAAGACCAGAGATTCTCATCTTTGATGATACTTTCTCCGCTCTCGACTTTGCGACTGATAAGAGAGTGCGTAAAGCGCTAAAAACATACTGTCAAGATAGCACAAAACTTATTGTGTCCCAGCGTATTGGAACCATTAAGGATGCTGATCAAATATTTGTCGTTGAAGATGGAAAGATTGTCGGTGCGGGTAAACACGCAGATTTAATTGAAAACTGCGAGACGTATAAAGAAATCGCTCTCTCTCAACTAAGTGCGGAGGAACTATAAGATGCCAGGACCAAGTATGGGCGGACGTAGAATGTCGGCAAATGCGACTGAGGATAAGCCTGAGCACATCTTTGCGACATGGGGAAGAATTCTTCTCTATGATAAGAGAGCGCTTACGATGCTTATCATCGCCGTAGTTTTATCCATCGGCGCTTCTGTCCTCTCTCTTATGGGACCAAATATCCTCTCTAATTTAACCGATACCATTCAAGCCGGCCTAACATTTAATCTCGATGGTGCGGTCACCGCAATTGATATGGATGAAATTAGAAGGTTATGTACTAATCTGGTTATCATTTATTCTGTCGGAGCAGTTCTCCACCTCGCCAACTCCCTTATTATGGCGCAGGTGGTTGTAAACATTGCTCGTAGAATGAGAAATGAAATTTGCTGGAAGATCAACCATCTTCCTATGTATACATTCAATAATGGGACGATTGGTGATATTTTATCTCGTGTCACTAACGATGTTGATACGGTGTCTCAATCTCTTAACATGTCCATTAGTGGACTTATCTCTTCACTAACGCTATTTATTGGTGCGGTGATAATGATGTTTATCACTAACTGGATTATGGCCTTTACCGCGATTGTAGCTTCAATCATTGGTTTTGTTCTTATGATAGTAATCATGAGACACAGCCAGAAGTACTTCTTCCAGCAGCAGCGTTATCTCGGTCAAGTTGAAGGCCATATTGAAGAGGTTTATACCGGTCATCTCATTGTTAAAGCTTATAATGGAGAAAAGAAAGAGCACGAGAAATTCTCAGAGGCTAATGAAAATCTCCGCAAAGCTAACTTTAGGGCCAATTGTCTATCTGGCCTCATGATGCCTATCATGACTTTCGTTGGCAATTTTGCCTATGTTGCGGTCTGTGTTATTGGAGCGGTGCTTACCGCAAACGATATGGCAACCTTTGGTACAATTGTTGCCTTTATGGTTTACGTCCGTTTATTCACATCCCCATTATCCCAAATTGCACAAGCGTTCCAGCAAATGCAGTCCGCAGCTGCGGCCGGCGAACGTGTCTTCGACTTCCTCGACAAAGAGAATATGCCTGATGAATCCTATAAGGAGAGAAGTTACGCCGCTGATACAACCGGACACGTTGAATTCGATCACGTCCAGTTTGCCTATGAAGATCACCCAGAAGACATTATCATACATGATTTAGTCGCCGAGGCAAAACCTGGTAAAAAGATTGCTATCGTCGGTCCCACCGGCGCCGGTAAAACCACCATTGTGAACCTCCTTATGAGATTCCATGAAACCACCGCTGGTGATATTAGAATTGACGGCGTGTCCACTAAAGACATGAGTCAAGCGGATGTCCGTGATAAATTTACGATGGTCCTTCAGGATACCTGGCTATTTGAGGGAACGATTAGACAAAACCTCGTCTATAACCTCCCTGATGTTCCTGATGAGAAACTCGATGAAGCCTGCGCCGCGGTGGGTCTTACTCACCTTATCGACACCCTTCCTGATAGATATGACACTATTATTAGTGATGATATAAATCTCTCCGCTGGTCAGAAGCAGCAGCTTACAATCGCGCGTGCTATTATTTCTGATAAGCCAATTCTCATCCTTGATGAAGCAACTTCATCAATCGATACGAGAACGGAGATTAAAATACAAGAAGCAATGGATAAGCTTATGGAAGGGAGAACCAGCTTTGTCATTGCTCATAGACTTTCAACGATTAAGAACTCAGATCTCATCTTAGTCCTAAATGAAGGAGATGTCATTGAAATGGGCACACATGAGGAACTTCTTGCTAAGAATGGATTCTATGC
>JAJQAL010000041.1:13048-25334 GCA_021203815.1 Coprobacillus sp. | reverse complement strand
TCACCCAGATTGATCTCGCCTGCTGCGCGGAGAATATGCTCCTTGAGATTGAAGAATTAGGCCTAGGCGCCGTCTTCCAAGGCGTCTGCCCAAGCGAAGAGAGAATGGCCCAGACCGCATCCGCTCTTGGACTTGGAGAAGACCTTAAACCATTCTGCCTTATTCCAGTCGGTCATAAGGGAGAGCATAAGGAATGGGTGGACCGCTACGACGAAACTAGAGTGCATAAGATTTAATTAATAACCTAGCAATTAAAATAAAAGCCCCACAATAGTGAGGCCTTTTATTTAAAAAAACTTACCTAAGAAGTGGGTAAGTCATTATCTTTCTTATATGGTGGAGCTAAAGGGACTCGAACCCTCGACCCCCTGAATGCAAATCAGATGCTCTTCCAACTGAGCTATAGCCCCATATAATCTCTTTTAATGGTCGGGGCGACAGGATTTGAACCTGCGACCTTCTGCTCCCAAAGCAGACGCGATACCAAGCTACGCTACGCCCCGAAGACAATTATTTGTCTTTGATAATTAAAGCAAATAAAGAGCATTAAAGTCAATATATTATTTATTTCTAATAAATACTAAATATAAGAAAAAACCATCTAGATAGATGGCTCTTTTTTTACTCGTGGCGCGCCTTGCAGGACTCGAACCCGCAACCCCCAGATTCGTAGTCTGGTACTCTATCCAGTTGAGCTAAAGGCGCAAGTGGAGCTTCCTAGCGGATTCGAACCGTTGATCGTTGAGTTGCAGTCAACTGCCTTACCAACTTGGCTAAGGAAGCATCATTAGTGAAATGATTATACACTTTAAAAGTGTATTTCACAAGTAGTTATATTAGGGAATAGGGCTCTAAAAATAATATATATAGAGATAATAATCAGCTAAAAATATACCTAACCTGCGGCGTTTTTATTTCTCTCACGCACTTTTTCGTTATGTCTTCTATGAGCGTAGTAATAGATAACCGCGCCGACTATAACGACAATTTCAATGACAAACACCACTATCGCCCAAACTGGAAGGGGATCGCTTTTAAAGTTTTCCCACATCTTGAGGACGAGGTCATTATTTTCTCCATAGTCCCACATGACCGCGCCTCTAGTGATAACCTCTTCATTTGGATACTGAGTAAAGAACTGTCTTCCAACACAGATATTACCTTCTTCACTTTCAAAGGGGAGATATTCATCGGAGTAGAATATCATGTCCTCTTCACCGTATTCCTCAAGTGTCCCATTAAAGAAATAGGATAGATCTACTTCTTCAATATCATCAGGAATAATAAGTCTCTCGTTATAGCGGCCTATTTGACCGGCCTTAGTCCCGTCCTCAAATACTCCATATAGCGCGGGGTTAAAGCTAGGGTCACTCTCCTCCATGAAGTGGCAGTCGCTATAGTCCACCTCTATTTCTTCACTACCATCTAGATAGTAGACATAGTCATAGTATTCATATTCCTCGTCGTCTTCATCTTCATCAAAGTCTTCATTTAAATAGATGAGATCCGTTCTAATATCATACCAGTCTCTTACTAGCTCTAAGATTGCGTCTCCCGCGATAAAAGAGGTATAACCGATATAGTCCATATTCTGCGCGGCGTTAACGGGGTCTGAGATAAAGTTTAGGAAGAGATGAGCAAGTTCCACTTGGGCGTCGCTTCTTCCCTCGAGTTTAGGCATGACCCACCCATCAAACCAGATATTCACGCCGTTAAGGGGAACTGCGTAATATAAATCGAATGGATTAGAGACTTCTTCAGGGTCTTCCGCTTGATCGATAGAGTAGACCGCATCACCGCTCCAGGCGAGGTTAATCCCAATCTTTCCGGTTACGATATCCTGCTTCCCACTATCGACCTCGAGACCAAAGATATTCTTTTTAAGTTCATTAAGGGATTCATAGACGAGGTCAATAGAGTCTTCATCGCACCTGTTAAAGATTTCAGTTAACGCAGAGTTATAACTACTAGCGTCTATATCTCCGTTTTCATATTCCTCTCTTAATTCACTGAGCTCTTCATCAAAGGTATACATGAGTCCCGCGGCATAGGTATCTCTCATGCTATCTTTAATGGAGATTGTTCCTTTATATTTCTCGTCCCAAAGAACGCTCCAGGACTGCATATCACTAAAGACTTCTTCCGCCTTGATATCATCGCTATAGCCTTTAAACTCTGGGTTAAATAGGATTCCTAGTGTTCCCCACATATACCCAACAGCGTAGTCCGCTAAAGACTCCGTGGTTTCAGTGACAGTATTGTAAGCGGTTATTGAATCTAGTTGGTTTTTAATTCTTGCACTGGCGTAGTTTTGATAGTTAGGGATTTTATCCATATCAAGAGGCTCAAGGAGATCAGCGGCGAGCATTCTCTGCATCATATAGTCAGATGGACAGATAAGATCATATTCACTTTTACCAGTGGCAAGCTCGTTATACATGGTCTCATTTGTGTCGGTGGTGTCATAGATAACGCTTACGTTATCATAGCCATATCCTTTTGCGTACTCGATAAACTGGTCGATGAGGTCTTCAGCGGTATACCCACTTGAGATATCCTGCTCATAGATATAGTCTTCCCAGTTAAGAAGACGAAGTGTCTGCTCCCCTTTAGTGGATCCCCCGCAGCTTGAAAGAGGGAGAGAGACTCCTAGAATTAAAAGAAGAGATAAAGATAGAGAGGTTACTCTTCTTTTCATGAGGCGCCTCTAGATAGACCGGGTTTACGGGTCTTCTTATCTCTTTGATGTTGATAGATAGTAACGAGAATGACCACCACAACGACAATTAAGAAAATGATGGTGGTTAAAGCTCTCATCTCTGTGGGGATAGGGCCTTTTTTAATTTTAGCCTGCACTAAAGTGGAAAGAGTCTCAATGGTCTGCTCTCCAGATAAGAGTCCACTTCCTCTTGTGAAAGCGGTGACGATAAAGTCATCAAGAGATAACGTTATCGCAAGAAGGAAACCGGAGAGAATGCCCGGCATAATTTCAGGGACCACTACTCGAGTAAGGGCCCTACGCGGAGTTGCCCCTAGGTCAATTGCGGCCTCATATAAAGAAGGGTCCATTTGCTCTAGCTTTGGTTTAACCGAGGTATAAACAAAAGGAAGAGAAAGAGTAACATGACCAATTAAAAGGGTCCAGAAAGAGAAGATATTAGCTTTAAAGATATAAGTTCCAAGGAAGACAAACATAACGGTAAGTGAGAGAGCAATCACTATCTCCGCGTTGACCATTTGAATTTGAGTCACCATTTCAATGGTGCGTCTCACTCTTCTTTTATGGTAGTAGGCGCCTATGGCACCGGTGGTGCCAAGGAGAGTTGAAATAGTCGCACTGATAAGAGCGATTAAAACCGTATTTCCTAACGCTCTCATAATCTCTTCGTCTTTAAAAAGGGCGGTATATAAATCAAAACTAAACCCAGTCCACTCCCCAACGTTAGTGGCAGTGGTAAAAGAGAAAGCGATTAAGACTAAGATAGGAAGATACATGAGAAGGAGGATAAGCCAGATATAACACTGAGCCATGATTTTCTTTACCATAGGTTATTTCCTCCTCTCTCTTCTTTATCAGTATTTCTATTTCTAGTTAATAGCATTGATAGACCCACTAAAACGAGCATAATAAGAGCCATAAAGGAGCCATCGTTCCAAGCGTTATTTGTGAAGTCGAGATAGATATAGTTTCCAAATAAAGTGATCTTTCCTTCACTTAAAGTATCAGAGATAACGTAGCTACTCATTGACGGCATAAAGGTCATAAGAAAAGCGCTTCCAATACCTGGCATGGTCTGAGGAATGATATTCCTCGTAAAGACCTGGAATGGATTCGCCCCTAAATCTGAGGCCGCTTCGATCTGAGAGTGATCGAGATTTAGCATCGTGGTATATAGCGGGAGAATAACAAAGGGGAGGTAGTTATAGACCATACCAATCATCGTGGCGAGATAAGGATAGTTACCTCCGTTTATTCCCATCCAGGTAAGAAGGTCTCGTGTCGCTCCCGTACGTAAGACGAAATTAATCCACATCGGAGCGATAAATAAAGTAATTAAAACGGTGTTTTTATTAAACTTCTTATTTGCGAGGAAATACGCAAGTGGATAGCCGATTAAGAGACAGATAATCGTTGTTTGAAGAGCGATAAAAAGCGAGACGATTAAAACATTAATCTTGCTCCAGGTCGTAAAGAAGTTAACAAGCGCGGCAAAAGAGAAATACCCGTTCTCATCCGTAAAGGCGTAGAAGATGACGATGAGAACCGGGATAATGACAAAAAGAATAAGGAAGACCCAGTAGGGGATACATAGATTACGGCGGGAGAAGTGAAGAGCGCTGGCCTTTTTTTCTCTCGCTTTTCGATTCTTTCTCGCCTCTTTCTCACTCTTCGACTTCATAGCGGGAAATATCTCCTTTAAGTGTTAGTTTAATATTCTTTTTATCGATTTGGATCCCCACCGCGTCATCATCGCTATATAGGTACTCGGTATCGACGATAAAGTCTTCCTCGAGCTCCGATCTAATCATTAGCTGATAATGGTCACCTTTATAGACGGTATCGACAACGTAACCGATGAGCATATCTTCGGTTTCATCTTCGATGATTTCAATCTGGTCAAGACCAACTTCGGCGATAACGTCTGCGTCTTTTAGGTCATATTTCTTTCCGTCAGGACCGACGAGATAGTCGTCTTCATCAACATGAGAGCCTTCAAGAAGCTGCGTGATATCACACTCAAATGGATGCTCACTAATCATGACTTCATTAGCTTTATTAATCCAGGCCTCTGGATAGATATTCGTAGTGACATCTTTTTTCATAACGTGAATATCACTTGTGTCAAATTCAATAGTGACGAGGTCACCGACGTTATACTGTTTATTATTTTGAACAACGACTTCGGATTTACCCACCATTAGGACATATTCAAAGTGAGTGCCTTTAAAGACTTTAGAGTCCACTTTCCCTATTAAAGCGTCGCTTGGGGTGTCCTCTTTGACTCTTTTAGTGGTGATATTCTCTGGCCTTATTGTGACATCGACTTTCGCGTTTTTCTCGCCCTTAACATCAACATCAAAGATATGGCCAAGAAATCTAACTTGGCTCTCACTAGTAAAGGTCGCGTTATATATATTAGACTCACCCACGAAGTTAGCGACATAAGCGTTAACGGGGTTATTATAGATTTCGGTAGGAGTGCCGACTTGCTGAATTTCACCCGCTTTCATAACTACGATAGTGTCACTCATAGTGAGGGCTTCTTCCTGGTCATGAGTAACGTAGATGAAGGTGATTCCTAGTTTACGGTGCATCTCTTTAAGTTCTAGCTGCATCTCTTTTCTTAGCTTAAGGTCAAGCGCGCCAAGCGGTTCATCGAGGAGAAGAATCTCCGGCTCATTAACAATCGCACGGGCAATTGCCACTCTCTGCTGCTGGCCGCCGCTTAATGTGGAGATATCTCTATTTTCTAGCTCTTCTAGATCCACAATCTTAAGAGCGTGACTGACTTTCTTATAGATTTCCTCGCTAGAGAGGTGCTTCATTTTCGTTTTAGTAACGCCTTTTCGATTAGTGACCTGGACAGGTATCTTTTGGAGCTTTAGGCCAAAGGCGATATTATCATAGACATTTAGATGAGGAAATAAAGCGTACCTTTGAAAGACGGTATTAATCGGCCGTTTATAGGGTGGAACGTTAGTAATATCCTCGCCGTTAAGTAAGATTTTACCTTCGCTCGGTTTATCAAAACCGGCGATCATCCTTAGCGTCGTGGTTTTCCCGCATCCAGAGGGACCGAGAAGAGTAACAAATTCGCCTTTAGTGATATCGAGATTAAAGTTATCGACCGCGGTGAATTTATCAAAGACTTGCGTAACGCCTTGAAGAGAAATAATAACATTTTTATCTTCCATGTTGTTACCTCCTTTCCCCTAGTAAAAGTGAGGATGAAAATTCGGGGTAAATAGTAAAGGTTTTTTTTCTAAAATTCAAATAAAATTTTTTGTAAAATTTTTTGTCGAAAATTGAAGTTTAAAAAAAGACCGATTAGTTCGAAATTCTTTTAAATATTTTTTCGCTTATTTTTTGCCTATTTTTTCCCCTATTTTTTTGCTTTATTTTTTAGCGCATTTTTTAGGGGAAAAATAGGGGGGAAATTTCGCTTATTTTTATGGGGTAAAAATAGAGAAAAAATTTACCTAGTTTAATTGACTTTTTTCTCTCTTATTTAGATAATAATTAAGATGAAAATTAAAGGATTAATCTTAGCGTGTTTTGTCGCCATTCCGCTTCTAGGGGGCTGCTCTAAAGAAGAAGGGGAAATTAAGCTTACCTATGGAAGCGAGATAGACACGGAGGCCACCGAAATAAGAGTGAGCCAGCTCGAGCAGATGGTAGGGAATAAAGAGTCTTTTATTTTAGTCTTATACCAAGGAAGTGGCGCGGAAACCTGTACCTGCTGGAAAGACTTTAGTAAAGTTATCGATGAATATGTTCAAGATGAAACCCGTATCATTTATAAGATGAACGGCTTATCCCTTCCCGATAATAACGAATATAAACTTTCGATTCAAACCGATAGACCCACACTCTCGATCTTTAGAGATGGGGTTAAAGCCTATGAAGAGATATATGACCCTAAAAATAATCAGGGATACTTTAAGCATACCTCTGACTTAAAAGACTATTTAAATGAAAGAACAAGTGAACCCGATCTTATCTATATCGATGAGGAGGGACTCGATAGCTTAATCCACTCTAGAAAAGTATTCTCCGTGATGTATGAGTGGTCCACCTGCCCAGACTGTCAGTACTGCCTCCCCGAGGTCGTTATCCCTTACTTTAAAAATAATATAGTCACCAGTAAACTCTATATCATTGATTTAGCGGTGGAAGGAATTTTACTTAACGATGGGGTGGCCAGTAAGAGTAATGAATCCTATATCGAGTTCATGAATAAATATGGACTTAATGAAGGAAGTAATAGCGTCTACGGCTACACCGAAATCGGTGTGGTCCCAACCTTCCAGACTTGGGAGAAGGGAGAGGTCATTGACGCCGCGGTCTACTTTAATGATGAGATAAGTTATGAGGAGAGTAAGGGCTACTACGTTTCTAATAGCTTCTACTCAAGCGAAAGAATCGAAAATTTAAAATATTTAGACGGGAACGTGACCCCGATTTTAGGGATGAGCGTTAGTGAAGATATGCTTGATATTAGTGAAGACGGGGTCTCTATAATTAAGGATGAATTCGCCAAATTACATACTCCCTTATTAGAGGCCTATTTCGACTACTATTTCAAATAAAAAACCGCATTTCTGCGGATTTTTTAATTAAATTAATAGGGATTTTAAAGCGCAATATGGAGATCAGAAATCTCTTTTTTTATAACTCTCCCGGATTTAATAAGACCCTTATATTCGTCCATGGAATAATCGAGTTTAAGGACCTCTTTTACGCCGCTTGAATTAACGATAACGGGAAGAGAAAAATATAGGTCAGAGATTTCTCCATCAAACTGGTCAGTGATATAAGTGGAGATAGTAAGAACGGAGTTTTGGTCGTTAAGAATCGCTTCAATAATTTTAGCGACCGCTAGGCCCACCGCATAGTAAGTCGCTCCCTTTTTACTAATAATTTCATACGCAGCGTTTTTAACTTTTAGATATAACTCGTTAAGTTTACTATTTGCTTCATTTACTTTCCAGTGGCACTGCGCGCAGAATTTATCAAGGGGAACACCTGCGATATTAGTAGCGCTCCAAGCGGCGATTTCGCTGTCTCCATGTTCTCCTAAAATAAAGGTCTGGACGTCACGGGGATCAACGCTAGTTTCACTTGCGATAACGGATTTAAGACGCGCGGTGTCAAGGACGGTGCCGCTCCCAATCACATGAGAGGCGACTAGTCCAAGTTTCTTATAAGTATAGTAAGTTAAGACATCAACAGGATTAGTGACCACTAAAACGATAAGGTCATCATGGACATAAGGTTTAATGCCCTCAATTATTGAATCAAAGACTTTGATATTTCTTTTAAGAAGGTCCATTCTACTTTCCCCTTCTTTTTGAGCGACTCCTGCGGTAATAACGGCGATATGGGCGTCTTTTATGTCGCTATAATCTCCCGCTTTTATGCTCTTTGGGGAGACAAAACTCATCCCATGGATGAGGTCAAGGACATCGCCTTCCGCTTTATTTTTATTGATATCGACAATAGAAATATCAGTTACCGCTTCTCCCATCATTAAAGTATAGGCCAAAGTGGACCCCACCATTCCGTCTCCAATAATAACAACATTACGGCTCGTCATAGTCGATAGACATCTAGAAGGTGATAGTAGTCTTCAAACCTTTCATCAAGCATACTCTTAAGCCATTTCTTTTCTGGCTCTTCAGTGTAGGAAATAGTAATCGCATTAAATAGAAGTTGGTATATCTCGTCTTTAGTGAGATCGAGCTCTTTCATAAGATGCTCAAATTCATCAAAGACGTGAGTGTTACTAACGGTTATATTATCGCAGTTAACCGTCACTAAAATATTATTCTGAAGAAACTCTTTTATCGGGCAGTCTTTATAAGAAGCGAGTGAGGTTGTCTGAACGTTACTCGTCGGACAAAACTCAAAGCCAATATTATTAAAATGCACTAAATCGAGATTCTCTTTAGTAAGCTCAAGGTGGACACCGTGACCAATACGGCGGGCATGAAGTATTTTAATCGCATTTGTTACTTCCTCGCTTCCCGTGGCCTCTCCAGCGTGAATCGTTATACGGAGATTAAGCGAGTTAGCAAGGTCAAATATCTCCTGATAGTATGAAGCGGAGTGGAGAGTTTCATCTCCCGCAAGGTCCACTCCTGCGATATGCTCGCGGTGAGAATCTGCCGCTTTTATCGTCGCAATATTTTCTTCTTTTGTGGCCCCTCTCATACAGCATAAGATGAGATTAACGTCGTAGTTTACTGTTTCACTTAAAGCGTCTTCACACCCTTTAATAGCGGCCTCAACGACTTCATCAATACTTAGTCCCTCTTTAGTGTGAAGTAAGGGGGCAAATCTAATCTCCACATAAAGATAGCCTCTCTTATAGAGTCTTTTGACAAGAGAGTAGAAAGCATAAATAAGGGAATCTCTATTTTGAAGAAGTGAAAGTGGAAAGTCAAACTTAGTGAGGTACTCACTAAGAGAGTGACAGTCACTACTCACTCTTAAAGCGCTTTCTAGGTTAAGTGGAGGTTCCACTTTATTCATTTCGCATAAATGCATAATTTCATCGATGGATAAGGATCCATCGAGGTGTAAATGTAAATCAATCATTCCTTTCCTTCCCCTATTTGATAAGTAATTACTTATCTAAAAATAACAACTTTTTTAGAAAGAAGAGCGTCATCAAGAGTAATAGACTTATCTGCGTAGTAGATATCCCCTCTCTCAAAGTGAGAGAGAAACTTATCTATCTCGTCATCATCTACGTATCCGCTATTCTCTTCCTTTTTAAAGTAATGCATGGGAATAATGATTTTTGGATTAACTTTTTGATATAAACTAAAAATCGCTTCACTACCGAGAGTGAAATGGCCGTTTATTGGAGCGAGGAGTATATCGGTGCCATTAAGCTTGTCAAGCTGCTCTTCGCTTAGCGCGTGACCTAAATCCCCTAAATGGACAATCTTTTTATCACTAACGCTTAAAATAAAGATCTTATTAGGGCCTCTAAGTGCGCCCCCCTGGTCATCATGGAAGCAGCTTATCTCCCTAATTCCAATAGAAAAATCATCCTGAGGGATAACCTCGACTTTATCGGCGGCGTTATGGTCAGCGTGCTCGTGGGAAATAATAACCTTATTGGCTTTTATTCCTTTAGGGAAAGAGAGACCGGGAACGGATCCGTCCTGATAAGGGTCAATCACCACTGATGAGTGAGAGTCACTTATTAGGAATGCGGAATGCCCTAGACTCATTAGAGATATATCCATATATTGTCACTCCATTTGTTATATACCCTTTTATATATAACATTCGTTAATATAGCACCATAAACAAATTAAATAAAGGACAAAAGAAATAAATTATTGCACTTTATGCAATAAAATAACTAAACTAATTCTTATGGCAAACTATGCAACTCGACATAAACATAATCACGCGGTCCTCGTCATCATTATCGTAATCGTGGTTTTAATTATCCTCATTCCTGTGGCCCTTATCGCCGTGTTATGGGTTCTTATAACGGACACCACTAGACTCGATAAAGACTTTGACACTGGTCTTACTTTCTCTGAGGTTCTCGATGATATGGTCTTCGATGGACTTAAGTTTCAAGAAAATGAAGATGATGGACATATGTACTTTATCATGAAGATGAGTGATGACGCGTTAAGTGAAGCGATGCATACGATGCTCGCGGAATATATTAATGGCCTTGGAATAATCGATAACTACTATGTCCAGATGTATGACGATACAATGGATATCGCGGTTGAAGCTTCAATTATCGATTTAATTTACACTAAAGTGACGATTAGATGCACTCTTACCACACAGATAGATTATGATGACCCTCTTAATAGCTGTATCTATTTCTCTATTGATGAACTTATTATTGGGCAGCTTGAAGGTTTAAGAGATATCGCCTTAGATATCGTAGAGCTCTTTTTTAGCCTTGAAGATATGGTGGACTCTTTTAAAGAGGCAGGATTCTCTCTTGAATACGACGCGGAGAATGTCGCCTTTACCTATAAATTCTCCGACTTTATCGATGATATGATCGGTGGAGTGGATATGGGTAATGCCTCACTTTATATCAACTCCTTTATCGATACCCTTATCTATAATAACTTAATCTATGCTGGTGTTAGCGATAATGACCTAGTTATATCCGTTGATGTCACTGAGTTTATTAGTGAGGCAAGAGGAGATGAAATCGACCTCGGTGGAGTGATGGAAAAAGTCGAATATCTATTCTCAATTGGGGCGGTTACGAGTGATGAGGAGGCAAACGCTCTCCTTCTCTTCCTCGTCTACGGCTATAGCGGAATTACCGCCTCTAATCAAACGATTATCGACCGACTTGATTTAACGGGAATAGGAATATATGACGAAGAAAAAGAAGAGTATACAGGAGAAAGCGGTAACTATAACGGCGATATCGATACGATTCTTAACGGCCTCATTAGCGATATCGATGCTAGTGAAGTTCTCCTCGACGCTTTAAATAATGGAGATGAATTTACCACTGTTGAAGTGGCAAAAATTAATCTCGATGATATATCTTCTTACCTTGGAAGTATGTCAATTAACGGCTCTGCTTACTATATGATAAGAGAGGGAGAAATAAGAGGGATTGGTATTTGTAATATCTCTTGCTACTACGATGAATATAGAAACATCTTTACCATTGCTCTATCCCTTTCCTTTAGCGGCGATATTATTAATATCGGAATTGAATATAGACTCGATAATAGCACAGACGAACTTCGTCTCTACTATGTCGGTAACTATATGGGTGGATACGAAATGAGTAGAGATTCCATTACCTCCTATATGGATATGATTAGTGACGCAATGGGAGAGAGTAGCTGGTTTAGTATGGATAGCGACTACTTCGTCTTTAACCTTAACCTTGATCTAAATACTGTCCTTGGAGAAGAGTACGCAAATTATGTGAGTGATTTCTATATCCAATATAATTTCACCTCTGACTATATCTCAGTAGATGCGAACTTCGCACTAAATGAAAGCTATATTTACGACCAGTTCTTTAATTACATTTATGCGATGTTTAATACGCAAGGACAAACTTGGGAGTATCCATATGTGGCTGAATACCTCGCATCTGATTGGCGTGGTATATTCACTGCGTACCTCGAAGACGAGACCGAAGACCTATCTGACTTCTACCTCTACTTCTACACTGACCTTCGTTATTACTTCTATAAAGTGTATCCAGAAGCTGGTGGAACATTTGGAGAATACATGGGTTCCATATTTGATTATTGGCTCGGAGATAGTAAAGACATCGGAGTGGACTCTGAAGGCAACCTATATTATATTGACACTGATGACGATGGTGGTGACACTGGTGACACTGGAGATGGTGGCGATACCGGCGACGATGGCAATGGAGGCAATCCACAGCCATAATCCATAATCAAGTCCTAAGCATATAAAACAAAATCCCGACTTTGTCGGGATTTAATTTATCTAATTAATATATTAATTAAGCACTATGTATAGCGTCCACTGCCTCTAAGATAGCAGTGGCGAGTTGATCAGGACAGC
>JAJQAL010000041.1:0-12948 GCA_021203815.1 Coprobacillus sp. | reverse complement strand
TCTTCTACTGGTGCTTCAGCCTCTATCTCTGGTTCCACAATAGGAGTGAGAGGAACTGGTTCAGGTTCACTTTCTTTCTCTAGATATATCTCAAGTGGCTCTTCCTCGCTTGTGGAGGTAGCTTCCTCTTCATCAATCGCTTTAAGATGAGCGAGACGGGCTTCACGACGGGCTTTCTTCTCTTCATTCTTTTCGACTTGTCTATTGACAAGAAGTAAAGAGATAACAAGATATAGCGCGGCGATACTAAAGATAATCACTCCCCACCAGAGTGGAGAGAGACCAAATAAACGTTTAATGGTGTCATTAAAAGTGGTTAGTGGGTTAGAGGAAGAGATCACGGGGAGATATTTAGCAATTAGACCAAGGACAATATAAACAAGTCCCCATAGACCCACTACTCCAACGATGGAATAGCTCACTATCTCGTAGATAGTGGTTCCACTTATTTTATTCTTTTTTGTTTTACTTTTATCTTTTGCCATATTAACTTCCTTCTTTACGCTGAAGTATCAGGGGAGGGATTACTACCGGTCGCGTACTGTCTCTCCTTTTGGGAGTTCATCGCCTCTTCCCTCGCTTTATCAAAGACCTGCTTCCATTTAGGTTCAAAGAGCCTAATACAGTCATCTACTTCCGTCATGACTCCTTTAAATAGATCTTGGAAGGAGGCGTTATTAGTGCGTTCTCTTCTTCCTTCGCACATCTCGAGGAGTTTATTAACGTTATCTAAGACATCGAGCGTTTTATTATCAATTGTATGAGTGTGGGAGCGGCTAAATCTAATAAGACCCGCGACTTTACTAAGTTCATTTGAAACGATATAGTTACTCTGAGGAGTGGCTTGACCTTTACTTTCACTCATGACCTTTTGGAATTCTCCAAAAGACTTTAGATATTCGTTTAGGCAGACTTTCGCCACAATCATACGGTAGAGGTGTTCATCTTCGCTTATTAGATTGAGGATAATCGGTTCATTCTCGGAGTGCTCCTGAGAGTACTTTATATACTGATAGATGATATCACGAAGAGACTCGGCGTTACCGAGGACTAAATCGATGATATGAATATTTTGAGAGGAGTCCACGCGCACACCATCACTTTCGGGATAAAGAATGGTGGACCCGTCTGCGTAAAGTTCACCCGTGACCGCTTCAAGATTAGTCCTAATCTTTTCTCCATTTTCTCCGTTTTGCTCGAGGAAATTACCAAGCGCACTTCCTTTAGCGAGGCCGTCGGTTAAAATTCTTTTCCTCTGGTCATAGGCGCCTAAGGGATGGGGCTGGTCAAGGGTGTACTCAAGGGTATCTCTTAGGTTTAAAAGATACTGATAGAGCTGAAATATATATAGGCTGGTGTTATTCATAGTTTATTCTCCTTCATAGCATTCATCTTCTTCATTGAACTTTATATCACCTAGATTATACACGTGTTTAAGAATCTTTTCTGCGTATTTTTTTACTTCTTTGGGGGCTTTTTTCATGACAAATGAGCTTGCGGGATATTCCTTAAACATAGGAATATCATTTCCTCCGTCCCCCACTACCATAACATTATCGCTCTCAATTCCGAGTTTATCAGCGAAGTAATGAACCGCGGCCCCTTTATCAATCCCGCATGGAGAGAGCTCGTCCACAAAGCCGGACCAACTAGATTCGACCTCTGGATATTTCTCTCTAATCGCTTCATTGACCTTTTTCGCAAGGTTTCTCTTCTTTTTAGAAAAACCAAAAAAGAGCATCACTTTATAGACTTTTCCTGAGGAGATCTCGCTGATAAAGTCTTCCCTATTAAGGGAGTATCTCTCCTTATAGGAGAACTGGAGAGAGTAGAGAAGACGGAATAAGCCTCTAATAACAAAGTTAAAGGAGTCAAAGTCTTCAATACAGATATTAAATTTCTCCCCAACGAGGAGATGGGCTCTTGGGGAAGCGGTCTCTTCGATATCTTTAAGGGCTTTTTTAATGAGCGAGTTATCGAAGTACTCATCTTTATAGACAATCCCGTTTTTATTAACCTGAACGGCGCCGTTAGAGGCGATAATCCCGACGGGACGGTCAATCTTTTTCTCGACTGCTTTCATAAACTCACAGCTACGGGAAGAAGCGAGCACGACTTCGTTTCCATCATCGATAAAAGAGCGTAAGAACTTAATATTTCTCTTACTTATCATTCTCCTAGGCCTACGGGGGAGAAAGAGAGTGCCATCTAAATCCGTCACTAATAGTTTTTTAGGCATAAATAGTATTATATAGATTAGTAAATAATCTAACAAGAGAAAATTAGGGGAATAATTCCCCTATTTTTCTTTATCGTAATAGCGCTTATTAGACAATTGGGTTTTCCGCTTCGATAACGCCGTATCCGCCATCTTTTCTTTTATAGACGACGGCGATATGATCTTCATCGTTATCGAGATAGAGGAAGAAATCATGACCGAGGGCTTCCATTCTGGTAATCGCTTCTTCCATGCTCATTCCTTCAAGGTAGTAGGATTTCGCTCTCACGATTACCTCTTCTTCTTTTTCTTTTTCGTATTCACTTGTGACGTTATCAAGAGCGATATCTTCAGCGATAGAGAGCCTATCCTGAACATCTCGATTCGCTCTCGTCTTAAGCTTTCTCATCTGATCTTCGAGTTTATCGATGGCAAAATCCATCGCTTTATATAAGTCTTCATCTTTGACTTCCGCGCGGAGTGTCACTTTGGGGAGGAAGATGGTTACTTCAATTTTCTGGACACTGGTGTGGGTGCTACAAACAACCCGGCAGTTCACATTCTCTTCGTGCTTAAAATACTTATCCATTCTCTTCATCTTTTTCTCAATAGACGAAGAAATAGCGTCGGTAATTTCGATGTTTTTTCCGATAATTTGGTACTTCATGATGATTATCTCCTTTCCAAATTTATTTTCAGAAAGACTATTTCCTATATTATAGCAAAAACCACCCCTAAATTCTAAAAGAAAAAATATAGATATTTTTATTTACTTAAAAAAGCTTTTATTTCGTCCACTTTATCAAGTCTCTCCCAGGGGAGATCGATGTCCGTCCTTCCAAAGTGGCCGTAGTTAGATAAATCGCTATACCAAAAAGAGGGATGAGTTAAAGAGAACTGCTTTATAATCATACCCACCCGACAGTCAAAGATAGAAGAGATACACTCTAAAATCTTCTCATCAGAGTATCTAGCGGAGTGATAGGTTTTGATACCAATCGAAATCGGAGAGGGTTTACCAATGGCGTAGCTAAGCTGAACGAGGATACGAGTGGCCACTCCCGCGGCGACAAGATTCTTGGCAATATAGCGGGCCATATAAGCGCCGCTTCGATCTACTTTTGTGGGGTCTTTCCCACTGAAGGAGCCACCACCATGTTCCGCACTTCCGCCATACGTATCCACAATTACTTTACGTCCGCTCATTCCAGTGTCCGCGCTAGGACCTCCTAAAACAAAGGAGCCGCTTGGGTTAACTAGATACTCAAAATCAGTATTAAGACCAAATTCCTTAGCCACTGGAACCATGATGTTATCATGGACAAAACTTGTAAACACCCTCATATCAGTATCAGGATTATGCTGAATAGACATAAGAAGAGTGTGAATCTTAATGTTATTTAAATCGGTATAGTCCATTGTGCACTGGGCTTTCATATCGGGACGCGCCCACTCAAAAGCTCCTGATTTACGTAAGTTTGTGGCCCTACGGACTAAAGCGTGGGCAATAGATATGCCTAAAGGCATATAAGTAGAGGATTCACTAGTAGCGTAGCCAAACATAATCCCTTGGTCACCCGCGCCTAAATGCTCCAAGTCTTTAGCGGTAACCGCTTCATTTATCTCTGGTGACTGCTTTTTAATGAGGTCAAAGACTTCCACTGTATATCCATTAGTGCCAAGTTCATCCTTATCGTAACCGATATCGATAAGAGTGTCTTTCACTATGGGCCTAATATCGATATGAACTTTCGAGGTTACTTCCCCAGAGACATAGACCTGATTATTCGTGGCCATGACTTCAATTGCGACATGGGAGTCTGGGTCAATCGATAAGTACGCATCTAAAATACGATCAGCGATTTGATCGCAGATCTTGTCGGGGTGACCCATTGAGACCGATTCACTAGTAAAAAGGGTTTTCATTTCCATAAGTATTACCTAAGAAAAAGTGCCTTCTAAGTTAGGAAGGCACCTTAATGTCACAACCTAACTTATCGTTCAAGACATTAAATGTCTTGCTAGAAGAAGCACTTACTTTTGTTAGAAAGAGTTGCTACTGTGATTTTTCACTTCTACTCACAGATTCTTGATAAGTAGCAAAGTAAATTATATGTAAGACTAGTCTATTAAGTCAATAGACTTACTTAATAAGTTCTCCGTAGACTTCACCCTTAACAGAAGAGAGTCCCGCGGCATTAGCTTCATCGGTATCGATGTGACAGGCAAGAGAGAAAGTATCTTTCACACGAATCACGACATCAGAGAAGATAAGTGATCGCTCAGGGGAGGTGATTTTTAGACTTACGATATCTCCGTTAGAGACACCCGCTTCCGCGGCGTCCTCAGGAGTCATATGAATGTGACGCTTCGCCACAATGCAGCCCTCCGCTAGATCAAGCTCTCCGCATGGCCCGACAAGTTTAATTGGAGCGCTACCTTTAATATCACCGCTTTCTCTAATGACAGCGGGAACACCTAAGGCTCTCGCATCAGTAGCACTGACTTCGACTTGGGCTTCAGGACGGTATGGTCCGAGGATAGATACACCTTTAATGGTGCTCTTTGGTCCGACGATATCAAGACGAGTGGTGGAGACATACTGACCAGGCTGAGAGAGATAGGCTCTCACTTCGATATTCGCATCCTCTCCACATAAAATTTTAAACTGCTCTTCATTGACATGAATATGACGAGCACTAGTTTCGACTAAAATTGGTTTCATAACTATTTACCTCAAGCAATATTATATTCTCTCCTTTCTTTTTTTAAAAGAATGAGTGCGAATTATTCTTTTTATTATTCTATTTTGAGAAAATAATTTATAAAATAATTTTCATTATGGCACGCACTGTTAATAAACCCTTCTATGCTGAACTCGGTCGATTCATCGTGACCGCAGTGGTAACGCTTGTTATCGACTACTTTGTAAATCAGCTTTTTCTATGGATATGTAACGGACTTCCTAGCGTATGGGCCACAGTGATTGCCACGGCTATGGGCTTTATAATTAGCGTTATTCCTAACTACTTCTTATCGACATATTGGGTCTATAAAAGAGTAACCGAAAGAATCAAAAAAGAGAGCAAAACGGCATCTTTTATTGTGAAATTCGTTTTATTATCACTTGCGGCGCTTCTCATTAGTGTCCTCTTTATGTGGCTTGCCCAGTGGACGTGCGAGGCGGCGTGGGGACTTGATATATCGAGTGAATATGGAAGACAGTCGAGAGCGGAATTTTGGGCGTATTTAGTCTGCTTTATTCTAAAAAGCGCGATTGCTCTACTCTTTAACTACTTCACTCGTAAGTTTGTTTTATATAAGAGTGATACCTCAAAAGAGCACGCAGCTGAATCGATGGAAGAATTTAGTAAAAGCGTCAATAATGGGGACGAAATAGAAGCGGAAACCACTAAGAAAAGTGATAAAGAAGAGTGAAAGGACTCACTCTTATTTATAAATAAATACTGATATTTATTCATAACTTGCATAAAAGATAAATTAAGAGTAAATTATAAATACTGAACTGCGCGAGTGGCGGAATTGGTAGACGCGTACGTTTGAGGGGCGTATTGGGTATCCAGTGTGAGTTCAAGTCTCATCTCGCGCACCAGAAAAAGAGATTTAACTTGGTGAATAAATAAACATGATTAATTTACTTTATGGTGGAAACGAATATATCTTTAAGGGAATGGTAATATCATTCCTTTCTTTAGTTAAACACACGAGATGTCCTATTCATGTTTATTTCCTTACCATGGACCTAAGTGATCAAAATCCCTCCTATATCCCCCCTACAAAAGAGGAAATTAGCTATTTAGAGGATATTTTAAAAAGGGGAAATATAGAGAGCTATATTACTGTTATTGATTTATCAAAAAAGTTTAGGGAGCAGATGCTTGACGGGGTTAATAACGGGCATGCCTATGCCACGCCTTATACCATGCTCCGCCTTTTTATCGATGAGATAGAGGGACTTCCAGATAAACTCCTTTACCTCGATAGCGACACGATTATTAATAACGATATCGAGCCGTTTTATAATATCGATATCTCGGACTATGATATCGCCTGCTGTAAAGACGCGAATAACTGGGGCTCTCCATCAAGATGGAGATTTGCCCACTACTTCAATGCGGGAGTACTTCTAATTAATCTGAAAAGATTAAAAGAAAACGGAAGAATAGCGGAAGCGAGAAGGCTCGTTCACGATAAGAAGATGTTTTATGTGGATCAGCAGGCTCTTAATATCGCGATTAAAGATAAATTATTTCTCGATGAGAAATATAATGAGAAAAAGAAATATTATCCAGAGGTTATCGTTCAGCATTTCTGTTCCGTTAGGAAAAAGTGGGGGTGGCGATATATTAAGCCTTGGGAAGTTAGCGAAGTAAAAAAGAAAATGAGCGCTTATAATGATATACTAGATGAATACGAGGAAAGGATGAAAGGGCTCGGATTATGAAAGGACTAGAAAAAGTAAAACCGTTTTTATGGATATTTAAACTCGTCGGAGCGGTGCTTTCGATTCTCGCTTTTTGTATGCTTTTTGGAGACCAGGCCAAAATAGAGAGTTTTAGTCAGGTTACAACATATACTTTTATTGAAGTAATTTTTCAAAACGGAGCAAACGGGGCCTTTGGTTTTATCGGTTATTTAGCGGTTATCGCAAGCGGCGTTCTCCTAATAGTCTCCTATATCTTAGAGGCGAGAGGAAAGAGAAAAAAAGCAGTGATAAATATCAACTTAATAGCCCTTATCTGCGGAGTTTTTGGAATGGTGGTTATCGCTTTTATCCCCACAATCTACTTAAGAACTAAGCTCGACGGCGTAACTGGATCCGCGCTATTTACCGCGCAAAGTGCCACCGCTTTTATTAGTTCACTTCTTCTCTCATTAATCACTATTTTTATCTATATCGTCGAGCCGCCTAAAAAGGCTAAAAAAGATGAAAGTATCACAAGTAGTGAAGAGATAGGAACTAGTGAAAACGAAGAAAATAATTCTTTATAAATAAAAAATTATAGTCAAGCGAGAAAAATAATAGTAAGATATAAAACGCTGAAGGTAAAACGATATGCCAGATACTAAGAAAAAATCAGGTCCAAGTTCTGTCACACTAATGATTGTTAGTTGTGTTTTCTTATTTCTCGCTGTCCTTATGATGTTCTTCCCAAACATCATTTGTCATAGTTTACCAAGAGACGTCTATGCCGCTTTCCGTTTATTCTTTAACGGACAGGCACAAGCTGGGTATAATGGCATTTGGCCAGTCTTTGTGGGATATATGCTCCTACTTTGCTGCGCGATTCTAACTCTATTTATGGCCCTCCCATTTTGGCACTACGATTATAAGACCGAAAAAATTCTCTTTATTACTCTAACCGCTGTTGAATTATTTAGCGCGGTTCTTATCGGTCTTATTAATGTTTGGCTTTTAGCTTTTAACGGCATCCCTCTTGAGCAAATGATAATGCACGTAGGACCATATGCTGTGATGGCCCTTACTGTTACCTGCTCCTGCTTTAATATCTGGTGCATACAGCTCGATAAATAATTACCTTTGTTTATATGAAAAAAGAGATCCCTTTGGGGTCTCTTTTTCTATTAGCAATACTACCTTGTTAGAACTTAGAGGTATCAAACTCTTTAAGGATTTTCCTTAGTGGTTTGATAGCTTTCTCGACATTGCCCTCGATAAATGGGTTACGGAGATGATTCTTTTCAAGGGTCTCCACAAATGGAGATTTACCTCCATACTTACAGAGTTTGACATACTTATTAAGAGTCTTTTCTCTATTCTTTAGGCTAGAAGCGAGGAACTCAAAGGAGACAACCTGGGCAAGAGTGTAATCGATATAATAGAAAGCGGTCATAAAGACATGAGACTGTCTCACCCAGTACCCACCATGCTCAAGGTATGGGCACTCATCAAACTTAAGTTGAGGAGTGTATTTCTTCTGCATCTCGCGGAAGGCTGCACATCTCTCCATATGAGTGGCGTCAGGGTTAGCGTAGACCCAGTGCTGGAACTCATCGATAAGAACACCATATGGAAGGAACTGAATCGCTCCCTTTAGGTGAGTGTATTTATATTTATCAGTGTCCTCTCCAAAGAACTCATTCATATAAGGCCAAGTGAGGAACTCCATACTCATAGAGTGGATTTCACAGGTCTCGAGAGTGGGGTTACGGTATTCAGGAATCTTAATTCCTCTTGAGCAGTAGAACTGGAAAGCGTGACCAAATTCATGGGTAAGGGTTTCGATATCCTGCTGAGTGCCGTTATTATTTGCAAAGATAAATGGAGACTCGTAGCGGGGAATATAGGTGCAGTATCCGCCTCCCGACTTACCCGCTTTGGCATCGAGATCAAATAAGTGATGGTTTTCCATGAAGTGGAAGCAGATTCCCGTTTCTTTATGAAGGTCATCATACATCTTTTCTGCGGTTTTAACCTGCTCATTTGTGGTGCCAATTGGTTTAGGGTTACCGCTTGTAAACTCGAGGTTATAATCGTAGAACTGAGGATTTTTAATCCCTAGTCCTTTCATCTGATCCTTATATAGCTTTTGAGCAAGAGGAACAACGCTTCGGTAGATTTGGTCTCTATAACCCGCGACCATCTCAGGATTATAGTCCATTCTTCCTAGTCTCTTATAGCCAAGTTCAGTATAGGTCTCGTAACCTAGTTTATGGGCCATACTAGTTCTAACGTGCACGAGATCATCATAGATTTTTTCAAACTCTTCATCATGCTCCGCGAAGAAATTAGCGGAAGCAAGGGAAGCCGCTCTTCTCGTTTCTCTATCACTACTCACGGTGTATTTACCGAGTTGAGATAGATTAAGAACTTCTCCATTGAACTCGATCTGAGCGGAGCCAATGAGTTTTTGATATTCACTAACGAGGCGGTTCTCTTCAGCGAGTTCTCCCATAATAGAGTCATCAAAAGTTTCAACTTGCTGCTCATACATCTTAATAGCGTATGAGCCAAGCCACTTTTCTAGGTCCGCTCGATAGGGGGCGTTAAGTAGCTCTCTTGTAAAAAGGTTCGCGTACTTTTGACAGTAGGGCATCACTTCATCGGTTAGCTCCATATTCTTAACATTTACTTCATCACGGGTATCAATGGTATATCTAATCTGAGCGAGCTCAAAATCAGTGGTAAGGTCGTCGGTATACTTATTCCATTTCTTAATAACTTTTTTGGCGCTGGTGATATCAGTGCACGCGTGAATTTCATCAACAAGAGATTGAAGTTTTTTCTCAATCTTTTTCTGATTAATTGGATGAATCACATACTCTTCAAATGTGAGACTTGTTTCTGGCATAATATTTCTCCTTTTTCATAAAATTGATTTTTTTGGCTGGACTTTTGCAAGTTTAAAGACAAATCTAGTGGGAATAAATTTAATCCAGTAGTTATAGCCAATAGCGTCGCTATTATACTGAGCCACATGAGATCTAAAAGAGACGTCAAGTTCTTCAATATTAAGTAATATCCCCTTAAGTTTTTCGTTTTTTGATAAAGTAGGGGATAAATTTATCGCGTTAGTAAAGTCTGAGGTTACCACACTTAAAACTTCTTTATAACTTTGGAATTGGTCACTTCCAATTTCAAGGGAATCAGTTATAACTACTTCATCAAGATAAGGAAGAGAGGGGACACTAAGAGTGGGGTCCACCGCTAAGACGCTATCTTTAAGCTCGTGGACAAAATCAAGCTTCGCTTTTAAAACATTAATAATCGCTTTGGCTCTCGTATTTAAAACCCGGGTAAAATAGCCAAAAAAGATAAATCCCATAATGCAGATTGCAATAAATAAGATTACGAGGGCTAAGATGATATAACCGAGTATTTCCCACCACGCCATAACTACTTTATTTTCCTTTTCCCTCCTTTCTCTATTCTATATATTTTCCCCTCAAAATACAAAAATTATAGTAATTTTTATATAAGAGTGAATTAGGGGAAAACTTCTTTTAACCTATTTCTTGCACAAAACCTTATTTTATGGCATAATACGAAGTAGGAGAAAAGAAAAAATGGCAAAACCAATAGTGGCCCTTTTATACGACTTTGATAAAACTCTATCCACGACCGATATGCAAAACTATACCTTTATTCCAGCGATTGGAATGACTCCTGATGAGTTTTGGGGATTAACCACTAAGTTTTCAAAGGAAACGGGAATGGAGAAAATTTTATCATACATGTATATGATGATTTTATGCGCGAAAGAAAAAGGGATTAAGATGGACCGAAAGTTCCTTAATGACTGCGGTAAGAATATTAAATACTATCCAGGAGTCTCAACCTGGTTTAAAAGAATCGATGAATATGGAGAGCAGCACGGGGTTAAAGTTGAACACTACCTCGTAAGTAGTGGCACGAAAGAAATCGTTGAGGGTTGCTCAATCGCGGATGAATTTACCGAGCTATATGGCTGCGAATACTACTTTAATGAAGAAGGAGAAGCCGTTTGGCCTAAAAGAGCGATTAACTACACGCAAAAAACCCAGTTTGTTTATCGAATAGCGAAAGGGGTATCCGATATTACCGATGATGACTCCGTTAATAAAAAGACTGGACATAGAGTCCCCTATTCAAATATTGTTTATATCGGAGATGGAATGACCGATATCGCCTGTATGACTCTAGTTAGAAGGAACGGAGGGAAATCGATTGCGGTGTATCCTAAAGAAGAAAGCAGTGAAACCGTTAAAGGCATGCATCAAGATGGAAGAGTTAACTTTATCTGTCACGCGGATTATAGCGCTGGTAGCGATATCGAAAAAGTAATACAATTAATAATTGATTCCGTCGCTCTTGATAACCAGATGAATAAAAAAGAGAACACTCTCCTTAAAAAATAGCCTAAATCATTTCATAATTTATAAATTCCTCCTGATTTTAGGAATAAAGCATCCCTAGGGGTGCTTTATTTTTACATTTATTTTAAAGGAGAGTAAAATAGAGAAAGTGAAAATATCCGAGGGTGATTACATCAAAGTAAATATCGTGGATACCCGTTACTATGGAGTTCTATTTAAATATGGAAAACAGGAGGGGCTAATTCACGTTAGTGAACTTAGTAATGACTTTGTCTTTAGTATCACTTCCATTCTCGCTCCGGGAGATAAGGCGGTCGTTAAAGTCTTAAAGATTGAGCGAAACGGGTTTATTAGAGCCTCGCTTAAGCAGGTTCCAGAAGACAAATATAGCGTCACTAAAGCCCCAATAGATGAAATAATTGACACCGGGCCCGATAGACTCTTAGAGAAATTACCCACTTGGATAGAAAGCGCTTTAAAGGAGATGGATAAATATGAGTAAAGTCTTATCAGTAAATCTAGAAAAAGCGGTGGATCCCGCTCTTTTAGGAGAATATAAAGAAAAGGTTAAAGAAATAAATACTGGGATTAATAGTAAAACCCTAAAGGGAAATGATTTTCTCGGATGGGCCGATTATCCTACAACATACGATAAAGAAGAAGTCGAGCAAATCATTAAAGACGCTGAATATGTGAGAGCTAACTATGAGGTTTTAGTGGTCTGCGGAATCGGGGGAAGCTATCTTGGCGCTAGAGCGGCGATTGAAGCGATTAACGGCCTAAAGCCAGATGGTGGCCCTGAGATTATCTTCTTTGGTAATACCTTCTCTCCTAACTATACCGCTCAGGTTATGAGCTACTTAGAGAAGAAGAGCTTTGCGATTAATGTTATCTCTAAAAGCGGCACTACCACCGAAACAAGTATCTCCTTTAGACTCGTTAAAGACCTTCTAGAAAGAAAGGTCGGAAAAGAAGAAGCGAGAAAAGCGATTTTTGCTACGACCGATAAAGAAAAGGGAGCTTTGAAGACTTTATCTGATAAAGAAGGCTATCAAACCTATGTCCTTCCTAGTGATGTAGGAGGAAGATATTCCGTTTTTACCGCGGTGGGATTACTCCCAATGGCGGTGGCGGGAATTGATATTAAAGCTTTCCTAAGTGGAGCGCTACTTGCCTCGAAAGAGCTAAATAATCCAGATCTAGAAACTAATCCTTGTTACCAGTACGCTTGCACTCGTGACTATATGTATAGACACGGAAAAAGCGTTGAGATGTTTGTCTCATATGAAAGCCAATACACTCAAATTGGGGAGTGGCTTAAACAGCTATTTGGAGAAAGCGAAGGAAAAGAAAAGAAAGGCCTATTCCCCGCAAGCGCGACCTTTACTACTGACCTACATTCATTAGGTCAATTTATCCAGGAAGGAACGCCGCTTCTCTATGAGACTATTATTTATGTAGATAAGCCAAAAGCGGACATCGCTATTCCTAAAGATAAAGAAGACCTCGACGGACTTAATTACCTCGAAGGGAAAAATATCTCCTATGTTAATAGGAAGGCCTTTGAAGGAACCCTAGAGGCCCACACCAGCGGCGGGGTTCCATGCGTCGTTATCGAGCTAGAGAAAATGGACGCTTACTCTCTAGGATATCTCCTCTACTTCTTCATGAGAGCGTGCGCCATGAGTGCGTACTTACTCGAGATAAATCCCTTCGATCAACCCGGGGTGGAAATCTATAAGAAAAATATGTTCCATCTCCTAGGTAAAAAAGGCTACTAAACTAAACTTTGTTTAGTTTAAATACTTAAAATAACCACCGAAAATCTCTATCAATTTGCAATTGATTATTTTAGGGATAATCGCTATAATTATGTAGCATACATAAAAGCG
>JAJQAL010000018.1 GCA_021203815.1 Coprobacillus sp. | reverse complement strand
ATGCCCTAGGGTCAAATCTAGGGACATTATTTTATTTTCTTAATCCTAATTCACTAATGAGTTCGAGATAAACTTCTCCATATGCAATAATATTTTCTTAAAAATGGTACAAATAGGAAATCTTTTAAGAATTAATTAGTTAAGCAAAAAAAATCTAAATTAAGAATTAGTAGCAAGCATTTGAAATACTAATCTACTCGATAAAGATGAATAAGTTGTCTTTCATAGTCCTCTTCAGAAATACTTACATATAAATAACCAGCAAAATACTCATCCTTTTTAACTCTTTGAAGATTGCCATAAATATCGTAGAAGGCTGAATCACTATCTTCCCAATACACTTCCATAAAAACATCATAAGTATAGCCAAATAATTGACAGCCTTCCTGATCATTAACTTTTTCATCATTTAAATAGACGCTAAGCATAAAATATTGATCTACTTCCTTGACTGGCTTATCTTTTGAAAAAGTAGCATGATTATAGTTATAGCAAAACTCGTCATCAATTCTATGATCAACCACACTAATGACAAACTTGAGACTATCAATATGGTAATCAAGTGTTTCTAGATAAATATCAGTCGCTTCCCAAGTACTAGCCTCATAAAAGTGAATACTATTCTCCCCCTCAAGGCCAGTACAGGCCGTAAGAGATGCTCCCATAATTAATAAAGGCAAAATAATTTTAAATTTCTTATTCATTGTTTTAATCTCCTACATATTCAAAAGTATTCCAACTATATATCGTCGCATCTGAAACAATAACACTATTACCTATGCCATTATAAACTTTGGAATCATCTTTACTATTGCCCCAACCTATATTAACCAAGAAGGTGTCGTCATCCTCGTTATAGCCATATGCAACTACAGTATGACCCACAGTATAATAATCGGTTTCGTTTGGATTATAATCGCATTTATATTTTGTCATCGTCGTAATAACAGGGAGCCCCTCGTCAATTTGCTTCCTAACATTTTTATGAGTCGAACCAATCACTCCAGCATGATATTTTGTGTTATCGTTCAAATAACTAGTTGATTCATTTTCCATATAGTCCTCCATTGTGGCTCTAATTTCAGCATTCGCCATTGGAAATTGATCAGTAAACATTGTAGTAAAAGGAATGGTGTGACCATAACTTTTTAAAACTTCCTGCAAAGCATTAGTTGTTCCCCCATTAGCCTTATATAAGGGCTCGTTTTCAGGAGTGATATAATCAGAATTACAATATTCGTCCATATATCCAATAACAATTGAAATTGCCACTAAACCACAAGTGCCTTCACTATTATATGGAAACTGAGTTAGATCTTTAAAATATTCATAGTTTTTAATACAAGTAAAGCCGTTATATGTAGTCGTTAGGCTAGAAGTAGAGCCACTACTAGAGCCAGAACCACTTGAGGAACCGCCTCCCCCGCCTATATCTCCATCAGTTGTAGTAAACATATATGTATTAATCTCGCTCTCTTCTTCACTATTATCTATAAATATTTCTTCAGGAAGTGAAAGACTATAACTCATAATTTCTTCACTATTATCTAATGGTTCATCACTCATAATATCGATGATGTCACTATCACTTTGATAGTAATAACTACCAAGTCCTAGATAATATAAATCGCTATCTAGGAAATCATGAAAAGGAGAGTAAGAAGAATGAGAACCCTCTAAAAAGGCAGTGGATGATTCGTTTTTCGCGTAAATTGCATACCCAATTGGAGAGAGCTCATATAAATCAAAACTATTTCCATAGAAATCACTTATTTCTTTATAAAAAATGACTTCCTCACTCTCTAGAAACGAGTCCACACTGTCGTGCTTTAATCCATCATAGTGGGAAGTTTTATTAGATGCCTCTTTCGGTAATGCTATGCTAGCTGACGACAAAGAAGTGCCTGATCCACACATAAAAACCGCCATCAAAGCTAAACATGTAAGTTTAAGCATAACAATTACCTCCTCTAAGATAAGTTACAACGTCAAGTTATTACTAAATTTAATTACATTCAATAAAAATTTAAAATAATAAAAAAAATAATGCCCTAGGGTCAAATCTAGGGACATTATTTTATTTTCTTAATCCTAATTCACTTATAAGTTTAAGATAGGCTTCTCTATCTTCTCTTGCGAGGTAGTCAAGAAGGGCTCTTCTTTGACCAATCATCTTATAGAGGCCTCTCTTACTGGTGGTGTCTTTCTTATTCGCTTTGAGGTGCTCGGTAAGACGAGCAATCTGAGCGGTAAGAAGAGCGACCTGAACCTCAACACTTCCGGTGTCTTTGCCGTTTTTCGCGTATTTAGCGATAATCTCGGCTTTTTGCTCTTTTGTAAGTGCCATTATTTACCCTCCAACAAAATATTAACTTAGCTTATTCCTGGGATATCGTTAGGGTAAATCGATACTCTAAGAATAAGTCGCGTATATATTTATAATATATTTCTCGCTTTTTGTAAATAAAAAAGACGAGATATATTATTCCTTTAAATATGATAAAGCGGTCTTTTCATCTTTATCGATTTGGGCTTTTAATGCGTCCATATCGTTATAGGTAAAGATATCCCTAATCCTATGGATGAATTCAACATAAATATATTTTCCGTATAGCTCTAGACTTGCCCCTAAAATATAAGTTTCGATAATCGGTTTATCTAGCTCCGCGATCGTTGGGTGAGTGGAAATACAGGTTAACGATTTATATTTCTTTTTTCCGACATAGGTATAAGTAGCGTACACTCCTTCACTAGGCATAACATAGTCTCCCTCAAGGGATAAATTCGCCGTGGGTTTATCGATATTCTTCCCGTTTCCAAGTCCATACACGACGAGGCCATACACCCTATAAGGGTGACCAAGTAGCTCACTAGCTTGGCTTACATCTCCTGATCTCACTAGTAGCGAAATATTATGAGAGGATATCTTTTCCTCGTTATAGGTAAGAAGTGGCATAATACTAACTTTATAGAATAAAGATAAATAGGAAGCATCTCCCATTCCGTGGAAGCCGAACTTATAGTCCTCCCCCACAAAGATATGAACGGGATTTATTTTATCGATTATTTCATGGATAAACTGATCTTTACTAAGTAGGGATGTTACTTCGTTAAACTCTAAAACAAAAAGATACTTCACTCCTAGCTCAGTGAAATATTCATCCTTATCCGCGGTGGAGGTAAGGAAATATTCTTTCTCGTGATTTAAAAAGGGCTGAGGGGATCTATCTAGAGTCAAAACCGCGACCTCTTTTCCAGTAGAGAGAGCGGCGTCGATTAGACTTTTATGGCCTTTATGAACACCGTCAAAATACCCTAGACATAAAACCGTGTCCTTAGGGAAATTAACTTCATCACCAGGCTTAAACATAATAATCTTACTCATAATAGTCCTCTTTCACATATATACATATCGCCTTTAAGTTTATATAAAGCGATCGGATTAGTAGTATAGATTAGCATTATTTTATCATAATTTGTTTTTATTTGGTTTTTCGAAAAAGGATTCCCGTTTAAAGCGCTTTTATATAATTCGGCGCCGATTTCCACTCCTTTATACTCACTAGGAATATCCTTAATGGGGATAATATCACTTGCGGTAATATCCTTAATTTTCTTACTAAAACCCACTTCAAACTCCCCTATTTTCGTTCTTTTTAAAGAGGTGAGATAGGAAATTGTTCCTAGTTTTACCGCTATATCATAGGCGAGGGTTCTTATATAGGTTCCTTTACTAACAGTCACATTAAAACATATTTCATTATCACTATACGAAACTAGTTCTAATGAATAGATACTCGCTTCTTTATACTGCTCTTCTATTTCTATACCTTTATGAGCATATTCATAAAGATGTTTCCCATTTACTCTTTTAGCAGAGGTCAAAGGTATCTTCTGCTTATAGGTTCCGATAAAACCTAAGAAAACTTCTTTTATTTTCTCTTCACTTAATAGGGGAACCTCTTTGGTAAGACTAACCTCACTATCCGTATCAAGAGTGGGTGTAGTCTCGCCAAGTCTCATAACCGAACTATAAGATTTCATTTCATCATTAACATAAGGGATCATTTTCGTCCCTCTTCCTATAAATATAGGAAGTAGACCTTCCGCGAAGGGATCGAGAGTGCCAAGATGCCCGCTTTTCTTCACTCCAAAAAGTTTACTAATATAATTAGTTACTTCACGGGATGTCATTCCCTTTTCTTTATCCACTAAGATAAGTCCGTCTCTCTCATTCATTATGTATATTTTACCTTAAAATCGATATAATTAGTATACGATGAAAGCCTGTAGAGAAATATTAGCAGCAACCCGAAGAGCGGACTCTATCTTTAATCTCATAGAGGAGGGGGATAGAATCGCCGTTGGCGTGAGCGGTGGAAAGGACTCGCTATGCCTAGTAAGAATTCTTTCTCTATATCAAAAATTCTGTGACCGTCACTTTGAAATCGTCCCGATTACTCTCGATATGGGTTTTCCTAGTTTTGACCCGTCCTCTATAAAAGAATACGTTAAAGAGCAGGGATTTGAACTAGAGGTAGTGGACGCTAAAGAAGTATATAGAATTTTATGTATGAATACAAAAGATGAAAAGCATCTTCCATGCTCTATTTGCTCGAGGATGAGAAAAGCCATTATGAATAAAGCGGCAAAAGAAAGAGGATGTAATAAAGTGGCCTTTGCCCATCATATGGATGATGCCTTAGAGACCAAACTCATGAATGAAATATGCGGAGGAAGAGAGGCGACTTTCTCCCCAAAGATGCACCTAGAAAAAAGCGATATTATCTTTATTAGGCCCTTTATCTTAGTTAGAGAAAAACAGATAAAAAGAATGGTAAATGAAGAGAATATTCCGGTTGTGCCACCTTTTTGTCCCGCGGATAAACATACAAATAGAGAGGAAGTTAAAACCCTACTTAACGATATATATAAGAAATATCCAAGAGCATATCAAAACTTTGAAACCGCTTTAATGAATTATCCCCCCTTTGACCTCTACTACGATAAACTCGAGTTTCAGGTGGGAAGTAAATATACGATATCTCCCGTTAATAGCACTGCTCAGCTTCTCGATTATATTAAGTTCCTCCCAGATGGTATTGACCCTAGAGCGATAAATAATGGTAATCAGCAGCACCTCATTAAAGAAAGAGGGGAAATCATCGGAGTGTATGACTTAAAACGAAGCGAAAAGGAAGTCTTTATCTCAAATTTATATCTAAAAGAGGGGAAAGAAGAATTTAAAGGGCTTCTTATCCCTTACTTAGAAAAATTCTATTTCCCAAGGAAAATAACCCTACTAGAAAACTAAGTAATTATAAAAATAATCCCGCATCTAGGGATTATTTTTTATCATTTTCTAAGATTTCTCTGATTCTTTCTTCGTTTTTATACCCTTTATCGAGGACGAAGGTCAACTCGGGCACTCTTCTCGTGTCCATCCTTTTAGCGAGCTCCGTTCTAATATAGCCTTTTGAGTGATTAAGCACTCTCATGCCCTCTTTTTCATCTCTTTCATCGAGAAAGGAGACATAGACTTTCGCGTAGCTATAGTCTTTGCTCACCTTTACATCTGGAATAGAGACAAAGCCAAGATGAGGATTAGCGATTTCAAACTGGATGATTTCGAGCAGATTCTTTTTAATAATTGAAGCGACACGAAGTGACTTTTCCATTTAGCTATTCATCACTCCTTTTCTCCACCATCGAATAGGACTCGATTATATCTCCCTCCTTGATATCGTTATAGTTTTCAAGAAGGATTCCGCATTCAAATCCTTTTCTTACTTCTTTTGCGGCGTCTTTTTCTCTTTGAAGGGATTCGATCTTGCCTTCATAGATGACCACTCCATCGCGGATAAGTCTCATCAGGGAATGATTAAGGATTGTTCCGTCGATTACCATGCAGCCCCCAATCGTGCCGAGCTTAGAAGCTTTAAAGAGCTTACGGACTTCCGCTTGTCCATTGATCTTTTCCACGTACTCCGGTTTAAGCATGCCCTTCATCGCTGCTTCTATCTCTTCAATAAGGGCGTAGATTATCTTATGGAGTCTAATTTCCACGTGTTCTTCTTCCGCTTTTGAGCGGGTCACCGCGTCTGGCCTCACGTTAAAGCCATATATAATCGCATTAGAGGCGCTAGCGAGGAGAACATCGTTTTCGGTAATGCCTCCACTACTCGCTCTAATAATATTAATCTTTACTTGATCATTAGAGAGTTTTTCAAGGGACTGCTTAACTGCTTCCGCACTTCCCGTTGTATCCGCTTTAATAATGAGATTAAGAATCTGGGTCTCTCCTTCATTAATTTTTGAGTAGAGATCTTCAAGCGAGGTGACGCTTGATTTTAGGTTTTTATTTCTCGTCGTGGAGTTTTCTTTACGTTTAGAGGCGATTTCCTTTGCTTCCGCTTCCGTTGGGAAGGCCATGAAGCGGTCTCCCGCAAGAGGAACCTCGGTAAGACCAATGACGCTGACCGGGGTGGATGGTCCTGCGGTCTCTAAGACTTCTCTATATTCATTACTCATTCTTCTCACTTTACCGTAGGAGTTACCAACGACGAGATAGTCTCCCGCGTTAAGCGTCCCGTTTTGAATTAGAAGTGTAGCTTTTGGGCCTTCATTTTTATCAAGCGTGGCCTCAAGAACTGTGCCAAGCGCGTATCGGTCAGGATTAGCTTTAAGCTCGAGCATCTCGGCCACTGTAAGAATCGCTTCAAGAAGGCCATCGATATTGTCTTTCTTTTTAGCGCTGACTTCAACGGAGATAACGTCTCCTCCATATTCCTCTAAGATCACATCATTAGTAAGAAGCTCTTCCCTAACCATCTTAGGATTTGCTCCTTCTTTATCCATCTTATTAATGGCCACAATGATTGGGACATTAGCGGCGTGCGCATGGTCAATTGCTTCTTTTGTCTGTTCCATAACCCCGTCATCCGCGGCCACGACTAAGACGACGATATCAGTGACAGAGGCGCCTCTGGCTCTCATCTGAGTAAAGGCTTCATGCCCTGGAGTGTCGATAAAAGTAATCTTCTGCCCGTTTATCTCTTTTTGATAAGCACCTATTTCCTGAGAAATTCCACCGTACTCACTATCGACGAGATTAGAGTTACGGATGGCGTCGATAAGGGTGGTTTTCCCGTGGTCAACGTGACCCATAATCGTCACCACTGGGGGACGGGGTTTAAGTTTTGAGGGGTCATCATTAATTTCAAGGGCTTCAAAGTTTTCCGCTTCGACGAGATTCTTACGCTGGAAGTCATAGCCAAACTCGAGACATACCATGCCGATAAGCTCATCATCGAGAATAGTATTAATCGTTATCATCTTCCCCTGCATAAAGAGGTACTTAATGATATCGTTAACGGGAACGTTAAGAGCTTTTGAGAGCTCGGTGACTGAGATATCACCAGAGTAAACGAAAACACCCCCGTTGATTTTCATGCGGGCTTTATCCACTTTAACGCTTAAAGAGACGTTACTTTCTCTTCCAGCCTGTGTGTTTCCTTTTCCTTTACTCTTTTTTCCCATGTTTTATTTCCTTTAAAGTAAACTTAATAATTCGTCATAGAAGTCACTACTAACCTCAACTTTTAAGATCTTATGGATTAAGTTACGCTTTTTCGCCTCTTCTATAACCTCTTTATCTTTACTTATATAGTAGCCTCTTCCCCCTAGTTTATGAAGGGGGTCCACTTTGACCTCATTACCTATAAGAGTAAATCTAATTAGTTCACTAACTTCTTTACTCTCTCTTGTTACTAGGCACATCCTCCTAACTTCTTTTTTCATCGATTAGTAGTAATCCTCATATTCCTCGTAATCGATATCTTCTTCCTCTTCTTCGCTTTCTTCGAGCTCTTCTTCATCGAGTTCTTCTTTTTCCTTTTCAGTATAGATATCCATACGGGTGATGTTTTCATTATTATATAGACCGTTTAGTGGAGACTCTTCTTCACTCTTACTCTCCTTCTTCTTCGTGGTCTTATTTGATTTCTTACTCTCTTTCTTTTCCGTAAGGGACTTTTCTAGATCTTCAAGCGTGGTAGTCGTCGCTACGGAAATAGTGGGCTCTTCTTTTGTGGGGGTCTCCACTGGAGCGACAGTAGGCGCAGCTTCTTCGCTTTCTTTTTCACCCGCTGGCGCGATAACAACAACCTCTTCAACTTCCGCCTCAGATAGACGCTGAGTCATAACGTCACTCTCTTCAGAATACACTCTTTCCTGAGGAGCGACATATCCTTCGGGAAGCGTAGGAAGTACTTTTGTCCCATCTTCACTAACGAGTTTAGATCTACGGACGATATCTTCCGCTTCAATCTCTTCAAAGCTCTTATAAGTGAGACCTTCCTCCTCGGCGTCTTCCGTTGTGATTACGCGGAGCTCGGTCTCAGTAAGCTGAGAAGCGAGACGGACATTAACGCCTTTTTTCCCGATAGCGAGAGATAGGGAGTCATCTCTTACCACACAGGTAGCTTTTTTACTCTCTTCATCGAGATTAATTCCTTGAATAACCGCAGGTTTAAGAGCGTCCATAATAAAGAGAGCGAGGTTATCACTATAATCAATGATATCGATTTTCTCTTTAGTGGACCCATTCCCTAGCTGCGAGACAATACGCTGAATACGGGAGCCGTTAGGACCGATACAGGCGCCAGACGGATCCACATTAGGGTCAAGGGAATACACGGCGATTTTAGAGCGTTCTCCCGCTTTACGGGCAATGGCCTCTATTTTAATCGTTCCGTCATAGATTTCATGAATCTCTTCAGAGAAGAGGCAGCGGAGGAAACCTTCGTGACTACGTGAGACGTGAATTTTAGCCCCGCCTTTGGCGCTACTTGAGACATCAGCGACATACATCTTGATATGATCTTTTGGGGCAAACTTTTCGTCTCCGATTAAGTCTTTTGCGTATAAGTGAACGGTGGTTTTCCCAATTGTAGCGTCTACGCCTCCATATTCATCGGTTTTCTCAACGATTCCGGTGACCATCGTACCAATCTTATCTTTAAACTGCTCGAGAAGATTCGCTTTCTCCGCTTCCATAAGATGCTGATGAACGTTTGATTTCACCGCGAGAGCGCTGCTTTTTTCAAAGCTATCGATATCGTATTCGATATAGTAGTCATCCCCTTCGTGGTAATCGAGTCCAGTTCCGTCGCTATTAGCGTCTTCTAGGCTTATCTCAAGGAAATCGTCTTCAACTTCACTAACGACCTTTTTAATTTCATAAAGATGTATCGTCTCGTCTTCAAGCGAGATATCGAGTTTCACATTAGCGTCTTCACCGCCGAGTTTACGTTTAAAAGAGCGGACAAGAGAATCAGAAAAGACTTCGAGAGCGGTCTCTTTAGAGACGCCGTTTTGCGCTTCTATTTCCTCAAGTGCTTCTTTAAATGCTTTAAAATCCACCGCCATAAAATGTACTCCTTTTTAATTTACTGCTAAGCGTATTTTACTGATGTTATTTATATTCATAGTGAGGTCTTTTTCTTTTGACTTCACTTTGATGGTTAAGATAATATCCTCGCTATTTACCTCTTTAAGTGTCCCTTCGTAGATATTTTCGCCGTTAAGAGGGTTAAAAAGGTGAACGTTAACGTAGCGACCCTCATACGGAGAGAGATGAAACTTATCAAGGGGCTTTTCCGCGCCTAAACTTGAGACATCAAGAGTGTACCCCTCTTCGATTGGATCAAGCGCGTCGAGATAGCCACTTATAGAAACGCTTAACGCACTAATCGTATCGAGGTCAATTGGTTCCACTCTATCAACGACAATAGATAAAACCATCTCCCCACTTCTTTTCTTATAGCTAAACTCCGATAGGGTAAACCCGGCCTCACTAATAAACGCTTCTAGCTTATTTTTTAATTCTTCGAGCTCCATATTCCCTCTTAAAATAAAGAGTGGCGGTGCCACTCTTAACTTCTTAAGATTTTGGGGTTAATCTCTTAACCACTAGTAAATATATATTAATATATATTGCTTGTCAACGCTAAAAGAAGAAAAAAAAGAAATGCGCGTCCGCATTTCTTTTCTTTTTATGAACAAAGAATTTTACTTATAGGGATTAACACTAACAGCGCCGTCGGTACAGATAATAATAGTCGTACCGGCTTTACTAAGCCAGTTTGAACCTCTCTTTACCTGTTTCCACTCTTCTTTGGTGCCGCCGTATGAGATACGGGTTAAAGAGGAGCAGTTAAAGAAGCAGTTAGCGCCAATTGAGACGACGCCTTTTGGAATATTGACGCTCTTAAGATTAACGCAGTTAGAGAAGGCTCCAGTTCCAAGACGGGTAATATTATCAGGAATTGTGGCTTCCTGGAGATGGAGGTTTTGGGCAAAGTCATGACCGCCAATCGCGCTTAGGTGTGGTGGAAGAGTCGTTCTTTCAGCGGGTGGAACGGCGGGCTCAATCTCTCCTCCAGCGCCGCCTACTACTTGTCCCTGGCCGGCGGAAGAGGCCGCTGGGGCGACGGAGTTAGTAATATAAATTGGAGGGAGAGGGACATACTGTCCGCCGCTACTAACATATTTCGTGGTGGTGGAAGTCGTTGAGGTTGAAGTCCCTTCTGGCTGAGGGGGAATATTCTGCTTTTTATTCCCGTTAATTTCATTTTTAATATATTCCTTATCCCAGGGGAGATCGCCGACATAGACTCTATTTGCAAATCTCGTCCCGCAGATAATAATCATGACAATCATAGAGACTAGCGAAATGCCTAGTCCAATCCAGGTATATAAAGAAGGCTGAGCCTCGAGGATGAGTAGGTCTTCACTTAATTCTGGATAGTAAACAGAATAGTAAGAGTTACAGAAAGCGGCCACGAGGAATACTAGTAGCACATTAATTGCAAGAAGGATAAGAGTGGCAATAGAAAGAGTTCTTGGAGCCTCATATTTTCTCGTTCTTCCAAAGACGAGAAGACGAATGGCTTTAATTAAAAGAACTACCGCGATAACTAAGAGGATGATATAGATAACATCCCAAATGTACATGATCCAGTTACATAAGGTACTTGCTTCCATAAAGGAGGTACCCCAGACGAGTTTACTCGTCACACTATCGATTGGAGATAAGGCCTCACTTCCCCCAAATAAAGAGGTAAAGAAGTCCATTCCTGTGTTCTCATAGTAAACTATCTCTCCAAGGGATTCGTCGTATTCACCGATAAGGAAGACATCCGTAAAGAGAGGGAGAATAATCGCGGCGATAATAACGAGGCAGAATATTCCGTAAAGGATAACCGCTCCGCTATAACGACGGATTATTTTAATTCCATTAATTTCATTCTTTTTTCTTGCCATATAAATAACCCTATTTTTCTACAAATTATTCTTAACTTTCTTATTATACTACTATGTAGTAAATATTCAAGAAGCGAATTAAAAATATTAAATATTTTTTAAATATTTACTCTGGGTCAAAATTATCCCCTAACGTATCGTCATTTTCCTCGCCATCATCACTACCTTCGGGGTCAGTATCACTAGTATCATCCTCGTCTAAATCGAGATCTTCTTCTCCTAAATCCGTTTCATCTTCCTCTTCACTATCAGTGGGAGAGACGATACCATTAAGGAAATCTATTCCAAGAGAAGGGAAACAGGTCATAAATCCATTTCCTTTATTTTTTGTGTCGTTAATCGCGTATCCTTCCCAGTAGTTTACATAGACGTTATATTCAAAGCCCACACTAACTCTCTCTTCGAGGTCATATTTATACGCGCACCCTTGATTTTCTACCCAAGAGCCGAGAAGGAATAAAGTTAAATGATCACCCTCTTCTGGCCACTTCCAATCGGTAAAGGTCTGATAGTCATAGACATCGGGGGGATTACTCCTTAAGACTTCTACGACTTCACACTCATATGGGGTATGGACTAAATAGGTATCCTCCGCAAAACCATTATTTCTTTGAATCTGAAATAAATCAAGTGAGATATCACTCACTTTTATATGATAAACAAACTCAGCGTTTTCCCTATAGGTAACATACCATTCATCGAGTAAATCTTGATCAATACCAAAAATCATCTCTTGACAGATAACTCTTCCATATTCATCAATATAGGACCCCGAGCAGGCGCCTAGACATAATGAGACTAGGATTACTGGTAATATAATTTTCTTTTTACTCATACAAGTCGCTATTTTATCACATTTAAATCTTGTTTACTCAATAAACCATTTCTTTTTTGGATAAACTACTTCGTTTACCCAATCCCATGAGGAGAGCTTCCAGCACCAATTAGGCCATCCTACAGTGCCAGGAGAGTTAATTCGAGCGTTATTATCAAGTCTAAGGAAATCCTGAAGCTGGAAAATCGTCATAAAGCTAGGGGCTTTATAGATATACTTAACGATATTAGAGTAGAGGTGCTTTCTATCAGAGTCGAGTCTTTTCATAATAAACTTCTTTTGCTCTTCACTTAGGTTAAGAAACCATCCATAGAGGGTTTCATTATCATGAGTGCCTGGATAAACAATAAGTTTATCTGTGGATTTCACACTTAAATCAAAGATGGTAAACTCCATGATAAACATCCCGTTAAGTTTAAGTCTATCTCTAAGCTCGAGGACAGAGGGGAGAAGATCTCCTAGGTCTTCGGCGATTAGATGGGAATTTGGATACTTCTTATAGAGGAGCTTAAAGAATTCGTCCCGAGGGCCAATCCGCCACTCGCCAACTTTAGCGTCCTCTCTTCCCGCCGGGATAACGTAATACGTATCAAACGCCCGGAAGTGATCGAGACGGAGGTAGTCACACTGACTAGCGAGATAGCCAATTCTATCCACAAGGAGGGAATAGTTATCTTTTTTCATGACTTTAAAGTTATAGATTGGGTTACCCCAAAGCTGACCGACATCGGTAAAAGCGTCAGGAGGGACACCGGCGACTTCCACCTGCATGTCGTTTTCATCGAGCATAAACTGGTCGCGGTGGAGCCAAACTTCGACGGAGTCATACCCACAGTAGAAGGGGACGTCACTAATAATTTTGATCCCTTTACTATGAGCGTAGCTTAAAACATGCTTCCACTGGCGAAGAGCGACTAGCTGAATAAATATATAGAAATCTATTTCTCTATTTTTAGGAGGGTTAACGTGATGAATAAAGTAGTTTTTATCTTCCGCTTTCCACTCGGCCCAGCACTTCTCTCCGTTTCTTTTCTTTAGATACTGATATGTGGCGTAGTATTTAACCCAGGGGTTCTCTTTTTTAAAGTAGTTAAGAGCGTAAGGGTGTTTTTTTATAAAACTCGTATACGCTTCATATAAATACTTCTCTTTAAACTCCTTAACCGCTTGGTAGCGGATGTAAGTTACATCCGCGTCATAAAGGGGAATATCACTAGTGATATAGCCTTCTTTTTTAAGCTCATCTAAAGAGATATATCTTCCGTCAATTGCGTTAGAGCAGGTACTCATATAAGGGGAATCACCTGGCCCAAGTGGGTTAAGAGGGAGAACCTGCCAGTAACGGTAATGCTCCTTTTTAAGCCAGTCTATAAAGCGAAAAGACTCCTCACCAAATTCTCCAATACCATATTTAGAGGGAAGAGAGGCGACAGGTAATAAGACACCGACATGGTCATTTCTCATTTAATTATTCCTATGTTAGTAGCGAGATAGCTCGCTATTTATATTCTATTATTATACACCTATAAACTATTGTTAAATAGTTTTCTTTCTACTTTGGACTACGATATTGCATTTATAGGGATAGAAAATGTAAAATTACTATATATGCGAACTAAGCTAAAACTTGCGGTGTATCGATCGGTTTATCTCGCTATTACGGTAGCGTATTTTGTTTTTACGATTGTCATGGTGTTCGCTCTTGTTTTAAAAGCGTGGGGGCTTGGACAAAGCGAGACCGCGTTAGAGCTTATTATTATCTATTATGTCGCTTTCTTCCTCCTCATGTTTTTTGCGGGAGTGCAAGCCGCCTTTATTATTATTTCCTTTAAAAAAGGCACCGCGATTATGAATAACGCCTGCTTTAAAGCCATGGGAAAGACCACGAATAAATACTGCACCTGGATCTGCTCGGTGATGATTGTCTTATTTGGGTTCTTCCTAATTGCCTTATCTTTACGACTTGCAGGAGTATGGATGTTTATGGACGGAATGGATATCGAGTTTATTTGGACCTCGTTTGCCATTGTCCTCCTCTTCTTTTTTGATCCCGTCTGTGTCCTCGCTTATCAGCAGATCTTCCGTCGTGACTTCCTCGTTGGAAATATCACCATTAAAGTGCAAGAAACCGCCGGTGGGGATGACGTTTAATTAATTACTATACGTAATTACTGAGTAATTACAAACACTTAATACGAAGGAAAAAGCGGGATACAATATACCCCGCTTTTTTAAGGAAAGGAGTGACAACTCCATTAGGATCTGATAATAAGTATGGTAGATTTCTCTACAATTAATATAACATATTAATCTAAGCGAAACAAGAAAAATCCCAAGGCCGCTAAGCGATGGGATTTGAACCTAGTCATTACTAATGGTGCCCCCTGCCAGAATCGGACTAGCGACGGGTGATTACCATTCACCTGTTATACCACTTAACTAAGGGGGCAAGTGATAGGTATATTATATTAAGAGTGATATTTTAATGCAATACGAATAATACTTGTTTTATTCTTTTGACACTAAAAACGGACTAGCGTATAGAGAAATCTAAGTTAAATTAGCTCCACTCCATATAAATCATAGGTATAAGAATGACTCACTTTCATCCTAACCTCGTCTCCAAGAGCGTGCTCTCTTTTTCCTTTCATAATAACTTTTCCATCGACATCATCAAAAGCGTTAAGATAGGTTCTTATTAGATAGGTATCTTTATCTTTAGACACCACAAGGCCCTCGAGCTCTTCTCCAATGTACTTCTTATTATTCTCTCTTGATAGGCTAGAAAGAGCTTCCATCACCTTATCTCTTCGTCTTTCTTTCTCTTCCTTACTTATTGGGTCCCCGTATTTATACGCGGGAGTCCCTTCCTCTAGGGAATAAGTAAACACTCCAACATGGTCAAAATTAATTTCTTTACAGTAATCGATTAAATGATCAACATCTTCTTCACTTTCATTATAAAAGCCCACCATCAAAGTGGTTCTTAAAATAGCGTTAGGGACTCTGTCCCTAATCTTATTTATTAAATTAGTAATATACTTTTTATTCCCTCTTCTTCCCATAGCTTTTAGAATATGGTCTTCACTATGCTGAATCGGAATATCAAAGTAGGGGACCACCTTTGGGTGAGTGGCCACATACTCGATAAATTCATCACTTATTTCATCGGGATATAGATATAAAAGGCGAATCATTTTAATCCCCTCGATATCGTAGATAGTCTTTAAGACGTCAACGATAGTGACATCTTCTTTAAGGTCATTCCCGTAAGAGGAGGTATCCTGCTCTAGGATCACGACTTCCTTAATGCCCCGAGCGGCAAGTAGCTCCGCTTCCTCTTTAATATCAGCGAGGCTTCTCGAGTGGAAGGGCCCTCTAATTAAAGGGATCGCGCAGAAAGCGCAGTGATTATTACAGCCTTCTCCGATACGGAGCACTCCAGTAACTTCACTAGTTAATAGGCGGTATTTAGTGATATCAACTTCGTTACATAGTAGAGGATTATTATCGACTTCCATAAACTCTTTATTAAAGCGCTTATAATCTCTTAGCGGGATATATTTACTTACTTCTGGGATCTCTTTTTTTAGGTCATCTAGGTAACGCTCCGCGAGGCACCCAGTGACCACGACTTTCTTCCCTTCTAGCTTCAGCGCCTCTAGGATAGTATTAATCGACTCTCTTTTTGCGGCTTCGATAAACCCGCATGTATTAATAATTACGATATCACTCTCTTCTATATCGCTTGTTACTTCGTAGCCGACACTTTCTAAATATCCTAAAATATTCTCGCTATCGACGAGATTTTTATGACAGCCTAAAGAGATTAAGCCGATCTTTTTACTCATAACGCCTTTTTTCTTATAAACACCACTAGTTTATAGATAAATAAGACTAAGATAAAGACAAAGAAGAGAACTTTAAAGAGTTTCGTCCAGGTAAAGTCATTTCCTAGTTCACTAAATAAAGTAACGTACTGACAGCTAAAAACGAGGATAGAAGCGTAGCAAAGTAATTCAGAGAGTGAGGCCCAAAAGCGGAGCTTCATAGTGCGGAGGACGATCGCGGCGACGAGAAATAATAGCCCAATAAGCCCAAAGACATAAAAGGCGAGGTAGTTACTATCCTCAACGGTATTTGAGGCAAATATAGTTAAAATATAATTCATAACTTATTCGCTCCTAAGGGCGACCACTGGGTCACGTTTAGAGGCGAGATAAGACGGAATAAGTCCGCTTATAAGCGTTAAAACAAAACTAATGATGGGGAGGAAGACAATGCCGTACCACGGGACAATAATTCTCATCGTCACACCCGAGTACACTCGAATAAAGGCGATGATTGGGAAGTCGAGAAGCAAGGCTATCCCAACGCCCAGTAGTCCGGCGATTAAACCAACAAGGAATGTTTCCGCGTTAAAGATACGGGAGATATCCCGCTTTCTAGCGCCCATGGCCCTAAGTATACCTATCTCCTTAGTCCTCTCTAAAACACTGACATAGGTAATAACGCCAATCATAATGCAGGAGACGATAAGCGAGATGGCCACAAACGCAATTAAAACATACGTTACGGAGTTTACGATACGTTCTACGCTATCCATCATCGTCGATACATCATCGTTCAGGATAATAGCGTGTTCATCGAGATAGGCCGCTAGACTCATATATTCATCGCTCTCTTTGTCGCGCAGAGCGCTATCCTCGATATTATAGTATTTATACTCTAAGTAAGAATCATACTTATCGACTAATTCATAGACTTGATCTTTCGCGGAGAAACTTGAAGGATAGATATAGATGACATTAGGAGCTTCTTGATCGACAATCCCGTAGTTTCTCATAAGGCTTTCATAGTTCATTAAAAGGACAAAGCTATCGCCCGATAAAACATTAGTTCCAGTAGCGCCGTCTTCATCATAATAATACTCTTGCGCGAGAATAACATTCGATTTAATAGTGTTATACCCCTCAGCCGTTCTACTTTCCTCCGCTTTATTCATAAGATACTGAGTAAGGCTTGGGAGATAGCCAATACACCCATTAATGGAGGTAGAGGTGGCTCCTTTTTGAGGACGGAGCACTCCCACTACTTTAAGCTCGATGGTATCGGGATCATCATCAATGATTTTATAGATATCCTCGTCGCTTTTTTTCTCGTAGTGGCCGCCTAGCTCTTCTAGGTTTGAAGAGGGCGTGTCATCTTCTATATATTCATAAAGCTTATAGTTCATAGGAACATAGTAAGTAAGACCGAGAAGGTCACTATAAGTTCCCTCAAAATTAAAGTAGCTCTCATCTGTTAGAGGAGTATTACTATCTGGATCAGAATAAAGCTGGAAGATACTATCACTTGAGTCCCAGCCAAAGTTAGCGTCCACCATCGATTTAACGAGGTGCTCAGGAGAGATAAGTCCCATACCGATAAGCTGATAGTCATAAAGCTGGTTATATTCATTCACCACGACAACGATTTCGTTATAAGCCTTCGGCATCTCTCCCGCGACAACTTCATACTGCTCGTTTAGAAGGTTTGAGTACTGTTGTCCATCTTGATCTTCAGGAGCGACGGTATAGTCATAGTCATAAGCGGGGATAAGTTCATCAAAGATAGGAATATCATTAAGGTCGAAGTATTCATCCATCGTGGCCATAAACTGATTAACAAACATCATATCAAGACTGTTATAGTGTTCGCCGTAGTCAATCGTAAGGGGAGAAACTTGATAGTAAGGGATTTCCTCTACAAATGAAGAATCCCGACCGATATAGATATTTTTCGTAATATTATAGGTATACTGAATAGAAGAGATATATTCACTATAGTTATTTCTTACATAATCGGTATCGAGAAACTCTTTAAAATACTCAGTATCACTTCTCGTATTCGTAGTGAGCATCGACGCGAGCATCGCTTCCATCGAGTTATCCTGAATAATCTTATCGCCCGATGGATAGGCCTCTAAATCAGATGTATCGCTAGTGGTAAATAGACTCGTAATAAGGGAGTTCATAACCCCGGTGGAATCGGTATTAAGCTGCTTAACGTTAAGAGGGTAAGAGCTCATCGTATCGCTTTCAATATCGTTAACAAACCCAGAGAAGCCATTAGAGATTGATAAAACTAAAGCGATACCAATAATTCCAATAGAGCCCGCAATGGAAACGAGTACGGTTCTGGCCATCTTCGTTCTCATATTATTCATCGTTAGACCCATCGCCGTCTTAAAGGACATCGAGGTCTGCTCTTTACTTCCTTTAGACTCGATAACGATTTCTTTATTTTTAACTTTTTCTAAATATTCATTTACTTCATTTAACTCTTCTTCATCGCTAAGGGGATTACTATCGCTAATTAATAGCCCGTCATGCATACGGACAATACGCGTTGCGTACTGCTCCGCTAGCTCAGGGTTATGGGTTACCATAACCACTAGTCTTTCTTTAGCGAGCTCTTTAAGTAGGTCCATAACCTCGATTGAAGTTTCGCTATCTAGCGCGCCTGTTGGTTCATCCGCAAGGAGAACATCAGGGTTATTAACGAGGGCACGGGCGATACTAACTCTTTGCTGCTCGCCGCCACTAAGCTGATTAGGACGGGATTTCTCTTTTCCCGCTAGGCCGACCTTTTCAAGAGCGGCCATGGCTCTTTGGGTTCTCTCTTCTTTACTAACGCCAGCGATGATTAAAGCCATCTCGACATTTTTAAGGACTGAGATATGACCGATTAAGTTATAAGACTGGAAGATAAAACCGACGGAGTGGTTTCTAAAGGTATCCCAGTCTCCATCTTTATAGTCTTTCGTGGAGGTTCCGTTAATAACGAGATCACCGCTTGTGTAGCGGTCAAGTCCTCCCACTATATTTAAAAGCGTGGTCTTCCCGCATCCACTTTGACCTAAAATAGCGACGAATTCACTTCGACGAAAATTTATACTAATTCCTTTAAGTGCGTTAACAGTGGGCTGGTTTTTACCAACGTAGTCCTTAGTAATATCAATAAGTTTAAGCATTAATTTGTGAATCTCCTTTATCCATCCAGTATCTTATATATATTAGGTAGATAAATTATTCACACCCGTAAATATAAATATACAATAATAAAAAAATTTTTCAATTATTTTTTAAATAATTAAAAATAGATATAATAAAGATATAAAAGGAGATACTAGCTATGAGTAGAAAAGAAAGAAAAGCGAAGCGAAAAGCGAAAAAAGAAGCGAGAAAAGCAAAAAAGCAGGGCGTAGCCACTAAAGAGAGCACTACTGCTAAAAAAGAAGAGCCCAAAGAGAGTAAAAGCGAAAAAGACTTTGAAGCGGAACCTAAAGTCAAACCCGAAAAGAGAGTCTATCACGTCTCTAAACGTAGTAAAGACGGGAAGTGGCAGATCTTAGGCGTGGGGGATACCCGTCCTATTAAACTCTTCGATACGAAAGCCGAAGCGGAGGAATACGCTGCTAAGCTAGCGACTAAGCAAGGCGCGACCGTTCTAACCCATGCCTCTAAAGGGGAGAATAAGGGAAGGATTGTCGAAGGTCAGGACTACGCTAGTAAAGATAAAGAGTAAATAGTAACTTTAGACGTATGTTTAAAAAGCTAACCATCCGTTAGGTTAGCTTTTTTGTTTATAGGAAGGGTGGGGGGTAGACTTCTATTTTTTAAGCGGACTCATCATCTGATGGTGTAACATCGAGGAGGCGGAGTTTTTCGATGATCTCGTTATGCTTAGCCTCGGACTCATTTATCTTTTTAGTGATGCCTCTCGTCCTAAAGACGGTATAGAGGACCCCGCCGAATAGGAGCACACCCGCGGGGACAAAGAAGGCGATATACATAGCGTTTGTCTTAAAGGTCTCGGAGAGAACAATCGCGCAGCCTAAATAAACGGACACTAAAACGAAGACGGGAATAAGAAAGAGCCAAAGCGGCCAAAGAGGTAAGGCTTTAAGAAGGGAGAACCACTCCGCTTCAAGGGCTTTAATCTCTTCGTAGTGAGGGATCTCTGTTTCCCTTTCATAAGTGAGGTAGTAAACGCCCTCTTTCTCATTAAACTCTCTATTAGTTTCATTCCATTTAAATAGGGCCATATCACTACTCATCGTCTCAACGTTAGAGGGAGTATATTTCTTAATACAGGTTTCTTTCATAATGATATTATTTTAAACTTATTCCTTTTAATTCTAAATAAAAACTAGTCGACATAAAAAAGAACCCTTCAAGGGTTCTTTAATAATTTGCTTTATATCATGCTACATGTGAAGCGAGAAGTCATCAACATGTGCCCAAGCCCCGCCATTACCAACAGTATTAAGTCCTACTCTAACCGTAGAAGACGATGATACTGTGAAGGAAATTGAAGAATTAATCCAAGTCGAATAAGAACTACCCGAAGGGAGAACGGACGATTCAAGAGTTACCTCTCCAACCGAGGCATAAAGAGTAAATGTCAAATTAGTGCCACTATCAGTTCGCCAGTAGCATTCAAAGGTATAAGTTCCAGCGCTAAGCAACACTTCCTGATAAATTCCGCAACTAATTGATTGGCTATTATATGGATTATAGTACCAAGACCCGGTTCTAGCATTACCATCAGCCGCAAATCGGTGCCCACTACCTGTTAAAGTCCAGCTTGATGTTCCCGAGTTACTCGTTCCATTTTCAAAGCTACCATTAACAATATATTCATGGAAGAGAGTATAGGTTCCAGTTACAGTAAGAGTTTCTCCCCCAAAAGTAATAGAGCCATGGACTACCACGGTTTGACCATCAGAAGCACTATTAAGAGCGGCAAGGTCTTCACTATTCCAGGTAATATTGCAGGTCACATTTCTTCCTAATGTCGTATATATTTCTGTAGATGTTGGAAGTTGAGAGGTTCTATCTGATCCAGTGTCGATGGTTCCGGTAAAGGATAGATTACCGCTGACATAATGCTCTTCAATGGTTTCTCCATTTTTCATCTGATCAAATGCTTTAAGAGAGTCTAACGGATAGCCATCATAATCGAAGAGAGCTTGATTCGCCCAGGTACAGGTATCAAACCAATCTGCAGTTGCAGTGCTATCAGCGTATTGCTGATAGTAATTTAAGGCATTACTAGAGGCCCAACTAGTCCCGGTTTTAGAAAGCCAGGCTGGTTCCCAGTAGAACGTGCCAATACCACCGGCTTGGGCTACTGCTTCATTAACATCGTGAATGACACTTGCTTGTCCTTGAATAGTAGCATCATATCCACCTGCGGTTTCTAGATCGGCGTTAAAAGTATTACTCATCTTTCCGTATCCCGTATTCCAAGCTTTATAGTCAAGAGTGTAAGCGTAAGAATACTCCATAACACAAACCTCTTTACTACTAAAGCCGCTTACATATGATTTTAATGTATTAGAGAAACTAGACATAGACTCATGATAGAAAGGATAGTAGGAGAGACCAATAACATCATAGTCCACTCCCTGGTTTATAAGGGTCTGATAATAACTAGACCAAGTGAAGTAGTCTCTACTATCAGCGTAGTGAATAACAATTTTGATATCTTGATCAAAAGTTCTAACCGCGCTGCAGCAGCTTTTAAAGAAACTAACGGCATTAGTGCTATTAGCAGTGAAGCCACAAATGGTGTTATTATTGGTTTCATTTCCAACCTGGACCATGGACGGACTCGCACCAACATTCTTAAAGGCATTTAAAACTTCACTTGTCCAACTTGCCCCTTTAGAAATAACCTCGCTCTCGGAAAGAGACATCCATTCTCGAGGACGGGTCTGCTTTTCTGGGTCCGCCCAGAAATCACTGTAATGGAAATCAAGGCAAATCTTCATACCCGCATCGGCAGCGGCTTTAGCAATTAAAAGGTCGGTATCAAGGTCATTACCGCCTCCTTCAAAACTACCAGAAGTTGAATCCCCAGCGGTCACATAAGGGCTATTCCAAAGTCTAATACGAACGTAGTTAACACCCTGAGAGGCAAGGAAAGACATAAAGTCGTCAAGACTAGTAATAGCGTTCCCGGCCCAATCGTAATAGACAGCCCCAGCATTAAGAACCTCATAAATAGAGGAAACATCTACACCCATAATGTAGTTATCATTATTAGCTATCTCATCAATCTTACCCACGCTGACACTACCATCATCTTCACCAGAGGAGGATGTAGAGGGATAATCTATTTTTATGGAGGCGCTAGTGCGCATATCAATCGTAATAACGTAAGTAGTATTCCAATCTAAGGCGATATTATTACTATCTGAACCCATACGAACATCAGCACTACTACTAGAGGAGAGTTCAGTATAACCCGCTACTGTTGTATTATAATCACCATAGACAACAATACGGAATCCTGCATCCCACTGATTAGTATCGGACCACCACTCGTTATCAACAGGTTCACTTGATGTAGTAACAGTAACGCTCCAGTATTTAGTGCTGCTATCTGTGGAGCTATAGGCTAAATAGAAATCAGAGTCTTCACTTGGAGAGTCATTCCAACTAGAATCAGCAAAATCACCATATAAAGCGTAGGCAGCGTCATATGTAGTGACGGGTCCACTACCACTGGTATCTCCGCTACCATCATCACTTCCTTTTTCGCTATCACTTTCACTACTATCAATATCACCACTAACAGGGTTATCATCACTAGGAGTGCAGCCCGCGAGAAGTAAAGCAAAAACAGGAAGTAAGATTAAACTCTTTTTTATATTATTCATATGTTAAATATCCTCCTTAGTTTTTAAGGGTATTTTCTTATAGCATATATTAGCACATTTATAGGTATAAATAAGAATAATTTATTTATTATAGACCTTTAGGAATCCTTCTTATCTTCTTCTCTATAGCGGCTAGATGGTCCCGCGGAGGGATCAGTGACTTTTACTTTCTCCGCTTCTTCTTTCTCTTTTTCCTTAGCGAAGATTTCGTTATCGACCTGTTTCTGCTTTTTTAAAACTTCGTCTTCTTTTTCAATTAAGGGATTATATTTACGGAAGGTATAAATAAGAAAGATAACTAAGACGACGATTAAAGCGCCTTCAGCGCTAAGGGCAAACCAGAACGCTCCCCATAGGTTATACATCATAAAGAAGAGAAGAAGAACAGCGATGATAATCGTTCCAATAATTAAAGTAAAAACCGAGATTTGAATATTCTCGCTTTTCTTTCTCCTATACTTATGGTCATAAGCGACGTACTGATTTTTTGTTTTAATATTTTCTTTTTCTTCGTCAGAAAGACCATTTTCTTGTTTCTTATTATTATTAAGAGTTGGCATAACTTATATTATAGCAAAAAAATAAAAAGGGTTTAATTGAATTAGAAAAGAAGGATTTTTAAGTACATATCGATTTTTTTCCTTACTCGAAGTTTATCGGCATAGTCTAAAAGCTTAGGGAAATCGGCATTAGCAGAATTAACGTACTGTCTCATAGCGCTACTAACTAAAGAAGTGTCGCCTTTATTCCCAAGAAGCATATCGCAAAGCGTTCTCTCAATATTAGTAACTTTAATATCATTCCCATAGGGAGAAGGAATTGTATACACTCCTAAATCATAGATGTCCTTATCTTTGTATTTCATAATGATGGGTTCATCTTTAATAGAGGAACAATTATACCCTTGAGGAAAGCTCATCATGAGCTTAGAAGGGACGCGGTCAGAATATCCATTAAGCCATAAAGCGGTTTCATAAGAATAAATCCCTTTTTCATATTTCTGCTGAGTTAAATAAAACTCATCACTAATGGCGTCCGTTTTAGTGTAGATACCTTTACTATTTCTCTCCACCACTGCTTCATCGAGGAGTTTTTTAAACTCCTCAAAGTTAAAGCCAGCATCTTTAACTTGCTTATACTTAAAGGAATCACCAAGTTGGGAATCCACAAACTTAATGAGTCTCTGTCTTCTTTCTTCTGTAAACTTACTAACTGCCACACTTTAAATTATAATATTTAACGTGTGATATTCAAGATATTTTTATTTTATTTCTTAAGAAATACCTTTCATGATGTTATAGGTCTTTAGTGACTCTAAAGGATAGCCATTATAATCAAATAAGGCTTGATTTACCCAGGAGCAAGTCCCAAGTCCATTTGTATCAAGACCATTTACTCTTTGATAGGTAAAGGCGTCACTACTTGCCCAGCTAGTGCCCTCTAGACCGAGCCAAGCGGGCTCCCAGTAGAAAGAGCCAATAACGCTTTTATGGGAACTAATCGTCTTATTAATATCATAGATACATAAGGCTTGTCCCGTAGGAGTGGCCTCGTAGCCCCCATTTCTTTCGCAGCTTTTATTAAAGATATTACTCGTATTAAAGGACATCTCACTACTATCTAAGGTATATCCATAAGCGTATTCCATAATACAGATTTTCTTATCAAAGCTTTCTTCTAGTTTAGATAGGTTACTATCTAACGTGGAGAGGGAGCCGTGCCAGTAGGGATAATAAGAAAGCCCAATAATATCAAAATCGATATCGTGACTTATAAAGCCGTTAAAGCTACTTACGAGAGTATTTATACTTTGATCCATCGCAAGATGGAGAGCGATCTCAATCGAGGGGTCATAGGAGCGGACCGCACTAGCGCACTCTCCAACAAAAGAATAAAACTCTTCCCCTTTAAGAGAGCATATCCATTCGTTATTAATCTCGTTTCCAATCTGGACCATTGAGGGAGTGGCTCCCACTTCATTAAAGGCCTCTAAAACACTAGTGGTATATTCGCTAGCGGTCCGATATAACTCCTCTCCCGCTTGTCCTTCCCACGCCCTTGGGATAATCTGTTTTCCTGGGTCCGCCCAAAAATCAGAGTAATGGAAATCAAGAAGGACTTTCATCCCCGCCTCACTGGCTCTTTTAGCGATCTCAAGATCAGTCTCTAGGTCATTACCTCCGCCTTCAAAGGAGTTACCATCTTCGTCAAATGGATCGACCCAGAGCCTAATTCTTATATAGTTAATACCGCTCTCACTTAAAACGGAAAAGATATCACTCTCTTTTCCGTTAAAGTCATAGAAAACGCCTCCCGCGTTTTCTACTTCGATAATCGAAGAGAGATCCACTCCTAAGATATAGTCCTCATTAGAGGCAATCTCCTCTATTTTACTAATAGAAGAGAAGTCTCTTTCATCAGCGCAGGCAGATAAACATAAAGGAACTAATAGAAATAAAGAGAATAGTTTATGTTTATTTTTCATACGACTTTTATTTTACTCCTTATAGAAAATAAAAAATACCTAATTATAGGTATTAACTATTCTTAACTAATGGTGGCCCAGGGCGGAATCGAACCGTCGACACAGGGATTTTCAGTCCCTTGCTCTACCGACTGAGCTACCGGGCCATAGAATATAATAATTTAATTTAATGGCGGACCAGACGGGGATCGAACCCGCGATCTTCTCCGTGACAGGGAGACATGTTAGCCGCTACACCACTGGTCCAATTTAATTGCTTATTTATTATCTATGATATGAAGCGGAAAAGCAACATTTTAAGATATAAATATTCTATTTATATACTTTTTAATCATTAATCCATTATTAATAATAAAATTAACTAATTCATCATGTATTAATTGTCTAAATGAGTTATTTTGGTGGTATTTTAGTTACTTTAATAATTCCTACTGAAAATTTTTGCGGTTTTCCGTAAAATATTTCAGTAGTCTACTCTTTAGCTTTATATTCATAGTGAATATATTCATAGCTTTGTAGGTCATTTACTCTCTTTTTCATAGCGTTATAGACTTCATCTCTAAGTTTATTAGTAGCGTCCACTTTTAATAGGGACGTATCAGGATAAAAGGGTCCATCAAGATAGATTTCGCTTTTTGGTTTCTTCCCCTCTTTTTTGGGAGTGAGGTAGATAGTTGTGGCCACGACTACGGGCGCCCCCTGACTCACTGGATATCTAAATGTATCACTGGTAAAGGGACGGATATCGTTATAGTAGGTCCAGATATGTTTTTCTGGATACATGAGGATATTATGTTTCTTTTTAATATGATAATCGAGACACTCAAGGTAGTTTTTATACATCTCTTTACTTGTGGGAGTGGGAATTGCGCCGAGCGCTCTTATGATTAAAGAGACAAAAGGATGAATCGAAAAGGCCGCTAGCCCCGCGACAACGCAGGTTCTTTTAAAGGGATTAATCCTCGAGATATGAATAATAGGATCAAACTCCGCGGTGTGATTAGCGTAGATATAGTAGCCTTTACGCTTTACCTCTTTAAGGACTTTCTTATTCTTAATTTTCGCCCCGTCTTTAATACGCGCGGCTAGACTTAAAATAGGCACCGC
>JAJQAL010000019.1:370-6147 GCA_021203815.1 Coprobacillus sp. | reverse complement strand
GGAGAATATCACTATACAAAAAGCCATAAAATCACTATAATAATAGAAGTATAAATGATACAAAAATTGTTATTTAATGAATTACAATAAATAACTAAAAATCTACTAAATATTTACTATTATGGCAGAAACAGACACATTAGACAATCTTGATTCACTTCTTGAGAAAGGTCAATATGACCTTGTTATTAAGCTTACCGAAGGGGCTAGTGATATCGATTCTCTCTTCCCCCGTCTTCTTTCGCTTTACGCCACCGCAGAGATGGGAAAAGCGGAGCGGCTAATCGATAAGTACTATGATGTCCTAAAAGCGGATCTCCCCCTTCTTATCAAAGTCAGCATTGAATCTCTTATGGCGGCGAATATGTTTGACGTCGCTCGTCAGCGACTCCAATTCTTTAAATCTAAACCCTACGAGAATCAAGAGGTTGAAGAGCTTCTTAAGCTCTATCCCGAAAAGATTAAGGAAGCGGAAATCGCCTTCTATAAAGGAAATGGCCCTAAAAAGACCACGAAAGAGATGAGAGATATCCTCTCCACAAGTCTAAAAGACGAAGAGATTCTCTCCGTTATTACAGGACTTGAAAAAGAGGAGGTAAGTGAGCTTACTCCAGAGCTAGTAAGACTTGTTAGTAATTATCCCACTTTCTCCGTAAGAGTGTACGCTCTCTTATCATTAATTAGTAATGGATATACTGCTCCTTTATCCTTTAAGGATAAAGATAATAAGATTATCGCTCTTACTAGTAGTGACTATAAGCGGCTTAACTCCCCTATGGAAATGGAGGAATTAACATACCGTCTTAACGAAAAGATAAATGATCCCTCGCTTATTAATATCGCTCTCTCTTTATACCCTCTTTATGTCCTTTACTACTTCCCTAGTGAAGTAGAAAGCGATGTTATGGTGCTTGGGGCGGCTCTTGAGGTCGTCGCTCATCAGTATCTAGATGAGGTCGCGCCCCTAGAGGAGATTATTCCCCGCTGGGGAGTGGACCCCGACTTAGTTAGTAAGACCGCTTCCCTTGTAAAAGAAGCTAGTGATAACTTTAAATGACAAAAACATAGATACATAGACTATTTTTTATTCATTTATTGAATAAAGAATTTATTATGGTCTATAATTTAGTTTGCATGAATAAGGAGAAAATAGGTAAATGAATAATAGAACAGTTAATACCCTAGAAGACTGCCACGTCGAAGTGGAAGTTGAAGTGGACACAGAGACCTGGAAAGAAGCCCTTAAAAAAGCTTTTACTAAGCTTGCGCAGGATGTTGAAATAAAAGGTTTCCGTAAAGGAAAAGCCCCTGAAAACCTCGTTAGAGAAAAAATAGATCCCGCTAAGCAAATGAATGAAGCGATCTCCTCTCTTCTTCAGCCTTTATATACAGAAGTTCTTACGGAAGAGAAGATTGTCCCTTACGCTCAGCCAGGCGTAGAGGTCACGAAATGTAGTGACACTGACCTCACAGTTAAATTTACGATTACCACCGCTCCTCACGTGGAGCTAAGTGAATATAAAGGCCTTGAAATTGGAAAAGAAGAGGCCGCTATTAGTGAAGAAGAAGTCGATAAGGCGGTTAATGAAACATTAAAGGAGAACGCTACCCTTGTGCCTAAAGAAGGAAGCGCCGCTCTTGGTGACACTGTGGTTATCGATTTCGTGGGAGAAGTCGATGGGGAAGAGTTTGAAGGCGGAAGCGCTTCTAACTATGAGTTAGAGCTCGGTTCTAACTCCTTTATCCCTGGCTTTGAAGACCAGCTTGTTGGGGTAACTCCTGAGTCAAGCATCGATGTTAATGTCACCTTCCCAGAAAACTACGTTGAAGAGCTTAAAGGAAAACCCGCGGTTTTCCATGTCACTGTTCACGAAGTGAAAGAGAAGAGTCTCCCCGCTTTAGACGATAAGTTTGTGGAGTCGCTTGAACTTGAAAATATTAAGACGGTGATGCAATTAAGAGATAGTAAACGCTCTGACCTCCTTAAAGAGAAGACCCAGCAGCTTCATGACGCTTATTTAAATACCCTTATCGATACCATTGCGGAAAAAGCCACTAAAATCGAAATCCCTCACGAGATTATCGAGTCTCAGGTGGAAGCCCAAAGGGAAGACACCGAGAATCAGATGGCCCAGTCTGGAATAACGCTTGAGCAGTATCTACAAATCGTTGGGCAAAGTGAGGAAGACTTTATGGCTCAGATTGAAGAGAGTGCGACAAGAAGCGTCCGTAACTACTTTATCCTCGATAAAGTGGGACAACTTGAAGAAATAACGATTGAAGACGCTGACCTCGAATTTGAATACGCCCGTATGGCGGAAGCCTATCATATGAGTATTGATGATGTCCGTAAAGCGCTTTCTTCTCAGCTCGGGCAGTTCCGTGATAGCGTGAGGTTCTCCCGTATTGAAGACTTCCTCTACCGTAATAATAACTAATATAATTAGTTAATAAGCTAGTAAATATAAAATATACCTAGGAGGGTTTTATGGCGGAAAATAACGATAAACTAATCTTGCCTCTACTCGTCACTAAAAGTGTCGTCCTTTACCCTGGAGTTAATCAAAATATCGACGCCGGAAGAAGTATTTCCCTTAAGGCGATTGACGCCTCAATGAATAACTCTTCCTCCCTTATATTTGTTACGACTCAGTATTCTCCAGACCTTGATGAAATTAAAGAAGAAGACTGCTATAAAGTCGCAACGCTATGTAAGATTACAAGCGCCACTCAGCGCGGAAAGAATATGAAAGTGAGGATGCAGCCGATCGATAGAGTGGACCTTTCTTTAATCTCTATGAATGAAGATGGGTTTTTCGTCTGTGAAGGGATCGTCCGAAAGATCGAAGAGTATGACGCCTCTACCGGCCGCGCGGCGATCGATTCCCTTTCTAGCCTCATGGAAAGTATGCCTGAGGTCATGAACGGAATGCCAAAAGAAAACGTTAACGCCCTTGCTAGAACAAAAGACGCGGACTTATACTGCTACGAAATCGCCGCCTCTCTTTCTCTTCCTACGGAGAGAAAGCAGAAGATTCTCGAAGCTAATAATATAACCGATCTCGTCGATTTAGTGACAGAAGGTCTCCTCTCTCAGAAGCAGCAAAATGATATCGAAAAAGATATCCAGTCCGATATCAGAGAAAACGCGGAAAAACAGCAAAAAGACTACTTCCTCCGAGAGAGAATGAAAGCCATTAAAAAAGAGCTTGGAGAGGACGAAGATAACGATATCGACGCTCTCCTAAAGAAAGCGGATGAAAACCCCTATCCAGAAGCGGTGAAAAATAAAGTTCACTCCGAAGCCAAAAAATATGAAATGATGCCGCAGGGGAGCCTAGAAGGGGCCCTAGTTTTATCCTACCTAGAGACTCTTCTTAATGTCCCGTGGTACGAAAAAACCGAAGATAATAATGATTTAAGCGAGGTCGAAAGAATTCTCGATGAAGATCACTATGGGCTTAAAGAGCCAAAAAAGAGAATCACTGAATACCTAGCGGTAAAGCAGCTTACGGGAAACCTAAAGTCCCCGATTCTCTGTTTCTATGGTCCCCCTGGATGCGGTAAGACTTCCCTTGGGAAGTCAATCGCGAGAGCGCTCGGAAGAAAATTCGTTAAAGCCTCCCTTGGCGGAATTAGCGATGAAGCGGAGATTAGAGGCCATAGAAGAACCTACGTCGGCTCAATGCCTGGAAGAATAATCTCCGGCATGGTGAGAGCGGGCGTTAATAACCCGGTCTTCCTTCTCGATGAAATCGATAAAGTGGCTTCATCCTACAAAGGTGACCCAAGTAGCGCCCTTCTTGAGGTCCTTGACCCCGAGCAAAACTTCGCTTTTAACGATAACTTTATCGAGGAGCCATATGATTTAAGCGATGTCCTTTTTATCTGCACCGCTAACGACTTAGAGAATATCCCCGCCCCTCTTAGAGATAGGCTTGAGCTTATCGAGATTAGCTCTTATACCGAGTATGAAAAGCTTCAGATTGCGAGGCAGCATCTCCTTAAAAAGCAGCTTGATTTAAATGGCCTAACTGAAGAGCAAGTTAGCTTTAGTGATGACGCTTATCTCTATATCATCCGTCACTATACAAGAGAAGCGGGCGTTCGTGAACTCGAAAGAAGAATAGCCTCCTGTCTCCGTAAGATCGCGGTGGCCATTGTAAAAGACCCATCGATCACTCATGTCGATGTCGATGAGAAACATGTTATTGAGTATCTTGGCGCGCCTATCTATGAAGATATGTCTCAGAAAGAGCAAGACGCCCAGATTGGAGTGGTCACCGGCCTCGCTTATACCGAGTATGGAGGAGAGATCCTCCCCATTGAAGTTAACTACTTTAAAGGGAGAGGAGGATTTGTCGTGACCGGAAATCTAGGGGACGTCATGAAAGAAAGCTGCTCCATCGCTCTTGACTACGTTAAAGCTAACGCCGAAAAATATCATATCGATCCCGCGATCTTCGAAAATAACGATATCCATATCCATGTCCCAGAAGGGGCGGTTCCGAAAGACGGGCCAAGCGCGGGTGTCGCGATTACCTGTGCGATTATCTCCTGTCTATCGAGAACTCCAGCGTCTCCTGATGTTGCGATGACGGGGGAAGTAACCTTAAGAGGACACGCCCTTCCTATCGGCGGGCTTAGAGAGAAGTCTCTTGCCGCCCTTAGAAGCGGAATTAAGACGATAATTGTCCCTGAGGAGAATAAAAAAGACGTTGATGAACTCCCTGATGAAGTTAAAGGAAGCCTTGAGATTGTCTTTATGAAGAGTGTGGATGACGCGGTGAATGTAATCCTTGGGCCCCTTACGGAAGAGGTCACTAGTATAAAAGTCCAAAAATCGAGTAAATCTAAAAGCGCGAAAGTCAGTGCTTAACTAGCTTAATAAATATGATTAACTATAAAAACGCGAAATTCATTAAAAGTGTTTCCGATGTTTCCATTAAGCCTCATGAACTAGCGAGAGAGCTCGTTTTTGTGGGCCGCTCTAACGTAGGGAAGTCCACTTTAATTAATTCCTTAGTGGGAACCAGCCTTGCTAAGACTTCCTCTAAACCCGGGAAGACTACTCTATTAAACTATTTTGATATCGATCACACTTTTTATCTTGTGGACGCTCCGGGATACGGCTACGCTGCAAGCGGCGTCCATCTCGATGAGATCTTCTCCACTCTGATGAACGCTTACTTTGATAATAATAAAGATTTAAAGTGCGCTTTTCTTCTTATTGATTCGCGTCGGGGAGTGGGACCAATGGATAAAGAGTTACTTGAGTATTTCTCTTACTATGATATCCCTTACTATCTCCTCTTTACTAAAGCGGATAAGATAACGCAGAAAGAGAAAGCGGCCTGTCTAAAGTCAATCCCAGAAACAGAGGATAAAGAGAGATATCTATTTACCTCAAGTCTAGACCCTAAATCGATTAATGAACTCCGTAAATTAATTGAATATATTCTTAAATAAATAAAAGGATATATAGAATATAGTCACGCCTAAATGCGTGACTTTTTTCTTTACACTTCTCTTTATCCTCTTTTTATCTCTTTATATATTAAAAACCCGGTAAATCCCCTCTTTTTTGTGCCTTTTTTAGTATTTAATAAAGAAAACGAAAAAAGGAGGTAAAAAAGGATAAGAAATATCTTGAATTTCGTGGGGGGGGGGGGTAAACAAAAAAAATGTTTTTTTTTTTTGAAGAAATATATTATTTATTTAATTAAAAAAAGGAAAAAAAAAAACAAATTTAAAAAAAATTTTTATTTATTTATTTT
>JAJQAL010000019.1:0-360 GCA_021203815.1 Coprobacillus sp. | reverse complement strand
CCCCCCCCCCCCCCCCCCCCCCCCCCCCCCCCCCCCCCCCCCCCCCCCCCCCACATAACTACTAGTTTTGATTATTGAAGGAATCTATTAATTAATCAATTAATTAAAGAAAGGAGATAAATAAAGCAATATGAAAAAACTATTTAGTTTATTAAGTGTTCTTTGTGTCGCTGGCCTTGGAGTCGGACTACTTGCTGCGTGTAATGACGAAGAAGAAGTTCCAGGTGATGACGGCAGTGTCACTGAGCAAGACGAAGGATCTACTCATGAACATAGTTGGGGCGAAGGCGTTGTAACTGTTGAGCCAACCTGCACTGAAGCGGGCGTTATGACTTATACCTGTAGTTGCGGCGAGACTAA
>JAJQAL010000032.1:22308-28898 GCA_021203815.1 Coprobacillus sp. | reverse complement strand
TTATGAGAAAAAATAAGTTTATTTGTTTAATGGGTGTTGTAATGCTTTCATTATGTGGCTGCGAAGATGAGGTTGATGACAATTATCTTTGCTGTGTTTATCCTGATTATACCTTCCCTCAAGACTTGATGATTGGTTTAACTATTTATGACGAGAATAAAGAAGAGGAATTATATAGCTTCTATAGTTGGGATGACTATATGTTCACTTTATACACTAATATGGTATATATATTCGAAATTTATATACCAATAGTTGGCCCCTTTGTATGGCTTGATACTGGGATTAATTTCGAGTGTGACGATGATTATATTAGTATTGAAGACTATGATGAAGAGGACCAAGAAGATTTTTCATACCGCTTTATTGGACTACAAGAAACAGATGGTACGGAATTAATTATTTCTCACACTGACATTACTAGACCAAAAATTACCATGATAACTCTTGTGGATAATCTAGAAATTGAAAGCTAGGAATAAACATGAAAATCAGTAAATTTATTTGTCTAACTAGCATAGTAATGCTTTCATTATGTGGCTAAGAAGATAACAAGAGTTCTAGCCGTCTTAGTGATGATGAGCTATACGACCAATTTTTTAAACCAAGAGTGGCTGTATATGTTTATGATGAGAATAGAGAAAAACTCAAAACACTTAATGATAGATATGATGAGGAAGTAACTTTTTACACTAATACAACCTATATTTTCAAAATTTTTGTTGATAATGAAGGAGGGATTGAATACCCCGATAGTGTTATTAATTTTGAATATGACGAAGATTATATTAGTTTAACAAATTGCAGTGAAGAAGAGGACACTCATAATGCATATTATTTCACCGGTCTGAAAGAGGTGAGTGAAACTAAATTAGTGATTCATCATGGGCGCGCAGAAGATCCTAAGACTCTAATAATAACCCTCACTCCCCCTCCGTCAGAGGAGCTTTAATATCATAAATAAAAATAACCACAACATGTGGTTTTTTATTGCCTTTTTATATAAATAGGAGTATACTAAATATTAAGAGTGTTAGATAAAAGACTGCAATCACTCTAAAATGGACCCTTAGATCCATTTTTTTATTTAATAAAAAACCCATCTTCTAGATGGGTTATTTTTTAGAATTCATCGTCATATTTCTCAAGGGCTTTGCGGTGAGCTTCAATGACTCTTTCCCTTAGGGAGATTGGCTCTAAGACTTTCACGTGCTCGCTATACTGTAGGCACCAGTAGAGCAGTGATTCTTCATTACACTTTACTTTAACGAGGACTCTATCTGTCCCGTCACTTATAAATTCCGCGTTATTCCCAAACCAGTCCACAGCGATTCTGGTGTTTTCCTCGCTATCGATTTCAAGAAGCGCATTAACCGCTTCTCCACCGAATAAATAGATATGTTCGCTGAGGTATTTAGTGAGATCGAAGTCTTTTAACTCTTCGATGTCACTCATATCTTTAAGTTCCCAGTCTTCTTTGATTCTAATATTAGTGATGTAATCGAGTCTAAAGACATTTAAGGGGTTATATTTAGTTCTATAGTTACAGAGCAGGTAATAGTTACCAAAGTTATTAACTAGATAGTATGGGGACACGGTAAACTCATATCCATCCCAGCGGGGAACCGCTTTCCCTTTCTTATCGTAAGTGAGATACTGGAATCCCACTCTCTTATGACGCTGCATGGCTTCATGAATGATATCGATATTATAGAAGATCTCACTATTTGTGGTCCTTGGGATATCATAGGTCTTATCAACGAAGTCATATTCCTTTCTTTCATAGACAGAAAGGCAGCTATTGACCTTTTTTACGAGCTGTGTAGCGTTACTCGCGGGGATACTTCTCGAGGAGAAGATCGCGTCGGTAAGAAAAGAGACTTCACTCGTCTCAAACTCCCTTGAAAGGAGGTAGTAGCCCCCTCTACGACCACTATTGACATCGTAGCCAATCTCTTCAAGGATGTCTAAAGAAGAGGCAATGCTCTTTCTTTCTACCGATAGTCCGTATATTTCTTTAATTTTTTCAGCAATTTCGTTTTGGGTTAAGTGATGACTTTCATCTGTATAGTCCTCAAGAACCTTTAAGACTAATAAGACGGAAGCCTTCTTTTGTTGGCTTAAATCCATTTTCGTATTTCCCTACCTTACTATTTACAGATAAATCACAACTAAAAGGCGATTATAGTGTGTCAGTTAATGCCTCTCCCCAGGCATTCTTAGCATTTAAGGATAATTTTTATTTTTTTTATATGCAATATAAAAAATGCCTTGGTTTTATATTGGTCCCCATTTTTAACCCATTAAAGACCCCTATAAGCCTTTACATATAAAAAAGCGTCCAGTTCAGGACTCTTTTTTATGATACTTAGGTTTTTATCCTTATAGGAGCTTAATAATCTCCTCGCATTTAGCAAGGCTCGCCCCATATAGGTCATGCATCTTCTTTAGGGCTCTTTCGTGGTCTTCTTTAGTGAACGCGGTGGTCCCATCACTACTCGCGATGATATTAAAGCCGAGATAGTAAGCGTCCGCAGCGGTATGCTCGACACATATATGAGTGTGAACCCCCACTAATATAATGGTGTCTACGCCTAATTCGCTAAGTAATACATCGAGGTCCGTTCTAAAGAAGGCGGAATATCTAGTCTTATAGACCATATAATCCTCCTCTGGATTATAGCGGAGTGGAGCGATTGGATAGATGCCTTCTGTTCCTCTAAGCCCATGCTCTCCCCATAGACCAAACTCGTGGTCAATTCCTTTATAGTGAGCGTCACAGGTAAAGATAATAGGAACCTCTTTCGCTCTTGCTTTTTCTAGTAGGTGGGTCACTGGATCAACCACTGAGGCCGCTCTATCAAACTTAAGAGCGCCATAAAAGAAGTCGTTAATCATGTCCACCACTACTATCGCATACTTATGGCTTTCACTTTTACTCATAATTTATTCCTCGCTTTCTTCTTCTTTTTCATCCCCATCAAGGGCGTTATCAAGCTTTTCTTCTAACTCTTCCATAAAATCACTCATTTTATTTCCCGCGTCGGTGAAGACTTCACCCACATCTTCCATATCCCCAGAGAGTTTATCTACGTTTTCCTCTGCGAAATCATTTGCTCCCTTAATAAGACTATTCATCTTTTCATCGAATTTATCAGCGTTATCATTAAGTTTATTAATGAAGGAGCCAGCTTTCTCACTTGCTTCCTCTAGCTCTTTATTAGCTTCTTCTAACGCGCTTTTAATTCTATCTTTTAACTTTGGCATTTGTTACTTTCCCGTCCTTTGTGGTCTTTAAGATATAGTTTTCATAGATAATAGCGAATAGATAGAGAGCGCCAAGGACCGCTTCTACAATAATCATAGCGAGGGCGCCCCCGCCATATGAGAGAGTGTAAGCGCTCATAGAGGGATAGGAAGCTAGATCTGACCTTACCATATATTGACTATATATAAATAGGAAGATAGATAGGCCTAAAAAGATGATATCAGCGATACCAAGCATGGCAATTCTATTACTATTATCTGAGGTTTTATTTAACTGGTATATTTTAATTCGATCGATGAGGCGGCCGCTTATTAATATGGCAAAGAGTAGACATAGCCCGCCCAGGATAAACATATAGCAGGGCCACTTATATCCATTACTTCTAATAATAGAATAAGCGATTGTATTATTGATGTTATTAACCGCTTTAAACATCGGGAAGAAGATGGTGATAAGAAAACCAACGATTAAAGCGACGCTAGTGTAATTAGAGAAGGTACGGTCTTTAACCGCTAGTAAACCTAGCTCTTCATCGCTTTTCTTAACTGGCTCTTCACTCGTATTAGAGGAGTTAAGCTCGGCTCCACAGTTTCCGCAGTACTTATCGCCTTCTTTTACTTCTTTCCCACAGTTAGTGCAGTACATATTTATATATCCCTACTTATAAATATTCTATATTTATCTCTTCTTTAATTCATTTATTTTCTTTTATGGAGGATATCACACTGCTCAAAAAGGACCACTACTACATATAAAGCCCCCAAGGTAAAACTAAAGATAATATCGAGGATTCCCATAGCGGAGAGCCTCTCATCCACTACTCCCATGACAAGAAAGATAATTCCAATTACTAATACTAAAACAGTGGCAATACTAATTCCCACTTTACTTCCTCTATTCATTCTCTTTTGCTGAGCAGGAAGGAGCATCGCAGGATTTATAAAGGCAATAAGAGTGTAACCAATCATATAAAAAGCCATATCGATAAAGATAATGGCAAAAAGGAAGAACATCCAATCTGCCTCATTGATATGATAATCATTAACTATAGATCCATATCCTTTATAGACAGGAGTGAAAGCGAGGATAATAGTCACCACTAAAAGAACAACAAGGGTGACTATTGACCACTTCTTATCTCTATACGGACGAGTGACATTACTCGTAGTAACAATCTTCCCATCTTTACTTTGCTGAGATAAGGGGTCAGTGCGGAGAGAATTTCCCTTTTCATCCACGCCAAAAGAGATATACCCTTCTTCGTCCTCTAATCGTTTAGAGGGCGCTTTTGGCTTATAGATATTCTCCGTTCCGCAGTGGGGACAGTAGTCCGCATCATCGGGAATTTCTTTTCCGCATTTATGGCAGTACATAAGTTAATATCTCCACTAGGAAAAGTTTATATTATTTAGATTCACTTTTCCATATATATACACGCGTATGCGTGCGCAAAGGCAACTCATTAGTCTATGTTTATTCTCTGAATTCTTTGAGAGCGCCAAAAGTCCTTTTGTTAGTGATTCTCCGCACAAAGAAGAAGGCTGCAATAAGAGCTATGGCCACACAAAGAACGATCGGAACGACAAAGGACCAAACACTAAATCTTAACATATAAGTTGAGAATTCATATTCAACGTATAAATATGAAGATGGGTTAACAAACGCTATATTAAGAATAACGTTAATAACTGATCCAATGGCGATGCCAATTCCCGTTCCAACGAGAAGAGGAATAACCAGTGTCAAAAAGAACGAAATGAAAATAGCGGTGTTTTTTAGACCAAGAGATTTCATGATAGCAATCTCTCGATATTTATCTTTAATAAGAGAGGAGGCAGTAAGGAAAACCATAACAATAAAGAGAACCAAAAGAGTGGCCCCTATAATAAGATAAATGGTTGAGGCGGTCTTAACGCTTTCTTCATAAAAATCAGTAATAAGGAACACTGGATATTCATCTGCTTGTATCTCTTGTTTATATAATTTATTTAACCTACGAGCGCACTTAGTAGAACAGATGTCAGAATACATTGTATAAGGGATGCTTCCAAGAATATCGTCATATAATTTCTCACTGACTATAATGCTGTCCTTGTCGTCATCTGTTATACCCACAATAGTTAATGTTTGGGTGTAGTCGTACATATTAAAATCGAATTTATCTAAATGAGATTCCTCATAACTAAGAGAAGCCATGTCTTTAATCAAGATTTTGTGATCTATTAAATTTAATAATTCTGAATCAGAATAATTTGGGAAGAGACTTTTAGAGACGATAATATCGTTCTCATTAGAAATGCCTCTCCCAATTTGAGGCGACTCATCGTTCGTCTTGATGAATGAGGAGGAATAACTATTGTTGTTATATTCATATAAAATATTGTTTGTTTTGAAATATAGGGATGGAAATCCAGATTCTCTTACTTCCTCTTTAAACTGGGAAACAAAAGCATCATAAGAAATAAAGCCGTAACTATATTCACTGAGATCATTAAAAGATACTCCTGATTTAAAATCACTGCCTAGCGGAGTAGAGATGTAGTTATCAGAAAAAGTAAGTGGAAGATAGAAGTCGTATTCAGTAGTGGATAATGACGAAATTTTAATGGAATATGGGGAGGTAGAGACTTCAAGGGCTTCACATAAAAATTCAAGAGTGTCCGTCACCATGACCGATCCATCAGTTGGCACTTTGTATTCTGTTCCGAGAAAATCAAAGGTGTCATCTTTAACAAGAACAATATAAAAATTACTTATATGAGTTAGTGTGCGAATTTGACTAAGATAAGTCGGATAATAGTTGTCGTCATCACTTGTGTAATAATGAAGTAGATATCCATCACTATATCCCGTTCCATAATAAGTGTCTCCATAGTATAAAGAAGTATACGGAATGTTCTCGCTCTGAAGTGCTTTTTCCATCTCTTTCCCATAATTATAGAAAGTAAAATTACCATCAAATAATGTAAAAGCACTTATTAAAAGAATCAAAATAAAACTTATAACGGACCTGCCAATCTTATTATTAAAATTGCGCGCACTATACGCAGTTAGAAAACGCCCTATAGTTTGTGAATAAGAGGGTTCAATGTGAATGTTTTCCTCGTTAATAAATGAATAGGAAATTGAAATTATAGATGCTTCGTTTTCGCAGTAAATCTGGTCAATTATTTCAAAAACATTGTCATAAACCACTTTAATTTCTTCATTGTTATAAAACAAAATAATTCCCGATTTGCGGAGTTTTACAATCCCTATTAGTTCATCAAAAGCTGCTAAACCTTTGTTTTTTATATCTAGTGTTAATGAGGAAGAACCTACA
>JAJQAL010000032.1:0-22208 GCA_021203815.1 Coprobacillus sp. | reverse complement strand
AAGTAAAGGAGATATCTTTAAGAACTTCTTTATCATCAAAGGATTTAGAAATGTTTTTTAATTCTAATTTCATTTTCTATACTCCTTTAACGATTTAAATGGTTTTTTAGAGGTGATTCGTTTAACAAAACAAAGTGCAACAATAGAAGGAACTACTATTGTGATTAGAATTGGTAAAGTAATAGAAAGCCAGTTTATAGTAAATAAAGAATAAGAAAGAGCCGCCCTAGGCGAGAATATTGCGCAAAACATCGAATTTAAACCTATTGTAACAGGAGCCACGAGTGCAAGCGAAACAAATAAGCCTATTAAAACAGGCACCAAAATCGATAAGAAGAAAATAATAAATATATGACTATCCTTAATAGCAAGAGACTTTAAAACGGCAATGTCGTGGTATTTATCTTTTATAAAATAGAAACCGCCAAGAACCGAAATCAAAATAACTAAGGCAATAAAGACGCATAAAATCAAAATCCATAACCACATAAAGTCGCTTCTTGCCTCTATCTGATATGAGACAAGTGAAGAAAGTTCGTCAACAGATGAATAAATTCTACAACTAATAAGCCGAGAAAGTTCATTTTCACAATTCTCAACTAATAGATATGGTGTAAACCAATTAAAAGCCTCTCCAACCAAATATTCGTAAACTGCTTCATTAGTGTATGCTGCACTTGCATAGGGTTCATTAACAATTCCGGTAATTATTATTTCATCTGTAATGTCGAAATAGTTATATTGGTAGCTTTCGTTGCTGAGTGAATAATCCTCAATTGGAATTTTAAGACCTAGTAAATCTTCGGGTTTTGCGGCAGAAAGTATTGGATCAAGTTGTGTACTAATGTTGTAATAATTCAAAACAATTTCGTTATTCTCCTTGGGGGCTCTACCAAGTATTATTTCTTCTTGATTATATCGATTTATGGTGGTGTTACCTAAATTACCTAGCTGTTCAATTATGTTCGTTTGAAGTGCTATGTTTATATTATTATCTAAACAATAGTTATAATATGCTTCAAAGAAGTAATCCTTATCGATGAAGGCAACCAAGGTATTTTTGTAAGCCGCGTTATATATGTCCTTCGCATAGTTTCCATAAACGTTCGTTGTCATAGAAGAGATGGGGAAATAAACATCAAAGAAGGAGAAGTTATTCAAATAAAACTCCAAATATTTATCTTCGTTTCCCTTAACATCTTCACCGCCATATAAAGGATCAAACAAGAAATAACCATTTTCATATTGAAACTCAATGTTATTTAAATATAATTCTTTAAGGGTTTCGCTTAGGACGATTTCGCCTTTATTAATGTGGTATTCTTCGTCCTGAAAAACAAAATCAGAAGAAACAAGATAGATAGGAATATAAAGAGCCGTAGAATATCCGCTGGTATTAATGTATTCCAAAAAAGAGTCGTAACGGAACATATATGTATTTGACTGATCTACATTTTTAATAAGACTGCCACCAATATCAGTATAACCGCCCTTTGAATAGACGTATTCCAGAGGAGTGTATTCATAATCGTTCTCCTTTAAAATCTCTGCCTCTGTTTTCCCAATATCATTAGAATAAACTAAATTGGAAAAAGCAGAAACGCAAATAAAAAATACAGAGAAAAGGACGGAAAAGAGTGCAACTCTTGAACCTTTTGAAAATATTGTTTTCCTAAAATATGATAAAAAGAAGGGCTTTTTGCTGGTCTTTATAGATGTTATTTGAACATATTGAGAGTTTGAATCAATTGGCGTTTTTTCATCTTTTTTAAATTTTATACCGAGTATTTCTTCTTTGTGGCCTTTATAGATTTGTTCGATGACTTGGGTGGCATTGTTGCTATTTATTTTAATTTCTTCATTATTAATTAATAGTGTTAAGTCCTCAGATGTAGAACTAACAATGTCGTAGAGCCCACGAAAAGCTGCTAAACCTTTGTTTTTTATATCTAGTGTTAATGAGGAAGAACCTACACCGCTATCGATTAATTTATGGTCCTCAAGTTTAAGGATGTGGTCTCCGTATTGATACGCTAAAGAAGTATTATGAGTTACCACTATACAGAGCTTAGTTTTAGAAACTTCTTTTATGAGGTCAAAGACAAGGTAGGCATTAGTTTCATCAAGGTTTCCGCTTGGCTCATCAAATAGGAAGACGTCTCCTCCTTTAAGAAGAGAACGAATAATAGAAAGCCTTTGCCTCTCCCCGCCTGAGAGATATTTAACTTTACTATCTAAAGAAATATCGAGTTTAAATTGATACAAAATCTCTTTAATTTTTTCTTTATCTGGTTCATATAGGGATAAATTTTCAAAAACCGAGAGATTTTCAAATAGATTATAATCTTGGAAAGTAAAGGAGATATGTCCCCCTATAAAGCTAGATTCTTCATCTTCGTTTACCTTTTTGTCATCAAATAAAACTTCACCACTGTCGGGAGAATCAAGAAGCCCTAGAATAGATAAAAGGGTTGATTTACCCCCACCACTAGGAGAGAGAATACAGTATAAATTAGGACTAGTAAAAGTAAAGGAGATATCTTTAAGAACTTCTTTATCATCAAAGGATTTAGAAATGTTAACTAATTGTAGTCGCATAGTTCATAAAACCATCATAATAAGGGGTTGATTGGAAAGAAGTAGTGACATATTGTTTTTGCTTTTTCCCATAATAAGTAAATTCAAAATTTATATAAGGGAAGTTTGATTGTGATAACGTTCCACCATTTGTAGAAAATTTAGCAAAAGACATAAATACAGCAGAATTATGATTATAATCAACATTCCCCCCGCTAGAGAAATCAAATAATGTACTAAAATAATTTGTGGCAACATTGGTTTCTGAAACAATTTTTAAGCCCTTTGTAACTTCAAAAGATGCCGAAACTTCTAAGCTGGGATCCATACTAATATCAAAACCGATTGTATATGAAGTTGTGGTAGTTGGAGTTTCAGTTTTCGGAGACCAATCACCTAGTGTAAATGAGCCATCAAAAGTAGTTGATAATTGCGCGGTTTTGAAATACCAGTTATCTCCTACCTTGTTTTTTCTTTCTTTGCACACAGGTGAAAGAACCATACGACATAAATAACAATATGTGGAGGTTTCTTTGTATCTTATAACTGCTTGCTGAATGTCAGTCTGAAATTGCAATTCACCCTCATCTTTATATGTTGCACTTATTTTGCAAAAAGTGGTCCAACTAGTGGGCTTGCCATATAGCGACCAGCCGTCTCCAATGGTAATCCCATAAAGGGCACAATCTTCGTAAAAAGAATTCTGAGAACCTTCTGTTACTCCGCCTGACGGGTTTGGATCCATTTCAACAATGTAATAAGGGTCAATTTCTCCTTGCCCACCAATATTAGCTAATGTTAATAGAATAGTAATAAAAATTGTTTTAAACATGGGTAATAATGTTATCAAAACTATTATTACTTGTAATTAAAAAAATACTAATTAATTTTTTTAAGACTAATAATGGTCTCAATATGAAACGATTTGGGAAACATATCAACGGGCTGTATTGTCTCGATAAAATATTTGTCAATTAGAAGTGCAAGGTCTCTTGCCAAGGTTGCAGGATTGCATGAGATATAAATGATGCTCTTTGGAGAATTCTCTTTAAGTGCTCCTAAAAACTCTTTTGTGCTTCCTTTGCGGGGAGCGTCCATGATGACGACATCAAATTTATTGTCGCTATTAATTAAATATTCAGTACAATCAGCATTAATGAGATTAATGTTCTTAATCCCGTTTTCCTCAGCATTTTTAATAGCGTTCCAGTGCGCGCTTTTTTCAAGTTCGACGCAAGTAACTGATTTTACTTGTTTGGATGCTATCATTCCAATTGTGCCAACGCCAGAATAAGCGTCTAAAAGATTATCTTCTTTAGTTAGATGAGCAAGTTCAAAGGCTTTGGAATAAAGTTTCTCCACTTGAACTGGATTCACCTGGAAAAACGATTTGGAAGAAATATTAAAATTAATTCCTAAGATTGAGTCTCTGATGTAACCCTTCCCATAAAGAATCTTTTCTTTTTCCCCTAATATGACGTTTGTATCTCTCGTATTGATGTTTTGCACCACTGTCGTAATTTCACTATGGGCCTGAGTGAGTGCTTTCACAAAATTGTTTCGTGATGGAAATGAATCGCAGTTAGTCACGAGGACCACCATAATTTCGTCGTAGTGGTAACTAGTGCGGACGAGAACATGACGGATAACACCGCTTCTATTATCTTCGTTATATGGCTCGATATGCATCGACATCATAAGGTCTTTAATCGTGGATAAGATAGAGGCCGCTCTCTTATCTTCAATAGTGCATTCTTTAATGGGGATTATCTTATGGGTTTTAGCTTTATAAAAGCCATAGATAATGTCCTTCCCATTTCTCTGAAAAGGGACCTGAATTTTGTTTCGATAGTTATATGGATTATCCATCCCGATAACATCATTTACTTCGTGATCAATATGCCCGATTCGATGAAGTGCATCTATAACTTTTTTCTTCTTGAAAGCAAGCTCATATTCATAAGTAGTGTTTTGAAATGAACAGCCACCACAGGATGTAGAGACGGGGCATCTTGGTTCAATTCTATCTGGACTTTTTTCTAATAGATTAACTATATGAGCATAGGCCACTCCGTGTGAGCGGTAGTCAATCTCAACCTCCGCTTTTTCTCCGAGTAAAAGAGCATCCACAAAAATGGTTTCATTAAAAAGTTTAATGACACCTTTACCTTCACTAGTAAGGTCGACACACACTCCAGTTATATGGTCGTTTTTCATTAATTAATTCCTTTTTTACTAAGTTAATTAGGAAAACACGGGGTTATTCAATCCCGTTTGATTTCTTTATATATGTAATTTCTTCCTCAGGATTTAATCGAGGAAAAAGAGGAGAGGCGTCATTAAGTTTTTGACCTCCTACCACTCCAAATGTATAGATTTTATTATAATCACGAAGTTCTTCACTGATATTAAGCTGATCAAATAGCTTCTCTATAGATTCGGTAAGAATAGGGCGGTATAAATGAGCACTAATGTATAAAACATTAACGAGATGAGACATAACAGAGGCTAATTTATCTGTTTCTCCGGCTTTTGCAAGCTCCCATGGCTTTGTATCGTCAATATACTTATTTGCGGCATTAACAAGTTCGTTAACATAGACATAGCCTTCCGTGAGTCTAAGGTCATCTTCTGCGTCTTCATACTTACTAATAGTGGATAACGCTAAATCCTCTAAATCTTTATCAAAATCCGTCTTAATTCCGGCGTATTTAGGGCAAATCCCTGCAAAATACTTATTAATCATTCCCATAGTGCGGTTTAGTAAATTTCCAAAAGAATTAGCGAGATCTGCATTGATTCTTTCCACAAACTGCTCTGGAGAGAATGAACCATCACTTCCAAAATTTGTCTCTCTAACAAGGTAATAACGAACCGCGTCCGCTCCATATCTATCAATTAATGGGATTGGATCTATGACGTTTCCTTTGGATTTACTCATCTTAGAATCTTTCATCATAAGAAGGCCGTGCACAAATTCTCTATCAGGGAGTCTAAGACCCATAGACATAAGGAATTCAGGCCAGTAAATAGCGTGGAACCTTGTGATATCCGCTCCAAGAATATGAATAACTTCACATTCTGGGTCTTCCCAGTATTTCTTATATAAAGAATCATCATCGCTTAAATAGCCAAGTGCGCTGATATAATTCGATAACGCATCAAGCCAAACATAGATAACATGTTTAGGGTTTTCTCTAATAGGTATGCCCCACGAAAAAGACGTTCTTGAAACACATAAATCCTCTAAACCTGGCTTAATAAATGTATTTATCATCTCGTTTTTACGGGATTCAGGAAGGAGGAATTTTGGATTATCCTCGAAGAATTTCATGAGCTGATCAACATACTTAGAGGACTTAAAGAAGTAAGCTTCCTCTTCCGCTATTTCGACCGGTCTATGGCAGTCTGGACATATATGATCTGGCCCCGCTTGCGTGTCAGTCCAGAAGGCCTCACATTCTTTACAGTACCAGCCTTTATACTTACCAAGATAGATATCGTCATTCTCCATGAGTTTAGTAAAGATCTGCTGGACTGTCTTAGTGTGCCTCTCCTGTGTCGTTCTAATGAAATCATCGTTAGAGATATTTAGTCTTCTCCAGAGGTCTTTAAAAGTCTCCGCTATCTCATCGACAAACTGCTGTGGGTCTTTCCCTTGAGTCTTAGCGTTCTTTTCAATCTTCATGCCGTGTTCATCGTCACCGGTAAGGAAATAGCATTCAAAACCTCTATTTCTCTTATAACGAGCAAAAACATCTGCCATAACAGTGCAGTAAGCATGACCAATATGAAGCTTAGCGCTTGGATAATATATTGGAGTGGTGATATAGAATCGCTTTTTCATACATTCAAATTATAAAAGAAAATTAGTCTATTTTAAATTAAATAAAAACACAGGTTTGAAACCTATGTTTTTTACGGAGATAAATGTATGAGTTTTACTTGTCTTCTTCTGTTTTAGCAGTGGTGGTCTCCCCTGTAAGTCCATACTTACGATTGAATCTATCAACAGGGCCATCAACTTGAACATAACGCTGCTTGCCAGTATAGAATGGATGGCAGTTACTGCAGGTATCCACTTTAATACTTTCTAGTGTGGATCCGGTCTCAAAGGTCGCACCGCATGAGATGCATGTCACTGTGCAACGATGATATTCTGGGTGAATTCCTTTTTTCATTGTGTTTTTTTCTCCTTCCGCCTTGGAAATTACTTTATCCAAAGTAAGTCGCAAGTAAGAATATACCATAACGAAGAAATAAAAACACTATTTTTAATAATTTTTATTAAAAAAGACTATAATTATCGCTGTATGAAAATCGTTGTGGTTAGTGACACTCATCATGTATCGGACTTTGTGGATAAGATTCCGGGTTTAGAAAAAGCTGACTTATATCTTCACGCAGGAGATAGTGGAATGCCAGAGCCATATCTCTACCCATTTAGGTCAGTGATGGGAAACTGCGACTTTGATGATCACGATATGTATCTTACTGAGTATTGTCCCCTTGGTAAAATCCTAATGAAACACACTCCATTTACAGAATCTGAAATAAGAAAATATAAAGAAAATGGCTATGTGATATTCATTCATGGACACACTCATGTAAGAAAGTTTGAAGAGCGAGATGGGGTGTATATTATTAATCCTGGTTCACTTTACTTCCCTAGAGATGGCTTAGAAGGGTGCTATCTTGTACTAGAAGTTAGTGAGACCGAGTTAAAGTATGAATTTAAACCTTATTTTGACTAATTGAATGTATAATTGGTATAAATAACAAAGGAGGAATAGGAATGATTAATAAGAAACTAGCAATGGAGGTGCTTAATACAGCGTTATCCACGGGAGCGGATTACGCTGATATATTTGAAGAGCACAGTTCTAACCAATCAATAAGAACCGATAAAGATAAGATTGATACCTGCTCCACAAATTATCTCGATGGTGTGGGCATTAGAATTCTTCTCGGTAATCAGTGTGTCTATGGCTATACTAATGACTTAAGCAAGAAGAGTTTGCTCTCTCTTGCATCTAATCTATCAAAGTCATTTAGTAGTAAACAAATCGTTACAGTAACTTCACTAGAAAAACAATCTTATAAAAATAGAAACAAAGTCAAACTCTCATATGATGACGTTCCAATTAGCGAAAAAATACACCTAATTGACATTGTTATTGATGAAGTTAAGAAAAACTACGACCCCCGTATCATTAGATATGTAGTAGGGCTTGCAATAACTCGACAAAACGTCACCATTTATAATTCAAAAGGGAAATATTTTAATCGAATTCAGGAGTGGGCGCAGCTTTCTTGCTCCTTCACCGGAATGGATGAAAATGGCTACGAAAACTCCGTGATGGTGGACCGTCATCAAGATAATATTCATGCTTTTGATGAAAGTGTAATTAGAGAGAAAACACGAAAAGAAATCGAGAACGTTTTAAGACTACTTGGCGCGAAAGAGTGCCCCGCCGGTGTTATGCCTGTAGTCGTTGGTAATGGCTTCGGTGGAGTCTTATTCCATGAGTCCTGCGGACACCCACTTGAAGCGTCTAGTATTGCATTAGGTCTATCCTGCTTCTGTGGAAAAGAAGGGCAATATATCGCTTCTCCTATCGTCTCCGCTGTGGATGATTCCACTATCCCATATGAATGGGGATCAATTGATATCGATGATGATGGTAATCTAGGATGTAAGAGACAGCTTATCAAAGACGGTGTTCTAACCGACTTCATGATTGATGACTATAACGGAAGAAGAATGAATAGAAGTGGTAATGGGGCCTGCCGTAGACAAAACTATCACTTTGTTCCAACTTCACGTATGTCAAATACCTATATTGAAAACGGGAAGTCCACCCCTGAAGAAATTATCGCAAGCACTAAACTTGGCCTATACGCTGTTTCGTTTTTAGGAGGAAGCGTTAATCCCGGAACTGGTGAATTTAACTTTGCCGCTAGTGAGGCTTATATCATTAGAGATGGTAAAATATGTGAGCCAGTTAGAGGGGCGGTCCTCATTGGAAAGGGCTATGAAATCCTAAAGGAAATTGATATGGTCGGTAATGACCTAGAACTATCTGGAGGTACATGCGGTGCCGCCTCAGGCTGGGTCTATGTTAATGTGGGCCAGCCAACAGTCCGTATTAAGAAAGTTCTTGTCGGTGGAAGAGGAGGAAAACTTGAATGAAATACGATAAATTCTTTTTAGAAGCCAAAAACAGAGGCATAAGCGATTCTCAGCTTATAATTACAAGTCATTACTCTTTATCTTTCTCCATCTTCGATGGAGAGCTCAAAGACTACGAGATTTCTGATGGCTCCTCTTGCCTCGCTAGGGGAATCTATAACGGCAAGCTTGGTAGTGTCGCTCTTGATCACTACGACAACTCCAAGATATCTTCTGTTATAAGTCATATCATTGAGGGGGCTTCAGTTATCCAAAATGATGATCCTGTCTTTATCTTTGAAGGCAGTCCTAAGTATCATAAATTTAATGTTTATAATAAACACTTAGGAGAAGTTCCAACCGATGAGAAGATTGCTCTAACCAAGAAAATCTATGAATTAATCTCAAGTGCAGATCCCAGAATAAGTAACGCAGAAGTCGCTTATTCCGAAACAGTAGTGGATTATTCAATATTCAATTCAAAAGGATTAAAACTAACGCAGAAATCGAATTATTTTGATATTTCTGTCGAGGTTTTTGCGGAGCAAGGTGGAGTTACTAAGTCCGCTTACGAATATGTTATTTCAAACAAGATAGAAGATGTGAATCCAGAGGAGTTTGCCTCTAAATGCGTTAAATCCGTCCTTAATCAGCTCGGAGGAGTTAGTGTTCCCACTGGAACATATAAAGCCATTCTCGCCCCAGAGGTAACTGCTCAGTTCCTCGATGCCTGGATCAGCCACGCTTCAAGTGAGGCAGTTCAAAAAGGCGTCTCCATGTGGATTGATAAAACAGGGACTCAAGTGGGTAGCTCTAAAATCACTGTGATTGATAGGCCTCTTGCGAGAAATGTCTTTGGAAGATACTTTGATGATGAAGGTGTCGCTACATATGATAAGCCCATTATCAAATATGGAATCCTAAACACCTATATCTATAATTTGACAACCGCTGCAAAAGCAGGAGTGGAAACCACTGGTAATGGATACTCCGCTGGTGGAAAGACCGGTGTTGACTTTGGCTTTATAACACTAAAACCAGGAAGAAAAACACTCGATGAACTAATGGAAAAGATGGGTGATGGTGTTTATATCACCGATATCGAAGGTCCTGGATTAAACGCGCAAAATGGAGCGTTTTCTATGCAATCTGCCGGTTTCTTAGTGAAAAATGGGAAGATTAGTAAACCATTAGATTTAATTACAATAAGCGGTAATCTTTTCGATTTATTTAAAGACGTTACCGATGTTGGTAGTGAGTTAAAACTAACTGCGGAGCTTTCTAATGGTGGGGAAGTTCCACCAGTTCTAGTTAAGAAACTACTTGTTGGTTCCGAGTAATTTTATATGTAACTAATAAAATAAAAAGATGGGACTCCCACCTTTTTATTTAATCGCCTTGATACATCGCTCGCGCATAAACTTTTTTATATTATCTTCTCTACCTTCATAATATTCGATTAGGCGCGTTCTAAAGTTTTCAACATCGTCGCTTGCTATGGTGAATAGTCCTGCTCCATGTTTAATTAAGTAGTGATTAGCAAAGATAACTGCGGTTCTTTTGTTACCGTCGATGAAAAATTGCCCTTTCATAATATAAAGGCATATTTCAATTGCATTATCAAAATAATCCGCGCTATCGGAATCTAAAGCGTTAAGTTTCTCCTTAATATCTGCTTCAATTGGGAAAGGAGGCACATATGAGGTGCCGCTGATTGAAACGGATACAACTCTAAGTCTATCAGCCGTATCGTAAAAATTTTCATTAATGATTCGTGAAATATAGCAAAGCAAACTATAGTCTGTATGGCAGCGCAAAACATCCTTATCAAGGACAAATTCCCAAGCGTGCTTTAAATTTAATATTTTTTGAGTGTCACGAACACTGACTCCATTAATTATTCCGTTATTTAAAATGGTCTCTATGTCGGCAAAAGTCGCACTAACGCCCTCTAGTACTCCTTGATTATATATTACATTTGGTAAAGACCGCTTCGCAAAATCAATATTAACTAGAACGTTATCTGGCAATTCGCTGTCATTATAACCAAGCCCAACAAGTTCTTTCTCTATTGCTCTTAATCTTTTAGTTATTACTTTTGCTCTACTTGTTTGATTTAAAAGCGCTTTGTAAGCATTATCAGAATATGGACCAACATAAGTTGATGAAACTCTACCAGCTTCTCTTTTGCGAACATATAAATAATTCCCATTAGAAAGATGTTTAATCTCAATAGAGCCTTGGTAAGGAATGGATTTTAATTCATTAGTCAATAAAGACTTTTCGTTTAATAGTTCATTAGTTTTCATAAAAGTTTAGGGAACATTTCTAGTTAAATTATATGCTTTTGTTCCCTAATGTCAAGATTTATCAAAATGAAAAACTCGGCACAAGCAAGATAAATATGCCTTATTTCTCGTCTTTTTTATCTTTTTTTGATGCCTCGGCAGATTTCCTTGATTTGTCTTTTTTGGAGGATTTCTTTTCGTCTTCTTCCTCTACTATCTTATGTCTTTTGGCGATCTTTTCTTTTCTTCTATCTTTCCACTTCTTTTCTCTTTTTGGCATAGTAAAGAAAACCACTATCAAAACAACAACGAGGATAATTACTACGACGATTCCAACCCAAAAACCAACATTGAGTCCCCATAATTCAGTAGCCCCAAAGATGTTGTTCCAGAGTCGATCCCAAAAGTTTAATTCTGTTTCCATAGTTTATAGTAGCTCCCCATAGTGTTTGATATAGGCCTTCTTGATAAGCTGCGCAAGTAACATATACAGAATGACACAAGGAATTAAGAAAGCAAAGAACATTCCTGGAAGAGAGGTAAAACCAAGTAATGGTCCAAGTGGTGTAAATGGAATAATAGTCACCACTAAAATACCAAGGGCAGAGGCCACTGTTACAAGAGAGGACGCATGCGACTGGAAGAACGGAACCTTCGGTGTTCTAATCATATGAATAACAAGAGTCTGTGTCCACATGCTAAGGACAAACCATCCCGCCTGGAACATCATCATATATTGTTCCTGAACCTCAGGATCACTAATCTGATAATAAGTTAATCCATTTGCCCCTTCGACATATCTTGGGCAGAAGACAAAGAACATAAATAAGAAGGTGATAAAATCAAAAATCGAAGACACGGGTCCCATCCACAGCATAAAAGAACCCACACTAGAAGCATCCCACGTCCTAGGCCGTTCAATAAACTCTTTGTCGACATTATCCCAAGGGATAGAGGTACACGCTAAGTCATAAATCAGGTTCAGGAGTAAGAGCTGTACGCTCATCATTGGAAGGAATGGGAGGAAGATTGCGGCCACTAAAACAGATAAAGCATTACCGAAGTTAGAAGAGGCCGTAAGCTTAATATACTTAATCATATTGCCGTATGTCTTTCTTCCTTCAATAACGCCTTGTTCAAGCACCATTAAATCCTTCTCTAAGAGAATGATATCGGCGCTTTCTTTAGCGATATCTACCGCGTTATCAACAGAGATACCAATATCGGATGATTTCATCGCCTGGGCGTCATTAATACCATCTCCCATAAATCCTACAGTGTGTCCGTTTTCTCTTAATATCGTGACAATACGGGCTTTTTGGTCAGGGGTGAGCTTGGCAAAGACATCGGTTACTTCAACCTTTTCCTTAAGCTCTTTATCGCTCATCTTGGCAATTTTAGAGCCAAGAAGCATGTTTCTAACTTCTAGTCCCACTTGAGCGCAGACTGATCGAGTGACCTTTTCACTATCACCGGTGAGAATCTTAGTGGCTACTCCATGTTCACGAAGAGCTTGTATAGCTTCTTTCGCACTCTTTTTAGGTGGATCGAGGAAGGCAAGGAAACCAAGAAGGACCATATCTGATTCTTCTTCAGCGTCAAATTCTCCCACTGGACGTGGGTTCGATTTCTGCGCAAGTCCAAGAACTCTAAAGCCTTGGCTTGATAAATCGTCGCAGGTTTTGCGGACTTTTTTCTTAAGATCTTTTGAAAGCTCTTCAATTACCCCGTTATATTCGGCGTAACCACAAATAGAGAGCATTTCTTCGATGGCGCCTTTAGTAACCATCTGGGTTTTGCCGGTTTTATCCATCACCACAGTGGTAAGTCTACGCCTAGAGAAATCAAATGGTATTTCGTCCACTTTAGTGTAAACTTCTGATAAATCCGCCAGGGAATGGTCAGCGTTTTCCATCTCTTCGGTCTTTTTTATGATGGCTAAATCCATTAAGTTTTTATATCCAGTTTGGAAGTAGCTATTTAGGTAAGCGTGCCGGAGCACTCTTATATCTTCTTCTCCTCTAACATTTAGGTGATACTGTAAGACAATTTCGTCCTGAGTTAAGGTACCTGTTTTATCTGTACACAAAACATCCATCGCTCCAAAGTTTTGGATACTATTCAGGTTCTTAACGATGGTCTCCTGCTTCGACATAGAAACCGCTCCCTTAGCAAGACATGTCGTTACAATCATCGGCAGCATCTCAGGAGTTAGACCTACTGCCACTGAAATACCGAATAAGAAAGCATTAATCCAGTCACCTGTCGTAAGTCCGTTTATCACAAAGACAAGCGGCACCATGACGAGCATAAATCTAATTAAGAGCCAGCTAACAGCGTTTACGCCTTTAGTGAAATTCGTCTCTACTGACTCCCCAGATATATCTTTAGCCATCGATCCAAAGACAGTGTTATCTCCTACCGCTACCACAATAGCGACCGCTTGCCCAGAGACAACGTTAGAGCCGGTTAGGGCAATATTTGTGTAATCTCCAACGCTTTTACGGCCTTTATTCAGTTCTGTAGTCTTTTCTATTGGTTCACTTTCTCCCGTTAATGGAGCCTGTGAGACATAGAAATCCTTAGCCCATATAATACGGCAGTCCGCTGGAATCATATCTCCGTTAGAGAGGTTAAGAATGTCGCCCACGACAACTTCATCAAGAGGAATTTCTTGTTTCCCTGTTTCCTGCCTAGTTATGGAGCAGGTCGTGGAAATCATCGCGAGGAGTTTTTCGGTAGCGTTACTACTTCTAGATTCCTGGAAGAATCTTAGAAGAACACTAGCGAGAATCATAACGACAATAATAACCACAGTTAAATATTCAAAATCATCAGGAGTGGTTCCAAGAAGAGAGAAGGTTGGGAAGATCATATCCGTCACTGCGGATACAATAGCAAGAACAAATAAAACGATTGAAAAGGGGTCTAAAAAGGCATCTAAAAGACGACGAGGCCACTTCTTTTGCTTATCTTTCGAGACGACATTTTGCCCGTGTTCCTCTCTACTCGCTTCAACAAGTTCCTCGTTTAATCCCTCATAAGAGGAATGAAATTGCTCAAAAAGGTCTTCGGTAGTGGTACGAGAGTAACGTCCAATTGCGACTTCGTTTTCTCTCTTCCTCTGAGCCTTTTCCTGAGATTTACGGCTTGCTTTATCTTTCTTACTGCTTGCCATTTGTCTTTGCCTCTTTTTGGAAGGAATTGTTCTTCATGATATAGCAGAAGTCGATAACCACATAAACCGCCCAAGCAAGCATGGCCCAAAGGAAGATTTCGCTTAGGAAGAACTCCCATAGACCAGCAACAATTAAAATAACACCAACAATAGAAATCGCGGTGCCAATGTTACGGCAAAGTGGTTTAATGTTAACTTTACTTCTCTGCTCTGGACTCATCTTTTTCCAGAAATGAAAATACTTATGTAATTTGCCAAAGAAAAAGAGTAATCCAAAGACTAGTATTACCACTCCAAAACATAAACTAGTAAGGTTTATTCCCATGTTTTAAAGTATAAAACTTTAAAGCATATAAATAAAAACAAAAAATGCCGTAGAAAGGCAATCCTACGGCAGTTTTGCATCATTTATTTAAAATTTAACTCGAAATTTGCGGGTTTTTTATTTTTTTGAACTATCTTTTGACTTAGAACTTTCTTTAAGTAAATGTGATTTTAGTTCCCATTCTGGATGAATTTCATCCACTCTTAAAATCGCTTCATTAAAGAGAACGAGTTCTGTATGTCTTCTATTCTCGGGTGTGTTTTTAAAGGCCTTCCCCGTGCTCTTAATAGCTTCAAGGCATTCAGATCTACTCTTATCAAGGATGCCGGACATTACTAGATAGGTTCTTATACAGGGCATAGACTTATCTTGAAAGATAAGCCTACGTGTTTCTGTCGAGACTGTCTCATAAAAGGCCTTAGCTTCATCCACTGATTTATACATGATGTTAATATAAATCTTTTGAGCGTAGGTTCTAATATAGGTCTTCTGACCCACCTTTTCTTTGTTATCAATAATCTGGTCTAATAGGGCCTCGGCTTCCTCATAATTCTTGTTATCTAAAAGCAAATATACTTTGTTTAAATTGAGATCTGCAGTGAAATCAGTAATTTGATCAAACGTAGGAAGTTCTCCTCCATCGAGTCCTTGAGAGATATAATATTCGCTCTTAAGAAGAGCGTTATAAGCCTGCATATTGACCTTATTTGAAGTCATGGTGAGTTTATAACCATCCGTCATAGTGTCAAGACGGAATGGAATGATATTATATAAAACAATAATCGCTCCCACCACTCCAACAGTAAGGAGGAAATAAGCGGTATTAAGTGCAAAGGACCCGTTTTCAGCGGTTCGATAAATGCTAAAGAGAATGACAATAACGATAATCTCCACAGCATAGAGAATTAATCCCATAAAGAGATAAAGCCTTGGATTTGGCTCCTTTTCCGCATCTTCTTTTGGAACGATAACTGTTTCCCCAGTTAATCCATCAAAACCTTTAAATTTGAATTTGGTCTTCTCCCCCGCCCTATAAAAACAGAATCCAAGGATATTAACCGAGACGATGTTATAGCGACCTGCCTTCGCGCCAATAATATGACCAATTTCATATAAGATTGCATTAAATAAGATTCCCACCGCCACAGCGCCAATAACATAGAGAATAAATATACCTCTTGATAGTCCTGTGTGAGGGAAGAAAGTGGCTAAGACGGCATAAGCAAATATCACGGCAAAAACCAGGATAATTAGATAGACAATTAGACCAAGAATGTTTTCTTTTTTCATAAATTAGGTGTTCCTTTCGTTTATAGGTAGGGCTACCTATCGTATGCATTTAACTGCCTATAAACGAGCGTAATGATATTCTATATCATTTCTTAGCGGCTTGAGTAGAACTATTTTTCTTCTTTTTCCTCACTATTTCATTAACCGCTTCCTTAATAAAATCGTCTTTAAGGAAGACAAATTGACTCTTTAGTTCAGGGAAGGTTTTCTGCTTGTGAGAAGAGAGATAGTTAATAAAGACATTGGAGAAGGCATTAGCGTGATATCTCGCAATTGATTTCTTCTCTACCGCAGTGAGCTCTTTTGAGTCGTTCACCATATTAACAAACCTTAAGTAGGTTTGATAAGCATTGTTTTGAATAAACTCCACGAAGGAGTCTTTACCAGCGCTATCGATGATAGCGTCAAGGAATTTTTTATTGGTCTTATAGTAAGCAAAGAAACAATCAAGCATCTCATCAAAGGTCTTCACAAAATTGATTTCAGTAATCTTTTCATTAAGGAAGGTGACCATTATGAGATCATAAATATCGTTAAAGTAGTAATAAAAGGTTTGACGCTGAACACCGCATTTTTTTGAAATTGCAGCCACACTGATAGTTTCAAGCGGTTGTTCCGCCATCATATACTTAAGTGCTTCAATAAATTTGTATTCAGTTTTCATTCCCATTATCCCGTTCCACTCTATTAGGCACTATCTAACTCGAAGCGTTTCCTTCGACACTGACACTATTTTGGTCACTACTTTCCGCTCTCTTAAGAGCGAGTTTTTCCATCTTTCGCTGGTTAATGATATGAATAACATAGTTAACAAAGATATAAACGAAGGCAAAGAACACCACAATAATACCGATAATGAAGTACTCGGTTCCTGCAAGGAGTTCATAATGAATACCAAGAATATTGTTTGGATTTTCTCCCCAGATGAGGCCCACTAAGAGCAGAGCTACAATATCGAGAACTGCCGCTCCAATAAACACCCACATTCGGAACTTCGTCAGCGGCATAATAACAACCAGCAAGATAACTAAGCACAGGATAGATATCTCAATTGCTCCCATTGCTCTCATTAAATCAAGTGGGAAGGTTCCGGTTTGCTGCATAACTAGTAGTCCATAAGCAAAGATACCGCTTGTAGCGAGAATCATCATTGTCCCGCCAGGAATAGCTTTTCTAAATATATTACGTAAGAACCCTGGTCTAATTGGTTCGTGTGAGGGCTCAAGTGAGAGGATAATACCAGTTAATCCTATGCCGAGGAATTCCCATAGATACATATTATTAACGAGGAATGGGTAACGGAGTGAAGAGTTTCTAAAGATAAACGAGATGAGAAGGAAGAGGATGGAGAAGAACATTGCAAACATCGTCTTAGAGAGGAATAGTGATCCGGTTCTTTGAAGGTTATTAATCGATCGACGTCCCTCCTTAACTATCTCTGGAAGGTGATCAAAATCAGAGTCGAGAAGAACGAGGTGAGAGACGTTACGAGCGACTTCTGCACCGTCTGCCATCGCAATAGAGCAGTCGGCTTTCTTAAGGGCTAAAATATCGTTAACACCGTCGCCTGTCATGGCAACGCAATGCCCTGCGGCTTGGAGTCCCTCTATCAAATATCTCTTCTGTTCCGGCTTAACTCGTCCGAAAACGGTGTATTGGGTGGCAAGCGCTCTGATTTCATCTTCATCTTCATATTCATCAAGAGATACATATTTATCCGCTCCTTCAATACCGGCTTCTTGCGCAATTGCGGACACGGTTAAAGCGTTATCTCCTGAGATAACTTTAGTGGCCACACCATTCTCATTAAACCATCTAAATGTTCGAGGAGCGTTCTCCCTAACATTATCAACGAGAATAATCGCTCCAAGAGCGGTAAGTGGCCCTTGGGCTTTCCCGTCTTTAATAACGTGAGAAGATTCCGCAATGACTAAAACACGGAATCCTTTTTGTGTGTATTCAGAAAGTTGATTTATGATTTTACGTTTATGTTCTATATCGAGGTATTCAGGCGCTCCAATGAAGTAGGATTTTCCGCTTGTGAAGGAGGCACCAGAATATTTATTATCACTAGTAAATGGAAGGGCGGCTTTTATCTTCCCATCAAGGGAGAGATGATAGGCTTCTCTTAAAGCATTCGCAGTGTCGTTTTCATCTTCTGTAGCGATAAGAATATTAGAGACAACCTGTTCGAGGTGGTGCTTTTTATTATTATCAAAGGGGATTAATTCCTTTACGTGCATATTGCCATCGGTAATAGTGCCGGTTTTATCAACGCAGAGAACATCCACTCTCGCAAGCATTTCTAGAGAATACATATCCTGAACAAGGGTATTCTTTTTTGCAAGGTTAATAGTGCCCACTCCGATACAAATAGAGCAAGTCAGGTATAGGCCTGTTGGTATCATACCCACTAGAGAGGCACTAAGAGGGCCAACGGCTTCCTTAGCTTCCTCAACACTAGATAAGGAGCCTTGGAATCCATAAAGAATTAAGGTAAGGGCTAAAATTCCAATCACAATAATACCGATAATAAGGAACATTCTATTAAGGGATTTAAGAATTACTGAATGAGCTCTCTTAAACTGATTAGCTTTTCCCTGGACAGATTCAATATAGGTATCTTTACCAACTTTCTCGACATGAAGATAACATTTACCGCTTATGATATATGAGCCGGATAGGACTTCGTCGCCTTTTTCTTTATTAAGTGGAACTGATTCACCTGTGATTTGTGATTCATTAACTTGCGCAGATCCGTTTACGATATAGCCATCACATACGACTTGGTCTCCAGCGGAGAGAATAATAATATCGTCAAGAACAACTTCACTAGATGGAACTTGCCTCTCCTCTCCATCACGAACCACTTTAGCGTGAGGGGCAGAAATAATACGAAGTTTAGTGACTAGTCTTCTCGCTTTGATATCTTCATAAAGGCAGATAATGATGTTAGGAATAAGAATGGCGAGGAAAGCGAGAGAGGAATAGAATCCCGCCCAAATCATAATCGCGGCAATCGCGTAGAGTAAGATATTGAAAAAAGAAAAAACATCAGTTCTGATGATTTCCCAATATGATTTTCCAACGACCATTTTGGTTTTGTTATCTAAACCAGCCGCTGTTCTTTCGGTGACCTGTTCGCTTGTAAGTCCATGCTTAATATCGGGATTATAACGAACGATTTCGCTAACTTCTTCTTCCTTACTTTCTTTTCCCATTGTCACGCCTTTTAATTTCTCTTACTTTTGAAGTAAAAAGTAAGTAATTTATCACAATTTTCCTTTAAAACTCCAGTAATTATTTGAGGTTTTGAAGATAAATTAGAAAGTGATAATAAATTTATTTGTGAGACTATTGCGCCGTTTTTTGAATCGAGGGATCCGATGAATAATCTTGCAATTCTCGCCTCAACGATAGCGCCCGCGCACATCATACATGGTTCGAGTGTGACGTACATATCACACCCTGATAGTCTCCAAGACCCAAGCGCTTCGCTCGCCGCTTTTATGCAGTTAAGCTCTGCGTGCCCTAGCGGATTATTTTCCGCTTCTTTTGTGTTATGAGCAGCGGCAATGACTTCCCCATCTTTAACGATAACTGCGCCCACCGGAACCTCATCGAGATCTCTAGCTTTTTTAGCTTCATTAATGGCTAAAGCCATATAGTATTCTGCGTCTTGTCCCATAATAAACTAACCATCGCACATGGATAAGTTACTTAAGGCTGCTACATTCCTGTCCTGACCTGGTTCGTTAAGTACCCATCGCGATGGCAGTTTTATTATAACACCCATATTTTGTATATTAAAGAAAAGACATCTAACGATGTCCTTTACTTAATTGGCTTAATTATTTCTTGCCCACCCATAAAGGGTCTAAGCACTTCTGGTATCAGAACCGATCCGTCTTCCTGCTGAAACTGTTCAAGAATCGCGGGGAAGAGTCTAGAAGTAGCAAGCCCAGAGGCATTTAGAGTGTGGACATAGCGGGTTTTACCCGTCTCTTTGTCTCTATATCTAATCATTCCGCGTCTTGCCTGGTAGTCTCTAGCGTTACTAACGGAACTAACTTCTTTATATATGCCCATAGAAGGAATATAAACCTCAATATCATAGGTTCTCGCCATAGAATGAGAGATCTCTCCAGCGGCAAGTTTATTAACTCTGAAGTGAAGGCCAAGCTTCTCGACAAGAGAAACCGCTTTATTTAGTAGCTCTTCAAAGGCCGCATCGCTATCTTCTGGCTTTGTATACATGACCATTTCGACTTTGTCGAACTGGTAGCCTCTAATCATCCCTCTTTCCTCAGTGCGGTAGCTACCCGCTTCCCTACGATAACAAGGTGTATAGGAGAAGTATCTCTTAGGAAGTTCGTCTTCACTTAAAATCTCGTTTCGATGTAAATTTACAAGCGCTGTCTCCGCAGTGGGAAGAAGGAATCTATTCGGCTCTATTCCATCGAGCCAGAAAACATCATCTTTAAACTTTGGGAACTGCCCAGCGGTGTATCCACTCTCTTCACTAAGTGTGTGTGGAGGTAGGATAAAAGTATATCCATCTTTAAGATGCTCAGAAATGAAGAAGTTAAGAAGCGCCCACTCAAGCTGAGCGCCCACTCCGGTGTAAACCCAGCTGCTTCTTCCGGCAATCTTGCTTCCTCTTTCATAGTCCACTAGGCCAAGGGAGGTCGCTAGCTCCATATGATCTATAGGAGTAAAGGTAAAGGCTGGCTTTTCTCCATGAACACTAAGAACTTCATTATTCTCCTCGTGTCCTGGCTTTAAATCGTCATCTGGAAGATTTGGAAGCGCTTCTAAAAACTCGGTAATTTCGGCTTCAATATTTTTAAGAGATTCTTCAAATCCGGCGTTTTTTTGATTTATTTCTTTGACTTTTGCAAAGATTTCAGTTACGTCACCACCGTTTTTCTTCACTTCTGGAACAGAAGCGGAAAGGCGGTTCGCTTCGGCTTTATTATCTTCGACAGTGTGCATTAAATCGCGACGGAATTGGTCGAGTTCTAGAATATGAGAAAAGTCGGTGTCCCAGCACTTTTTTGCAAGGGCCTCTTTGACCTTTTTTGGATCATCTCTAATTAGGTTGATATCGATCATGTTCTACACTCCTTTAAATCCGTGTACGTTATAAACTTCTTGATAAATGGCTTTAAGTTGCTCCCCGCTGCTCTTAAGTGTGTAGTGGGAAAGCTCTTCATATGCTGCCTCAGTTGTAGGAGAAATTTTTTGATTGAGATAGTCCCTACAAAGGGAGGTTAGGGTCTCGCTATATTCTCCTAGATATGCGGTCTTTCCTTCTTTTAGAAAGCCTCCTAGATTAGCCTGGCTTCTCACGATTATTTGGCAGCGGCATGCAATCGCTTCAAATAGTGAGACAATGCCAATAGGCCTATAGGATGGAAGAAGGAAGATCTTCGCGTTAAGAAGCGCACTTTCATAGACGTCATCAGGAACGTCCCCTACAAATTTTACATTCTTTAATGAAGTCTGTGCAGTTTTTCTTATTTTAGGGCTTGCTTTATCGATAGAGTAGGGCCCGAAATAATAGAATAAGATATTTGGAAACTCCCTTGCAACCTCAAGAAATACGGACATTCCATCGGTGGTTTGGTAGTCGCCTACGGCGACAACAAGGTCCCTATAGGATTCTTCTCTGAAGTAGCGGTAGAAGACTTCTTTTTGCCCTTCTGCGGGCCTAGAAAAGTGAGAAAGATCAATTCCAGGAGGATTAACCACTATTTCCTTTTCCACGCCGCTTTCTCTAAGAAGGTTTCTCGCTTGATAAGACGGCACGAGGATGAGATCACTCTCATTAAGGAAGTGAATGGTCTTATTAGAGACGCTTATCTCATGCGTGGAATGCGGCTTATATTCGATGAATGAACACGAGGGGTCGCTCTCGGTAAACATCGCGCTTACGACAACTGGGATTCCTCTTTCGAGAGCGTCGTTTTCCTTCTTATCATCAAGCGGTGATATGAGGTGGACGACATCAAATTTATCGACGACACTAGAGGTATATTCCACGTCGCACGTCTCTAAAGATGCTTTGAGTGTTTTTAGTAGTCTAGTCCCCTCAAAGTTAACAAAGCGATTCGTGTTAGTTTCTGGAATATAGACTTTCATTTATTCTTCGTTAGTATCGTCTTTACTATTATAGGCTTCAGTCTCTTCTTCACTAGCGAGGTGAATTTCTTCGCCTTCAACAAAGGCAAGAACAGGCGCGTCATCACTATCAGAATTTGAGAGTGCATATACCGCTTTTTCATCAAAATCGTCAAGTTTTGCAACGTTTTCATATCCGTTATCGCTTGCAAAGGCTTCCACTAAATCGAGAAGTGGGTCTTCTTCTTCGTGGGC
>JAJQAL010000013.1 GCA_021203815.1 Coprobacillus sp. | reverse complement strand
AGAGCGAGACCGCTGAAAAATACGGAGAAGCTCAAGTTAAGATTTGGAGAAGAAGCTATGACGTCCAGCCACCCGCTCTAGAAGAGACTGACCCCCGTAACCCCGCTCTTCAAGATACTTATGCTGGAGTGGGTGTTCAAGACCTCCCATTAACTGAGTGTCTTAAAGACACTGTGGCCCGTGTTCTTCCCTACTGGGAGACTGAGATTAAACCCGCAATCGTCTCTGGTAAGAGAGTTCTAATTGCCGCGCATGGTAACTCCCTAAGAGCCCTACTTAAATACTTAGAGAATATCTCTGATGAAGATATCACAGAGCTTAATATCCCTACAGGTGTTCCTCTTGTCCTTGACTTTGATGAACATTTCCATGTTGTTGGGGAGAGATATCTAGGCGATCAGGCCGCCATTGAAGCGGCGATGAACGCTGTCGCAAATCAGGGCAAAGCGAAATAATTCACCACCCTATTTCGCTAAGCATAAAAGCATAAATCCGTTTAGGAAAAAAGAGTAGCACTGCTACTCTTTTTGCTTATCTCTTCTATTTCTAAATGGATGGGCGCCTGTTCTAAATAGATACCATAAGATAAAGACCACTTCTATTGGTAGGCCTAATAGCATAACAAACCAGACTGTATAGCCTAGCACTCCCGCCTGTAAGCAGATACTTAATAGAATAGTCCAAGTGAGAAGGGAACTAGAGATAAAGATAAGAAAATGTCTCCCTCTATAATAGATAGGAATAACAATCGTTGTGATTAAAAAGGAAATAGGAATAGACCAGATAAAGGCCATCCATCTCCCACTTGTATCAGGAAGATACACTCTCATATAGATATAGACAACAGTGGCAATAAGCCAAATAGCGACGATAATAATACCGATAATAAGGGCCTGTTGAACTTCGCTAAGTTTACTTCTCTCTTCTTTTAAAGAGGAAACTCGGGGATGTTCATCTAGGGGCACGAGTAAATAATTAAAATCAACATGATAGATTTCACATAGTTTAACGAGGGTTTCAACGTCAGGGAGAGCGTTTCCTTTTTCCCAGCTAGAGACCGCTTTATCGGTATATCCAAGCATATCCGCTATCTCTTGCTGAGTTATTTTGGCGTTTTTTCGTAAAAAACTTAAATTCTCTCCAATTATTTTTTTAGTCTCTTCCATACCTACATTTTGCCCCTCAAAGCCTTATTTGTCAAGAAACTCTAATTTTTTTAGATTTCTCTAATTTACTCTAAATTAAAAAAACTCTTAAATAGATATTATTTACAAATAATATTGCTTAGTATATCGTAAGTGTTTTGCGGAGATGTATTCAAAATATGGAAAATGACTTAACACAAAACGATAGTATTAACAAACTAGGGATTGTTAATGCAAAAAAAGAGGGCAAGAAAGGAAGACATATTCTTCTAGCTAGTCTCACCTCACTAGTAGCGATTATTACACTAGCGAGCTGTGGCGCCACCATCGATTATTCGTTTTATAACGCTGATGAGCTAGAAGATAATGTAAGTTCCCTCTACTCGAAATATGAGAGAAGGGAAAAGAATGGTAATTTTGATCCATTCGGAGATTACTTTGAGCCTTACGAACTTGTGGAAATTGCTCTTCATAAGTACGAGCAATGTGAAAATTCCTACTCTATTGTCTATGGACTAACTAACGCCGCCTTTGGTGTTGAACAGGTGACTAATGTGTTTAATATCAAAAGGGGAGAGGAATTCTTTAATGAAGCTCTTTCTACTTCTCGCATGGTCCAACAGGCCCATAGGTTCTATCAAAGTGGTGAAAGTGTAAAAGAGTATGAGGGTAAGATTAAAAACAAAGAACTTACCGCCACATATGACGCCGATTCATATGATACCTATACACTTACTGACTTTGAAGAACATTACGGAAAGACCTTTAATAGAGCGTCTATCTATATTATTTCTAGTAAGACAGTCTTAGAGCAGGACAAAGTAGCAACTAGCGATGGAAACATCAAAGTGTCTCTTACCCTTGACCCAATTCTAGGAGTGCTTAGGTACGTTAAACAGATGTGTGTCAATGGCGGTCTTAATAATGAACCGACCTTTGAAGACACAAGTGTCTCATTTACCTTTACCCCAGATATGGATCTTGTCTGTCTTGATGTCTATGAAAACTATAACGTTAAAATGATTGGAATGGATTTCAAATCAGAAGGATTTGTTCATGAAAGCTATTATCCTAATGAAGAGTTTACTATTCCCTCACTTGATGAATCCCTAGAATCTTATTACTCGGAGGTTGAATTCGATGAAATTTAAAAAACTTATGTCTCTATCCACTTTATGTGTTGTCGGCGTCCTTGGTGTCGGTTTACTAACCGGATGTAATAATGACGACGATAATGATGTCCCAAGCGATGATGTGGATGAGACCGATACTGAGACTGAGACTGGTCCTCAACCTGGAGCGGTCTTTGGTAACGCTTTAAACATGTTAAGCGGTTTTACTTTTGAAGGCTCTATTGATATTGCCTACGGCGATATTGAAGTCGGCCTTGAATTCTCTAATGGAGAGGCCGTTATTCCTCTTGATTCTTCTGATTTAAGCTGGGATGGCTCTAAGCTTGCTATTGGTGGTGATTTAACCATTAAATATAATGAGTATAACATTACCCTTGGTGTCACCTATCTCGATAGCGCGGTTTATGTTGATTATGGAGAAGACTCCTACTGGAGTGAGGGCGTTGGAAACGCTGTTCACTTCTATATGGAGAACTCCGATATTGGAGATTTAATTAATCTCTTCTCATCTGATGACGAAGACGCTAGTAGTGTGGACTGGGAAGCGCTCTTTGGTCTCGATCTAACTGATTTCCAGGTTATGGATTTAGTTAATGATCTTGGCGCTATGGACCTAACCACTGCAAAAGATGGAAGTCCCGCTTTTGCCTTCTCTCTTATTTCTCTTGGAATTGATGATAGTATTTTAATCCGTACTAATAATAATTCTGAGTGCACCGGCCTAGAGTGCAGTGAAGTTGAACTAGGCGAGTTTACTCTTAGTATTGATTTATCTCTTACCACAAAGAAAGGTTTAGAGGTAACCACTCCTGTGGAGCAATCCCTATATCAAAATCTTGGTAGTGTTGGTTCACTCGTTTCTTCCATTGTGGATATCGTGAATTACCGCTACTTCTACCTTACAGGCGATATTAATTTTGGGTACTACATGGAACTTTTAGGAATCAAAATTGATTACGGAGTGAATATCCCCACAACCCTTGTTATGAAGATTGGCGATGATGGTGAGTTCACGATGCTTCTTGACTGCGATGTTGAGGTGAAAAGTCTTGTTTCTGATGGTGGTAATTTAACCACGAAAACTTTCCATGAAGCATCCACAGGTTTATTTGGTACCACCACGGCTGCTTATTGGTCTGATGATAGTGGCGTAGAGTCACGTCATGTCACAATCTATTACGACAGCACGGATGGCAATACCTATTTCCATCGTACTGATACCGGTGTTGGACACACTTACACTGAAGCAGTCGCGGCATCTGCAACTAAATATTATGATGACGACGAGAATACCGAAGCAACCGAAAATGATTACACTGTGGATCAAACCTATAATACATACGAAGTTTGGGGCAAGATGAGTGGTTCCTTCTTTGGGTCCGCTCCTATTAGAATTGTCCTTGGTGATATGCTCGGAAGTGGTGACACTGTAATGAGTGCTCTTGGTGGAGGCGATGATGATGGCGGCCTTGACCTTGGTTTTGGTATTCCTTCATCCTTTAATGGCCTTATTACTAGTGGTAGTCTTACCGAGGTTCTTGATGAAGAAGAACAAAATGTCATTGGCAGAAAATATGATCTAGGACTTTCCATTGGCGGCTTTATCTCTAGTGAGTCCTTTGATATGGATAAAGCAGAGCTTGCTGTGACTCTTGACCCAACGGATGATGCTATTACTGGCATTTATGCCTTAGTAAATATTGATCTTGGTTCTCTTGGCCTTGATCTCAGTGTTGGCCTTACTCTTGATAGTGATAAGTCTGGCGAGACCGCTCCATCATATAGTGAGGGTCAGGATCCATTTACAAAATTCACTTCTTATATCGAAGCGCATACATGCACCTGCGAAGAGTGTGAATGCGACGGAGAGTGCGATGAAGACTGCGAGTGCTGCAGTGAAGGCTGTGAGTGCTATTTCATCCAAGACAAGATTGTTGATAAATTGTCGCTTAATACAGAGCTTAAGTGCTCCTGTGGATGTGAATCTTGTGTCCTAGGTCAGTGCAACTGCGCTGAAGGCAGCTGTGAGTGTGGTGAATGCACCTGCGCACCTGAAGGTGATGAAGGTGGCGACACCGAGCCTGATGATGAAGAACCCTGATTTCTCATCTCACTTATAAATCTTTATTCAATTTGTTATTGAATTCGCTAAAAAGAATAACTATGAGGAAGATGCAGTAGTTCGTTCTCTTAAACGAATTAACCCTAAATAATTTACTTGGAGGCTTTATTCAATGAAATTTAAAAAACTATTTAGTTTATCCACTCTATGTGTTGTTGGTGCTCTTGGAGTGGGCCTACTAGGGGCCTGTGATAATGAGGATAATGACACTGAAGGGGATACATGTACCGGAGAGGAATGCTCTACTGATAGTAGTGAGAGTCCCGCTGAGAGAACTTATGTCTCTCAGTCCCTCTATACCTTTAGCGGCACTATTAACTTAGGTCTAGGTACCACTGTTACAGGAGTTATTGGGAATGGATCATACTATGGAGATGTTGATATTCCTACCACTCTTACTATTGGTACCTATGGTGACGAGCACTATACCATCTGGCTCGATTGTGAAATTCCTATCGAATCAGTAAGTCTCTCTTTTATTGAAGTTAAGCTTACTGGATATGGAGGAAATGTTCTTGATCCTGTAGATACTTCTCACCTATCACTTTATTACGATAGTGAAGAAGATAATGTCTACTATCATCGTATCGATAAAGGTGTTGGCACTAATATCAATACGTATGAAGTATTTGGATCATTTGAAACCAGTGAGTACCTTAAAAATCCACTTTATTATGTCACAAAAGATATGTTCGGATGCGGGCAGAGAATCTTCGACGGCATTGGTGATATTGTAAGCGAGAACCCACTTGATGTCGACTCACTTCTTACCAGTATCCCAGAGCTAGTTACATCTAGCGAGATTACAAGCGGTATCAATGTGATTGGTGATGAGTATACTCTCTCTCTTGATGGAGGGGCACCCACTGATACAACATCCGCTATTGGAGAAGTAGAAGCAAGTGTCTCAGTCTATGATGACCATAGTAAAGACTCTATCTATGCCTATATTCCTACTTACTTTACTGTCAGTCTTCTTGGAACTGATTACAATTTAGAGTTTGATATTACAATGGATCTAGCACTTGACACAAGTGCTCCTAAAGAAGTTAGTAGTGACTCCTTCAGCGAAATAGAAGGCTTTATCAGCGAGAACGAATCTAATTTTGTCACTAATTACGTTACTGAAGTATCCTCTAATGTTGCTGAACCTGTTACTGTTACAGAACGCACCTATGAGAGTGTTACTACTTATAGCGGTACAATCACTCTAAGCCTTACTAATATTGGTGTGTATACTACTGAGAATGAAGAAAATGTCTACACTTATACTGGGAAAGCCGAAATTGAAACCACTCTCATAGTTGGTACTTATACCGATGATGATGGCGATACACAAACAAGTTATCTCCTCGACTGTGATATTCCCATTGTTACCGTTCAGTTTGCTAGTTCTACTATTTCTACTATCAAATTAACAGGATATGGAAATGGTGTTCTCTCAAACTCAGTTTCGACTTCTCACTTAACTGCATACTATGATACAAGCGATGATGTTATCTGTTGGCATCGAATTGACACAGGTTCTAATTCTGCCCTTAATAAAACACTCGACACTTATGAGAACTTTGGAGCCTATACCCAAGAAGCATTCAGTGAGAACCCACTCCTATATATCAATCGTGATTTCTTCGGATGTGGAGCAAGGATCTATGGAGAAGCCGTCGATGCTCTTGATACTGATGCCATTAGCAATGCTATTGGAGAGGGTCTATTTGGAGAAGATGGGATTAGTGCTTCCCTAACTTCTGACTTCACTTATTCTAGTCAAAGCCTTGAGTTTGGACTTGTAGTCTCCCTTACTGAAGACGATGAGAGCGGTCAAACAGCTGATGAAAGTGCGATTAGTGAGTTTGTCTCCTATATTGGTGAGAACTCAGACTATTTCCTCACTAATTCAATTATTGAGGTTTCTTATCTCTCATCAGATAGTGATGAAGCTAACTAATCACTATACAAAAACTTAATTGCTTATAATTTATTTACTATAGATAAATTATTACACCCGCGAAAAAGTAGCCAAGTAATTGGCTGCTTTTTTGCATATACGTTATAACAAATATTAGTTATTCTTTCTCCGTTATAGTGGCGCTATAACCCGCTTTTTCTACCGCTTTTAATAGCTTCTCTTCTTTAATGTTTTCGCCTCTTACTACAGCGCTTTTCCCTTCTAGGGATACGGAGGCACTTTCTACTCCCTTAACGCCTAGTAGCGCTTCTTTAACATGTTCAACGCAGTGCGCGCACATCATCCCTTCTACTTTAAGAGTGATTTCAACTTTTCCCATAATCTTATCTTCCTTACTATCATTATATATGAGACTAGTGTCATCTTGTCTAGATATATCGCTAGTAGGGGTATCCACCCCCTTTATTTTATAAAGG